>JBELAJ010000308.1:0-9686 GCA_049508935.1 Terriglobia bacterium | reverse complement strand
CCGCCGAAGCGCGCAAACTCCGCACATCCTGAGAACGGGCAGAGATTGGCCGGTTATGTCGGCCAGCGTTTACCTACCGATCGGTAGGTGCAATCCAGCTTTCTGGACGACCGGCGGGGCACCTGGAAACAATCCGCTTGAGGTGTCACATCCTTCCAGGAATCTGAGCCGGTACCGAGAATCTCCGCGGTATAGTGCATTGTTCTTGCGCTATGTAGGGCTCGCTGAAGCTGCAACTGAGCGTGCGGCTGGGGATCCAGACAACCTCGATCACGGTCCACGAAGAAGGGAAGACCGATCGGGGCACCCTCAAGGTTGTCTCCCGCGAGAAGCTCGAATTTACCGGGGAGACTTCCGAGATGACAGGTTCGCCGACGTGGTATCAGACTGGCTCAAGAAGCACGGCGAGCAGAGGCGTGGTTAGTTTTGCCGCTTGCCCGCCTCACATTGCACGCGGGGTTCACTTCTGTTCGCGACGCTGAGAATGAAGGCTCCCGATACGCCGACGTCGCATTGCACGACTCTATTAACCAAGGGGTTGGTGGAAGGGCCGCGCATGCGGGTGGCCACCCGAGCGATTGCGGCGGTGGGCCAATACTATCCGTTCGGTGTCTCCCCTGACCTGGTCGATTTTCCTACTGGCGCGCAGATGATTAGCGGCATTGAGGAAGCGAGACGCGCCGCACGCGAGCATATCGGCTACGGCGCGGACCTGATCAAGGTAGATGCGGATTGGCACTACCCCACCGGCCCGATGGTCTAGCGTGCCATCGCCTTGGAGTTGCCGCCTGAAGAACTCTCGGAGGATCGGTAGCCCCCGAAGCGCTTTCGGCGCGTGGCGCGCGCCCTTCAACATTCCCTGCCGTTGCTGCCGGAGTCTTCCTGTACCCTGGGAACGGCCTGCGTCAACCAGGATAACTTCAGGTTCTTTCCCAGAAACGGCTGGTCCGAAGGGCCGCTGCGTCCGTAACCCAGGGTCCAGAGGGGAGGCCAGGAAAGGTCCTCCACGCCTTTCGAGCAGGATGGGGTAAGCGAAGACCAAGCGGAATTATCCGCCTTTCTCCATAAGACGCCGCCAGGGCCCATGCCACCGTGCAGCGCCAGTTGAAAGTCAAAGGGCGCTCCCGCCTCAAAGGCTGGGCCGGTCCACGTCTGGCCATATCCGCCGGACTGCGGCAGAAGGCGCACGGTGAGCCGTGGGGGGCAACCGTCGAAACTGACCCAAATGGTGGGAGCGGTTTCGCTATCGTCCCAACCGCACAGCAGTGTCTGAGCGGGCAGTCCTCCGTCGGCCTCCTGGAGAACTCCCGATAAGCGCCACAAGGAGAGCCGGTCGCGGCGTCCCACCTTGCTGTCGTCCGAGGCAGTTCGCAGTACGTCCTGAGCTTCCGCTCCCGCTCCTGTCCTCCAATGATCGGACGCAGGGATCGACAGGGGCCAAGCGAGCCATTCTACGCATTTCCCCTCAGTATCCAGTACCTGACAGCGAAGTCCCTGGAAATCAATAGCCATCTGCACGGCGTGCAAGTACTCCGTACAGCCCGGCATAAAGCCCCCGGGTCCGAACACGGTGCCCGCCCCCCCGGAGGTGATCTGCAACACTCCCTCATGCACTTGGACGTCGAAGGCGATGATATGGCTGCACAAGTAAGCAATCACCCCATGCCGGACCAGAACCTTCCAGAAAGCTTCACCTTCCTGGGGAACAACTCGCCAATGCGGATAACGATCGTAACCGTTCACGGCATGGATGGGGAAGTGCCCGGCCACGAATTTGAAAGCCGCATCCGCCTGCTCATTCAACACCCGATCCAGCCACTCGCTCTCCACATGCCCGTCCCCACCCAGGCCGGAAAAGGAGGTGTTGGCGCACACCAGCAACAGGTCTCCCTGACGAACGTAGTACGATAGACCCTCCTGCCCGGACGGGCCGTTACGGGGGAAACCGGGAAAGACCTCCTGGAAAATTCGTTCCGATTCGCCATCATAGGTGTTGTGGTTGCTCGTGGTATTAAAAAGCGGGACGTCCAGCCAGGCCATTTCAGATTTGAGCCAATAATCCCATTCGACGCGCAGAGAGGCATAGTCCTTGCTGAGGCCCGAGATGTTGTCGCCCGTAAAACAAATGAACTCCGGCCGAGGTCTCAGTCGCTGGATCGTGTTGTTGACGGCGGCAAAGTTCGCCTCGTTCGGTGTTCCGGGCCGGCCCGAGCAGCAATCGGCATAGAGAATGAATTGGTGGCCCTTTCCCCCGCGCGGAACGAGGGCGCTGATCGGACTCTCCTCCCGAGCGGCTGGTTCGAAGATACGCGTGAACAGCGGAACAACCGCTGCCGCTGTGCTCTGCTTCAATAATTCACGACGACTTATGACTGTGCCCGCGGACCGAGTCTGACTCTTCACTCCCACCTCCGAGATCAATCCACCTGTGGCTTCGCCGCCCGGTTCTTACCACCATACCACAAGACCCGAGGGTAGCCGGTAGCCTGGGGGAGCGCAGGCGTCCCACTCTCAAAGCCTACCGCAAAAGGGGCGCCCCTTTATAATGCGTGTTTACTAACGATTTCGCAGAGACAATCTGACGTTCTGGGCGAGCGATACGGTACTTGGAAACGATCTACTGGGATTTATTGCTGGGCACACGTAAAAAACCGCATGGGACCCCTCTGCCGGTCGTGAATCGTTTGCCCAAAAACCCTTCTCTTCGGCTCACCGCAAGTGATTGATTCTCAAGTGCCGGTTTGGGCGGATTCCGCTGCCCAGAATCAGATGTTTCTGGGCATCCGCCGACAGACAGCTAATTGCGCGTCTTCCGGCATCTCTGCGAGTGCCCGCGCTTCAGCGCTCCATCGCGAAAGCTGCAAACACAAAGAATGTGTGCGCGCGGTCCAAAAGGTTGTTTCCGCTGAATCCGGGCTCATCCCGATAGACGGTGGCGAATAATTGCACCGCGAAGGTTCTGAACCGGAGCTTCCATTTTCGACTCGGTTTGACCGACAGTACACACTTCGCCATGCCTTGAGGAAATTGCCAGGGTACGTGATGTCGTACGATTCGCACTGTCCGTCGGATGGCATGATTCCTAGTCCGCAGGCCCAGACGGGCACAGTCTTTGGTCGTCGCACTCCCCGAAGGTGCCTTTAGCGTTGGACACCGGACGGCATCAGTTTTGCTGGTTCATGCCTTGCCACTTCACCGCGCAGCTTTTTGTAAGTCTCGGAAGAGAGCCAACCTGTAATGATCTTTTGAAAGGTGGGATCATTCATGAACCGGATGAAGATATCCTCGTTCTGGTCCATGCGCTCCACAAAGAGAGTTTCGAGCAGGTTCTTGAAGACGAGTAAAGGAGGCTGCCACTTTATGGAATCACAAAAAGGGAGATTTTGGTTTACCAGGCATTCGTCGAGTCAAGAATGGTTGCGCGTCAACCGCATGGTCGGTTAGCAGCCGGGTGGTAGCCCTTCTCTTGCACTTCTTTTTGCGTCATGTACTCGCCTTCCTTTGTTTTCCCGTACCACCTCGTGCCGGGGCAATGGTAAGCCCCGGAGTTCGTGTTGACCCAAACTTTTACGTCGGGGTTGCCGCTGCTGAGGGCTGTGTTGACCATGGGCTCAGGTTTCATCGCAATCATCATACGCTTGATGCACCGGGACTGAACTCCTTGCCGAAACGCCAGTCCTCGCCGACGATGACGAAGAATCCTACCGACAACGTTTAAACGCTGTTGACAAGGAAGCTGTCAATTGACAGCAGTTACCCCTTCGCCAATGGGTGTGGCTTGACATCGGATGCCTGTTGCCTTAGTCTCACTGCATATTCAAGCAGCAACGTCTAACACAAGGAGCCATCGATGCGAAACGCCCCAGCCACTGACTTCTGCCGGTCGCAGCGGATACCGGCGACAGTTCCAATCAGGCTCGTAGTGGTGTCCGATGACTTCAGTACTGAGCGCGAGGCCTCCACGGTTGACCTTTCCCTCCGGGGCGTAAGGGTGCGCACTCCTCTCGCGCTGCTCCCTGGGGACACGGTAGGAATCATCCCCAGGGGGGTTCCCCGGCACGCCATCCCGGCCCGCGTGGTTTGGACCCAGCGTACCGGGACGGACCAGTGGTCGCTTGCAGGGCTTGAGTTCCTGGAGACCGTTCCAGCCTAGGCCGTGCCCCGAAGGCTTTCGCTTGCCCTTCATTGCCCTGAACCGTCCGTAGGGATGCTCCACGCTTTGTCCGCGCAATGCTCACACCGCCTCAGCCGTGAGCACGAACAGACACCGAAGAGCACCGCTGGAGGGCCTTGACCCTCTTAGGAGAGTTCTACAGGTTGGCCTAAGCTGTCCGCCTGCGGAGTTATGCTGAGGGGCTTGGCGCTTTCGGGAAAGGCGTAAACTTTCAAAATTACCTTATCGGACGCCGAATCTAGCGCCACGGCACTCCCCGGGCGGACATCTGGCTTTCCAGGCTACAACGAGAACTAGTTTTTGCTGCCATGATTCACCCGATGAATCAAGGCTAGCCCGCCAGTTCGAGCACACGTTGGCCATCCCGCAGTGCGGGCACGAGCGCGAATTCCAGAAAGCGATAAGCCGCATACGCGATGGCGAGCTGAACGCTCACCTCCTGGCTGCGTTGGCCGTAAAGCCATTTCTGCGAGAGCGCACGGTAGCTGTCAGCGACGTCGTCCCAGGTCGGCTCCGCTCTCGTCACGCCCAGGCAGCGCAGCGCTTCTCTTACGCGCTCCGAAGCCAGCGAGATCGTAGAAGGGGCGCAGGCTTCGCTTTCGGTGACCAGCGGGCACATCTCCGTCATTAACATCCTCAACATCCTCCTCCGACGCCGAGCTGCTCGTTCGGCTGCCGCAGCGATTGCCGAAGCTCCTGCGGCACTCTGAGCCATGCGCACGCAAATTGACTAATAACTTGTGGACACCTCCCGCGCCAATGGCACCCGAGTACCGGGACGAAAGTTTCTAGATCACGGCTGCCAAGCGGAGCAAAGACCATGAAGACCAGCGAGTCTGAGAGGAATGGTGGAAAATGCCCCAAGTGCCAGGGGCGAACTACACAGGATCGCAAAGGGAGAGGTTTTGTGCGCCACCTTGACCGGTCCACACCGGCTGATCCTTCCGTCCCTAGAAACAGCAAGGGACAATGCAGGCACAGAGGTGGCGAGCGCGATTAGGTTTGGGCCTGCTTCATCCTCGGCGATAGCTTGCATTATCGGGTGTGATCCCCACACTCGCTCCCCGTAGCAAAAGGATACGGCGGATTCCCGACCCGCCCATTGACAAGCGTCATTCGCAGGACTACTGTTCCGGCAGTCGGCAGAATCCCCGGAGTTCGCCCGGCGCCGCGCTGGTGCGGGAGGATAGTGCCGAGAGCTGGGATGGTTCCTGCAATCTCAGCCCATCAGCCATCCAAGGGGATATTCCATGGCCAAGATCAGGGTTGATCGGCTTGTGACCGAGACATCTCAGCGCTTAGATGGACTCAGTGCGCTCATAGATTTGATAGACGAAGCTCATCCAAAAGTCTGGGAACAGGGACAGAAAGGGCTGAAGGAATGGGCCGAAAACAAGCACTGGGATTACGAAGATTACAATCTGGAGGCTCAGTTTTTGGAGGCTAACTTTGCTCACCGGCTTCCCAAGGAGGGCTCTCCACGCAGTCCATTCGGGCGAGCCCAGAGCGACTTTCAGTCTCGTGGAGTGCCGGACAGGGCCACTAACGAAGAGCAAGAATCAAACACGCATTTTTTCGCCGACAACCGGGGCAGGGGACCTCACTCCACCACGTTCGGCAAGCGAGGATGGAAATCCGGGTAAGGCGGCTTCGGATACGTCGGCGGCGGATTCTTCTTCAACAGGTCCAACGCCACCTGCACCGCCTTTTCCAGTTGCGGGTCGTGACCCTCACGCACCAGCTTGGGATCCTGCCACACCTCCACATCCGGCGCGATGCCGTGGTTCTCCACTTCCCAGTCGCCGTTCAAACCGTAGATGGCCCAGCGCGGCGCCATCACGGAGCCGCCGTCGAGCAATTCCGGATAGCCGCCGATGCCCACCAGTCCGCCCCATGTTTTCTCCCCCACCAGGGGGCCTATGCCGGCCTTGCGGAAGTACCAGGGCATGGCGTCCCCGCCCGAGCCTGCAAACTGGTTGATGATCATCACCTTGGGACCGTAGATGGCCTCCGCCGGCGAAGCGAATTCCTGGCCTTCCCGCGTCATCACCCAGCTCATCAGGGGCCGGCGAAGAGAGTCCACGATGTAGTCGGCCAACTGACCGCCGTGGTTGTAGCGTTCATCCAGAATGGCTCCCTGCTTGCCCACTTGGGCGAAGTAGTAGCGGTTGAAGTTGGTGAACCCGCCGCCTCCCGTGTCCGGGAGATGCACATAGGCTAGCTTGCCCCCGCTCAGCTCCTGCACCTTGCGCCGGTTGCCCTCCACCCAGTCCAGGTGGCGCAGTCCGAACTCGTCGGCCACCGGAACCACCGTGACCTCGCGCGACCCCGAACCGTCCGCATTCGCCCCCACCTTAAGCACCACCTGCTTGCCCGCGGTCTCCTGGAAGAAGCTGTAGAGGTTGTCGGAAGCGCGCAGTTCGCGCCCGTTCACCGCCAGCAGGTAATCGCCGGCCTTGACGTTGACGCCCGGCTGAGTAAGAGGCGCGTGAAGTTCCGGATTCCAGTTTTCGCCGTTGTAGACTTTGGCGAACCGGTAACGGCCGTTTTCGACGGTGTAGTTGGCGCCGAGCAGCCCGACCTGGACTTTCGGGATCTCCGGCTCCGAGCCCCCTCCCACAAACATGTGACCCACCGACATATAGCTGGGCATTTCGCGAAACAGGTAGTTGAGGTCCTCCCGGCTGGTGATGTTATCGAGATACGGCGCGAAAGTCTTCTCCGCTTCCCCGAGGTTCAGCCCATGGAAGTGCGGGTCATAGAAGAAATCGCGCTCGATTCGCCAAACCTCGTGATACATCTGTCTCCACTCGGCCCGCGGATCCACCCTCACTTCCATGTCGGCGATCTTGAGCTGGCCATCGCCGGGCTTGGGCGCCTTGTCGGAGGCAACGATGAACCAGTTGTCGCCCTGCCGGTAAAGCATCTTCTCGCCGTTGTCGGAAAGGGCAAAGTTGCGGATGCCCCCCAACACCTGTTCGGTCTTGCGCGTCTTGAGGTCAAACCGCTGGATGGAGAAACTGGGTGGGCCCTCCTCGATGTCTACCGGGACGCCCTGTGCCAGATAGAGGATTCCTTCTTTGCCGGCCGCCAGACCCTGGTAATTCTGCGCCGGAATGGGCAACGCCAGGACGCGCTGGCTGATGTTTTCAAAGTCGATCGCGACCCTGACGGCCTCTTTCTTTTTCTCCTTGTCCTTATTCTTGTCTTTATCCTGGTCTTTGTTCTTGTCAGCGGCCGCGCTTCCGCCGGCGGCGCTGGAGGAGTCCGAGGAGATTGACCCGCTCTCGTCCTTCTTGGCCTCCGGAGCTTTCTCTTCATCGCTCTCCGGCGCCAGCGGCGAAGGCAGTTCCTTGCCCAGCACCACCACGTAGACGCTGCGCGTTACGGGATGCGCATCGCTGGTCATGTCCAGCCAGCCCGTGGTAAGGCCCATGTTGGTGCTGGCCGTAAAGTAGAGATATTTGCCGTTCTTATCAAAGTTCGGATACATCACGTCGCTCATGCCGTCGGTGATCTGGGTGGTCTTGTGATTGTCGAGCGAGTAGACAAAGGCCGCCCGCAAGTAGTTGGGAAGCTGCTTCGTATACGTCAGCCACTTGTTGTCGGGCGACCAGGCCACGTCGAACTCGTGCAGCGGCGTATCAAAAAGATCGGTGTCGACCTTCACCGGCGTGGGGTGATCGAGATCCACGTACCAGAGGTTCAGCCGCTTGTCGTTGTAAGCGACCTTCTTCGAGTCGGGCGACCAGGTGGGCGAGTAAAAGAACGAAGGTGGCTGGCCCAAGTCGATCTTCTTCACCGGTCCTATGCCATTCTGCTCGCTGATGTGGAGCGCGTACTCACCGGACTCGTCGGAGAAATAGGCAATCAACTTCCCGTCCGGCGACCAGGCCGGGTCGCGGTCGGCGATGGCCGGGCTGTTGGTGAGGTTGCGAATGTCGCCCTTCTCCGCCGGCGCGGTCAGGATTTCACCGTGCGCTTCGAACACCGCCCGCTGTCCGGTGGGTGAAATCTGCGCGTTCTGAATCCGCTTCTCGACCTTTTCGAAGCGCGGGCGGACCTGCGGCATATCGCCGTTCACCGTGATGTCCACCCTTTTATTCTTGCCGGAATGCAGGTCGTAAAGATAGATGGCGCCGAACTGCTCGTAAACGATGGCGCCCGGCCCCGACGAGGCATATTTGATGTCGAACCCTTCGTTCTTGATGAGCTGCTTTACGTGCTGGGTTTTCGGGTCATATTCAAAAAGGGTAACGGGGCCATTCCGATCCGAGAGGAAGTAAATCTTGTCTCCAATCCAAAGAGGATTACGGTCGTTGGAGTTGTCGCGCGGGACTTTCACGATGCTGGAATCGGCGAGGTCGGCGATCCAGATGGGCGTGGTTTGCCCGCCGCGGTAGTGCTTCCAGTCCGGTTCCCATTGAAAGAAGGGTGAATAGGCGAGGTGTGTCCCGTCCGGAGAGAAAGCGCCGTCCTCGGCCATCGAGAGAGGCAAAGCCGAAGCGAAGGCGCCCTCGACCGGGATCGTGAAAAGCTGATCCGAGTCGGAGTAACTAAAACTATGCGAAACGAAAAGAACCGACTTGCCATCGGGGGTCCAGCCGACAGCTATGTCCCAGCTCGGATGATAGGTCAGTCGCCGGGGCTGACCACCTTCGGCGGGGACCACGTAGACGTCAAGGTTGCCGTCGTAATCGCCGGTGTAGGCAACCATGGAGCCGTCCGGGGAAAAGTGGGGGCCGCCCAGCAGGCCGGTGCCCGTCACCAAGCGCTGAGCATCACCGCCCGCGCGGCTGACCATCCAGATGTCGCCGCCGTAAGCAAAGGCGATCTGGGTCTTGCTCACGGTGGGCGACTGCAAGAGTAAAGGCTTGCCGCCGCTCTGGGCGCCAGCCAAACCCGCTGTCGCGAGACCCCACAAGATGATTGCCGATAACCGCGCTGCCAGGAATTTGCTCATTTGTGTCTCCGCCCCCTTGGGAATCTTCACAACTGCACAAGCAGGCCAGTATATGCCTAACGCGGGACCTCGCGATCTGGAAAAAGTTCGCCTGGGAGAAGACAATTGACGATTGACGATTCTCGATTGACCATTGAAAGAGTCTTCATTTTTGCTTTTTGATTCTTGCCAGGAATTCCATTTCGGCATCCTAAGCTACAGCAGTATACACCCACCGGCTCGCTCGCGACCACAATTCCGCACTCCGGGCGCCAACGTGCTGTCTGGCAGCTAGGAGTGCGCCTTCGGAACGGAGTCAGCCAGCACCTTTAACCCTTTTCCCATGCGATTTCTCATCTACCTCGCGACCCCCCGCTTGCCTCCCCAGTTTTTTGCCTGGCGGTTGCGGACTCTACCCCCGCGGGTCAGGCTGCGCCTCGATCCGCCCTACAACGGGTGTTCACCATTGAGTTGGAGTGACGCTTTACGTGCAAGTTGCTGCAAGCTAACGAGGTTTGCGACGCTCGGGCAGTTTTTTGCGCGTGACTACAACAATCTTCCGGTGCGGCA
>JBELAJ010000307.1:0-9690 GCA_049508935.1 Terriglobia bacterium | reverse complement strand
CAAGTCTTCGAGAAAATGCCTCAGACGAATCTCGAGGCCTTTCAGGCTCTGGGGTGTCATGCTGGCACTGTAGCACACACCGCAGTGATGAGCAAGAACTACTTAACCTAGTATTACTAGTTTCTGCCTGAAAAACCCCAATGCTCTTGGGCTTCCTGTGCGAGCGGGACTACACAATCCCGGTACCGTACGCATCACATTGTCCCGTCAGGACCTCGGTGGGAGAGTTTCGCCTCACGTGCCCGGCTGAGCCCAAAAGATAAGATGAGAATCCTGGATCTAGCCGCCGACATCCACACACGGGTCGGATTCGCCCGGTACACATACACCTTCGCTTTAGCGTTGCTCGGCAAATTCCTGAAAGCAGCATCAGTTTCATGAATTCGGGTTTCCCGGCAGCCCTAATCTTGACGACTTGCCAACCGGCTATCGAGTTCTCGGTACAGTGACAAACCATTTGAGGAATCCGGAGCGTGGGCGGTCTGCACTGCGCGTCATATACTACCAACGCAAGCCGTACGGCAGGTACTTCAGCTTAGAGCGGGTGTTCGAGGCTATTCGCAAGTCTTTACCTTCGGAGGTTGCCGCAGAAGCTTGGGTTTGTCGGTTCCAAAGTCGGGGCGTTACGCGGCGGTTGCTCAACCTCGTTGATGCGCCATTCCATCAGCGTGACATCAATCATATTGCTGGAGACGTGCACTACCTCGCGCTGGCGTTGGCCAAGCGGAAAACCATCCTCACAATTACCGATTGCGTCAGCCCACGATTCCTAAAAGGCCTTAAGTATCATGCCGCAGTCTTGTGGTGGTACAGGTTCCCTGCAAGGCGGGTAGCGGCAATTACAGTTATTTCTGAATTCACCCAGAAAGAGGTTTTGCGTTACGCGCGCTGCGCCCCTGAAATGGTGCGCGTAATTCATTGTCCCGTCCCAGATGGATTTGCCCCGTGCCCAAGGCCGTTCAATGCCGGGAGGCCCATTCTTCTGCAAGTCGGAGCGTCTGAGCCCAACAAGAACATCTGTCGCGTTGCCGAGGCCATCCGAGGAATTCCCTGCCGGCTGGACATCATTGGCCAGTTGACGGGACGCCAGCGCCAAACGCTGCAGCACAACTCCATTTCGTACACCGAGCAATGGGGTCTGTCGGACCAGGAAATCCTCCAGCGCTATCGTGACTGCGACATGGTCGTGTTTGCTTCGACCTACGAGGGCTTCGGGATGCCAATTGTCGAGGGGAACGCAACGGGCCGGCCCGTGGTCACGAGCAATACCTGTTCAATGCCGGAAGTTGCCGGTTCGGCGGCTTGCCTGGTGGACCCTTTTGATTGTTCTTCCATCCGCCAGGGGGTACTGCGGGTCATCAACGACCATTCCTACCGCAACCATCTTATTGCCCAGGGCTTCGAGAACGTGAAGCGGTTTCGCGCGGACACAATCGCCGCACAATATGCGGCTCTCTACCGCGAGGTGCTGTCACGCAGTTGAGGCGATCTTGACCGGCCCTATTCCAGGCACCAGAGACGCGTTGCGAAGGTCGCTCGGTGGTTTGTTGCATGACTGGAAATTAGGGGAGTCATTGCATTGAAATTTGTTATTGAAGGTCGGGGTCTGACAACAGGCGGAGGGAAGGCAGGCGCGCTTCACCTCCTCCCAGCCATGGCGAAGCAAGGCCATCACCAGTACGTGGCGCTCCTACCGCACCTGCCGGAATACGCAGGGCTCGACTCCCCAGACCTGAGGGTGGTACTGAGGCCCAGATCGAGTAATGTCATCGTCAGGGAATGGTGGCTGAATGTCAGGGTCGGGAAGATCTGCCGCGAGGAGAGGGCGGACGCGCTGCTTTGCCTGGGAAACTTCGCGCCCCACTATCCTCCCGTCCCCACGGTCATTCGTCTACAGAATGCCTATTACGTGTACCGAGATGCCGGGGCGTGCCGGGGCCTCACCCTAAGGGAAAGGATGATAGTGCAATACGGCAGGGCGCATTTCTACCACCTTGCAGGAAACGTAAGCGTGGTTGTTCAGGCAGAAGTCATGAGGCAGCGATTGTTGTCGCAGTCTCCGATTTCTCCTTCGCGGGTATTTGTGATTCCCGACTGCGGGGTGAGTTTCCCTGGGTTCCCTGAACGGTGTAGCAACTCCGGCAAGGATGCTTCCTCCCCATTCACCTTCCTCTGCGTGGCAGTCTGCTCTCCGAATAAAAACCTGAAGGTGCTGGTGGAGGCAGTCAAAACGCTAAGGACTCTTACCAAACGCCCATTTCGATGTCACCTCACGATTGACCCGGATCAGCATCCAGCCGGCAAGGAACTCTTGGCAAACATTGAGCGTGAGAGGGTCGGGGATCTCCTCATCAATACCGGCTCCCTGCCGCTTGAGCGGCTCTCCGCAGCCTATGGATCAGCGGACGCATTCATTTTGCCGACACTCCTTGAATCCTTTGGGCACCCCTACGACGAAGCCATGCACTTTAATCTCCCCATTCTTACCAGTGATCGAGACTTTGCCCGCGAACGCTGTCAGGGTGCCGCGATCTACTTCGACCCGCTGGACGCCGACAGCGTGGCTCGAGCGATGGCACGGGTGATGGAAAATGCGAACCTCCGGCAGCGCCTCGTCAAAAATGGCCGACGTATCCTGGCACAAGCTCCCACCTGGAACGAGATTGCCGCTCGTTTCGTAGAGGTGCTGGAGCGCACGGCAAGAGGGCAACTTCCGGTATGAAGATGCAAATACGATGAGCATTGAACCCAATATGGAAATTCTGGTCCTGGGTGGAATGGGCATGCTGGGCCACAAAATGTTTCAACGGTTGGGGCAGCGATTCCCGGGAACTTACTGCACCATCCGCGGCTCCAGGACCGATGAAGCGGAACGGAAATTCGGTGATTTCCAGAACGGACAAATGGTCGCGCGTGTTGATGCAACGGACTTTGCGAGCCTCGAAAGGCTTCTGCTAGCCAACCGGCCGCGAGTGATCGTCAACTGTATCGGGATAATCAAGCAGCGGGCGGCGGCAAAGGATGCATTTGCGTCCATTACCGTCAATTCTCTTCTGCCGCACAAGCTTGCGGAGATCTGCCGGCAGTGGGGCGGCCGGTTAATTCACTTCAGCACGGACTGCGTTTTCAGCGGGAGGCGTGGAGGGTACCGGGAAGAAGATTTCGCCGACGCCGAAGACGTTTATGGAAGGACAAAGTTCTTAGGCGAGATAACGGCTAGCCATACCCTAACGCTACGGACTTCGATCATCGGCCGGGAGTTGGCGCATTTCACCTCGCTGCTGGAGTGGTTCCTGAGCCAGAATCACCGGAAAGTTAAGGGCTATAGAAAAGCTATCTTTTCCGGTGTCACGACCAACTGGCTTGCCGAGGTTGTCGGAAATCTCATCGAGACTCACCCCGACCTTTCCGGACTGTACCAAGTAACGAGCCCCGCGATTTCAAAGTTCGATCTTCTCGATGTTCTTAGGCAAGCTTACAACCTGGACATTGAGATCTTGCCAGACAATGAGTTCTGGTGCGACCGGAGCATGGTGGGAGAAAAGTTTGCGCGCGCCACCGGATATGTGTGTCCGCCCTGGCGCGAGTTGGCTGCTCAGCTTGCGGAAGACCTCACCTGTCACGACGAGGAGGGTATACGAACATGAAAGTATTTGACGGTAAGCGGATCTTGATCACCGGAGGAACCGGATCGCTGGGCAGGGTGCTGGTGCGCCGACTGTTGAACGGGCGCGAGGGTGTTCCTTCGAAGGTAATCATTTTTTCCCGGGATGAAGCGAAACAGCACTTCATGCGGCTGGAGTATTACAGCAAGCTGGCTGCCACGGACGACATCATCTATCGGAGCTTCCTGGAAAAATTGGAATTTCGCATCGGCGACGTGCGAGACTTTCATTCGGTGGCCGGGGTGCTCCATGCCATAGACATCGTCTTTAACGCTGCCGCTCTCAAGCAGGTCCCCACCTGCGAGTACTTTCCTTTTGAAACGGTGCGGACCAACATCTCCGGTCCGGAGAATATCATTCGGGCAATCCAGGAGCACAACCTTCCAGTCGAAACGGTAGTGGGTATCTCCACTGATAAGGCTTGTAAGCCGGTGAACACCATGGGAATGACCAAGGCTCTCCAGGAACGAGTGCTCATCCAAGCGAACATGCGGTGCCCGAACACGCGATTTGTCTGCGTTCGCTATGGCAACGTGCTTTGCTCGCGCGGATCGGTTATCCCGCTGTTTCAAGACCAGGTCCGAAATGGAGGGCCGGTCACGCTTACCACCCCAGAGATGACGCGTTTTCTGCTTAGCCTGGATGATGCCGTAGACACCATCTTCGCGGCAGTAAAAGGAGGTCTGCCCGGCGATACCTTTATTCCCCGCGTTCCCTCCGCGCGCGTCAGCGACATTGCCACGGCCCTGATCGGCAGTCGTAAAATCGAAACGAAGATCACCGGCATTCGGCCGGGAGAGAAAGTGCATGAAATCCTCGTGAGCGACGAAGAGTCGTACCGTACCGTCGAGCACGGCAACTATTATGTGATCCGGCCCATGTTGCCGGAATTGGCCTATGGGGAGAACGGGCCCCGGTGCCTCTTGAAAGAATACAGTTCGGCCGACACGGTGATGCCATTGCATGAGGTCGAACGGATGCTGCAAAATCACGGTTTGATGGTGGAGAATATGGCTGCGGAGCCCGTGGAGGTGCTTCGTTGAGAGTCATGACCGTTCTTGGCACCCGGCCTGAGATTATTCGCCTCAGCCTCGTGATCAAACTGCTCGATGCGAGTTCGGACCACATCCTGGTACACACGGGTCAGAACTATGAAAAGCGCCTCAACGGCCTGTTCTTCGGCGAACTTGGTGTTCGTGCCCCCGACATCTATCTGGGGGTCCGTGCCAGCGGCTTCGGGGAGCAGGTGGGGCAGATCCTCGCCAAAATCGAGCCGTTACTTCTGACGCACCGTCCGGAGCGCCTTCTGCTGCTCGGCGACACGAACAGCAGTCTGACGGCCATTGTCGCGCAGCGGCTCGGGATTCCCGTCTATCACATGGAGGCCGGCAACCGCTGCCACGACTTCCGCGTCCCGGAAGAGATCAATCGGCGCATCATCGATCACATCAGCAGCGTGCTGATGCCGTACACCGAGCGCAGTCGGGATAACCTGCTCCGAGAGGGTATTCCCAGCGACCGAGTTTTTGTGACTGGAAATCCAATCAAGGAAGTCATGGATCACTACTTGCCTGAAATTCTGACAAGCCGAGCGGTGTCTGACATTGGACTCGAGGAGAAGAAGTTCTTCCTCGTCACAATGCACCGGGCCGAAAACGTTGACGTGAGCGATCGTCTACGAAATCTCGTGGAAGCGCTAGCCTTACTGCATCAGGAGTACGGGTTTCCAGTGATTTGCTCGCTGCACCCTCGCACGTGCTCCAAATTGCGGGAGTTCGGAATCGATGCGACCCGGGCTGGACTTCACTTTGTTGAGCCGCTCGGTTTTTTCGATTTTGTATGTCTTGAAAGAGTGGCTTTTTGCGTGCTCACCGATAGTGGGACGGTGCAGGAGGAAAGCTGCATTTGGGGGGTTCCGAACGTCACTTTCCGAGACGTCACCGAGCGCCCGGAGACGGTCGAGTGCGGCTCGAACGTGCTGGCTGGCTGCGATCCGCAAAGGATTCTGAATTTGGTACGCTTCGTGACCCGCCAGACTCAAGGTTGGCTTCCTCCGCGCGAGTACCGAGCAACCAACGTGGCAGCGACGGCGTGCCGAATCCTGCTCGGTTTCCGCCGCGACGATCCGGCGATCGCTGCTCCCGGCTCGCCCGGTATGTACGCCGATGCCGTGCTGAAACTGCTGTAGTTCCTCGGTTGATTTACACTTCCTGAATGCGCATCCTCATCCTGATCGATTGCTACCTGCCTAGTTGTAAGTCGGGTCCCAAGCACATCCGCGATCTGGGAATCGAGTTCCTGCGGCAGGGACATGAGGTCACGGTGCTGACATCGAGCGACACGATTCCGCGGACACTCCAGGTTTCCACCCAGGACGAAGTGCGTGTCGCCCGCGTCAAGACCGGAAAGATCAAAGGGGCCGGAAAGATGTTCCGCGCCATTCAGGAAGTAACTCTCTCGACGAGGTTCTGGCGCGCCGCGAAGCCGTACCTAATCGCCCATCCGGCCGACTTGATCGTTTATTACTCTCCCACCATTTTTTTCGGCTCGCTCGTGCGGCGTTTGAAATTGCTATGGAGTTGTCCAGCCTACCTGATTTTGCGCGACATTTTCCCGCAATGGGCGGTGGATGTGGGCGTCCTTCGCAAAGGCCTGGTCTGGCGCTTTTTCCGCCGGAAGGAGATCGAGCAATACAATGCCGCCGATGTGATTGCCGTCCAATCGCCCGGTGACCTGGAATACTTTGCTCGTGAATTCCCGGAAAGCGGGTATCGGCTGGAAGTGCTTCCCAATTGGGTAGGGCTCGAAGAACACGATCTTCCTCACACGGATTACCGGACGCGGCTGGGCTTGCAGGACAAGGTCGTATTCTTCTATGGAGGAAATCTCGGCGCTGCCCAGGACGTGGACAACCTTCTGCGTCTGGCCGCAAATATGGCCGAGCATTCTCAGCTTCACTTTCTCCTCGTAGGAGATGGAAGCGAGGCGCCTCGCTTGAAGAAAGCGATTGAAGCGCAAGGCTTATGCAACATTCAGGTCTTACCGCCGGTCGACCAGAAGGAATACCTCTCGATGCTTTCCGAATTCGACGTGGGGCTGATCTCCCTCGACCGGCACCTCACCACTCACAACGTGCCTGGCAAACTTCTTGGGTACATGTACTGGGGTATTCCGGTACTCGCCAGCGTCAACCCGGGGAACGATCTTTTTGCGGTGATCGCGGATAGCCGGGCGGGCTTTTGCCACGAAAACGGGAACGATCAGAAGCTGGCTGCCGCAGCTCTAAACTTCGCAACCAACACGGATTTGCGGGCCTGCATGGGAAAGAACTCTCGCCTGTTACTGGAGCTGAAATTCTCCGCTCCGGCGGCGGCGCATCAGATCCTCAGGCATCTTCCGTGCGCCGACCGGAAAAGAGTGAACGCACTCGCCGATTCCATCCCTCTGATGAAATGCGTTGATGCGAATAGTTAGCTGGAGGCGAAGCGCACGATTGTTCGCTGATTGTTACAGATCACGGTTGTGTTGATTATCGGTCGGTGGTGGCGGAAAGCGCTCTGGTCGACACGCGAAACGTCACCAGGAATGTCCGGACAGGGGAGGCGAAAGTCATTCGTTGTTAGCCTGCCATGATTTCGCCCAGCAAATTCCGGGGCCATGACGGCTCAAGGGATTCGCAATTCCCCTCAGATAGCCGGGCCGCGGCCCGGTCGAGAGGGGCAAAAGCTTGTCGGGGGCTATGTCGCAACGCCCCCCGGAGGAGGAAGCGATGCCTACTAAGCCTCGAATTCGGATTGTCCTTGCAAGCATCCTGGGATGCCTGGTTTGGTTCTCACCCGAAGCCCAGCCCGCAGGAGAACAACAGCTTGGTCGTATTCTTGACTCCCATGCTACGAGCTTGAGGGGAGTGGCTGTCCCAAAGTCAGAGACAATTCTCAGTGGCGACGCACTTGCCACCTCGGACGATGGAAGCGCCCTTGTAGAGTTCAAGTCGGGAGCGAAACTGAAAATCACGGAAAATAGCTCCGTTCGGTTTCTCGGTGATGGCGACAAGGTTCAAGCGGAGTTGCTGGCGGGCGCGGTGGTTTCGGAGAGCGCCGGCAAACCCACGCTGGTGGTGACCACCGCGAAGTACCAGTTTGCGCCCTCGCAGGAGGGGAACTGCCGCTTCGCGGTGGCGCTGTCGAAGCAGCAGGAAACCGTGGCTGCCGCCATGGAGGGGAATCTCCTTGTCCGGACGCGGGACTCGATCGGTAGCTATATCCTTCTAGAGGGGAAATACGCAGCCATCTCCGCCTCTTCGGTGGGTGTCCCCTCGCAAGAAAAGGTAGGAGGCGAGCCGACCCCAGCCGGACAAGCTGGTACCGTCACGAACGCGATCCCGGAGGAGGTGTTGCAGCGCCAGGGACACGGTGCGGAGATTCCTCTTAAGGTGAACGATGGCATCGACTGGGAAGATGTCGTTCGGACTTTGGAAAATGGCCGATTGCGGATTGCGCTGTCGGTTGGTTATTTCTTGGACATCGGGAGCGGATCAACCGTGAAGATCATCAAGCACGATCCCAAGACGCTGCAGACTCGGATCCAGTTGACTTTGGGCAGGATGCGTGCTCAGGTGGTTAAACTGACCCAACCCGGCTCAAGCATTAAGGTGGAAACACCCACGGCGATAACGGGTGAGGGCGGGCCTGACTTCATCGTCGAAGCGGAACCCGACTACACAAGGGCTTATTGCATTGCAGGAACGGTTTCCATTCAGAATATCGACGCGGCCGTTGCGGGGCAGGTCATCTTGCACGCAGGCGAGTTCACTGAGGTGGTCCGCGGGCTGTCCCCTGCTGTACCCGAGAGAGCAACCGCTATCTTGTTGCAGGGCAAAATCGACCAGACTATGGTGGCGCCCGCGGCCGCCGGACGGCCAAGCCCGGCCCAGGCGGGCTGGCACATTGGTTCGCTCTCCGAGGCAGAGTCGGTTGGACTGCTTGTAGGTATTGCGGCAGGAGCGGCGGCGGGTATCGCGATTCCGTTGGCTACGCGTGGCGCACCCGCAGCCCCAGTCAGCCCCAGCGCGCCATAGTATCCCGCCGGCTTCGTTCGGCGGGGCTAGCGGGAAATCTACGCCTGGCCATACTCGGCGTTTCGCGTGTTGCCTGAATCTACAAGGGTCATCGGGGTCCGTGCAGGTGCGCAAATGGCGATAGGGGAGATCCCGGGCAAAAAGGCCTGGCCCGTAGAGACGTTCGCTACCGCCCGCAAGCAGGCTGAGCTAACTCAGCGTCACGCCCACCACAAGCCAATTCAAGGTGGTTGGCAGCGCGTTGGGTAGGAAGACGAATCTCGGTATCTCCGACAGGACCACACGTCTCGAGAATCGCCGTCAGCCGGCACACCTAAGTGGTGTACGAAAGCATCGCTGGTAACAATTGTGTTTTGGGTCAACGAGCGGGAAATCTTGGATAGCTGCGTTGAACATGATAAACATACCCGGCGTTGATAGCCCCCAAGGTGGTTATCGCCAGCCGGGGATGAGATTTGTGCAGCCGGTTGATTCCGTAGATAGTGCCAGCTTGAAAACGACGAGGGCCGCCGACTGCGATGCGGAGGGACGGACGAGCGGATTTCCGTCCTGAGCTGAGCCGGCGTGGAGCGCCCGGACGGTAGACTGTGCGTCAAGGGCTTGGAGGACACGCTGCGAGATGTAGAGCCCTATCAACAACGGAGAACGACGGTTTCTGCTTCGCTTCAACTCAAGTGGCTGATTTCTGATCCCAGCAACCACCCCGGCTTGCCCCCCTACTCCGCTCGATAAGTGTGAATAGGGGAGAGTACCCAGGTGTCGAGGGTTGGCCGAGTGCAACTCAAGCCCCGGCCCACCAATTACTCCCGTCGCAGTCAGATCACCTATGTTAGCGGCGCCGAGGATGGGTCCATTATGGCGGGGCCAGAGGGGGCCAGGCCGCCAAGCCTAGACGGCGGCGAGCCAGGGGACCATGCTGGGCCGTTGATCTCCGAGTTCAGTTTTGAG
>JBELAJ010000306.1:0-9698 GCA_049508935.1 Terriglobia bacterium | reverse complement strand
AACTTGTGCTTGCGGCGGAAGAAAGTCACGGCATTATGGTTGTCCCGAGCATTCGGGACAAGGATTCGACTCCCGCGTGCATGTATCTGGCCGCCCTTTATCAGAGGCTACGCAGCGAAGGGCGAACCCTGCTCGATTACTATTTGCAGATTCTACAAGAGCTCGGACCCTACGCCGATATTAGCCGCTCCATCCTGATGGCCGGGGCTGAAGGCGAATCCAAACGCGACCACATTATGAAAACCCTGAGGGACTCCCCTCCCAAGGCCCTTGCGGGGCAAGAAGTCACGCGGATCGTCGATCACCACGACGAGGAGGTGTTCGGCCCGTTCGTCAGCGAGACCGACAAGCTCCCAAGAAATGTCATACAGTTCTTTACCTCGGACCTGATCATCACCGTGCGCCCCTCGGGAACGGAGCCGAAGTTGAAATTCTACTGTCAACTGTTGCCTGGCTCGAATCCGCCAATGAGAACGGGCCTGGAACTGCTACATGAAACGCGAGCCAGAGCAGAGGCTATAGGCAAGCTGGTGTACAACGAGCTGTTGTCGTGCATCGGATTGCGCTTGGAGGGCGCGGGCCTGCTCCTACCCGATATAGTTTACCTTGAGCAGAAATTAGAGTTCGAACAGCATACCATACCTCGACTCCGAGACACGTTGGCGAGCAACAGATTTCAGAGCCAAAGTGAGCTATTAGATTGGCTCCGCAAAGAGGTGGCCGCGATGACCCCAGGAGCCGATCCCTTGCCGGCCCTCAAAAGCCCGATCGGCTCGCTTTGTCGCGCCTGGGCTAGCCAAGGCGTTGTTAGCCCGCTACTCACGCAATTGACGAATTGGGCCGAGCATGATCAGCGTTAGGGCGTCGAGGACCGGCGGAACTTGCAGAGTCCTATATTGCTCGGTGCCTCTGCCCGGGGAGAGGCTCTCTTTCAAAGTCCGGGAAAGGAGTCCTGAGAACCTATGAGTCAAGACAGCTCCAAGTCTCCCCAAGCCGTTCCCGCAGCCGACGTGCTCACTCCCGACGAAGTGCAGAAGATGAATGCCTATTGGCGGGCAGCAAACTACCTCTCGGTGGGGCAGATTTATCTTTACGACAATCCCCTCCTACGCGAGCCGCTGAAAGCGGAGCACATCAAGCCCCGCTTGCTGGGGCACTGGGGCACGACGCCGGGACTCAATTTCATTTACGTTCACTTCAACCGGCTGATCAAGAAGTATGATCTCAACGTGATCTACGTTACCGGGCCGGGCCATGGCGGACCGGGCCTGGTGGCGAACACCTATCTCGAAGGCACCTACAGCGAGTTCTATACCAACATTGCTCAGAACGCCGAGGGCATGAAGAGGCTCTTCAAGCAGTTCTCGTTTCCGGGCGGAATTCCCAGCCACGTGGCGCCCGAAACGCCGGGGTCCATTCACGAGGGCGGTGAGCTAGGCTACTCCATTGCCCATGCCTGCGGGGCGGCGCTCGACAATCCGGATCTCCTGGTCTGCTGCGTGGTGGGCGACGGCGAGGCGGAAACCGGCCCCTTGGCCACAAGCTGGCACGCCAATAAATTCCTCAACCCGGCCCGCGACGGCGCCGTGCTGCCCATCCTTCACTTGAATGGTTACAAAATCAGCAACCCGACGGTACTCGGGCGCCTGGCGGATCACGAGTTGGCCAGCTTGTTCTCCGGCTACGGATACAAACCCTATTTTGTGGAAGGGCACCAGCCCGAGGTGATGCATCAGGCGATGGCCGGAACCCTGGAAGCGGTTGTGAACGAGATCCACGCCATCGAGAAGGAAGCTCGTGCCCGAGGCAAGGCAATTCGCCCCACGTGGCCCATGATTATCTTGCGCACCCCCAAGGGTTGGACCGGCCCCAAGATCGTAGACGGTGTCCCTGTTGAAGGAACGTACCGTGCGCACCAGGTCCCTTTGGCGGAGCCCCGCACTAACCCCGAACATCTGAGAATGCTGCAAGAGTGGATGAAGAGCTACAAACCCGAAGAACTCTTCGACGAAAACGGGAAACTGAAAGCGGCACTGGCGGAGCTTGCGCCCAAAGGCGCACGCCGCATGGGGGCCAATCCTCATGCTAACGGAGGGACGCTGCTGAAGGACCTGGCGATGCCGGATTTTCGCGATTACGCCGTCGAAGTGAGCAAACCGGGGACCGCGATCGCCGAAGCCACGCGCGTTATGGGCGGAATGCTGCGCGATGTAATGAAGCTGAATGCCGAGTCGAAGAACTTCCGCGTCATGGGTCCGGACGAGACCGTGTCGAACCGCCTGGGGGCGCTGCTGGAAGTAACCGACAAGGTCTTCATGGAAGAGGTATTGCCAACGGACGATCATCTTTCTCCCAACGGACGGGTAATGGAAGTGCTCAGCGAACACCTGTGCCAAGGCTGGCTCGAGGGCTATCTCCTCACAGGGCGCCACGGCTTGTTTTCCTGCTATGAGGCCTTCATCCACATTGTTGATTCGATGTTCAACCAGCATGCCAAATGGCTCAAGGTGACGCGCCACATCCCCTGGCGGAGGCCGATAGCTTCCTTGAATTACCTGCTGACTTCGCACGTCTGGCGGCAGGACCACAACGGCTTCAGCCATCAGGACCCGGGATTCATCGATCACGTGGTGAACAAGAAAGCGGATATCGTCCCCGTGTATCTGCCGCCCGACGCGAACACCCTGCTTTCGGTTACTGATCACTGCCTGCGCAGCCGGCACTATGTGAATGTGATCGTGGCCGGCAAGCAGCCGGCGCTCCAGTGGCTTGACATGAATTCCGCGATCGAGCACTGTACGGCGGGAATTGGAATCTGGGAGTGGGCCAGCAACGACCGGGGGACTGAGCCGGAAGTGATCATGGCGTGTGCGGGTGATATTCCCACGCTCGAAACTCTGGCCGCCGTCGCTTTGCTGCGGGAACATATTCCGGACCTGAAAATTCGCGTTGTCAACGTCGTTGACCTGATGACTCTTCAACCCTCCAGCGAACATCCGCATGGTCTCAACGACCGGGATTTTGATTCGCTCTTCACGGCCGACAAGCCCATTGTGTTTGCGTTCCACGGCTACCCCTGGCTGATTCATCGCCTGACCTACCGGCGGACCAACCATGGCAATTTGCACGTGCGAGGTTACAAGGAAGAGGGGACCACCACCACGCCCTTTGACATGACGGTGTTGAACGAACTCGACCGGTTCCACTTGGCCGGCGACGTTGTCGACCGCGTGCCGAGGCTACAACGCTGGGGTGCTCACTTCAAGCAGATTCTGCGCAACAAGCTCATCGAGCACAAACAATACATCGCGCGCTACGGCGACGACATGCCGGAAATCCGCGATTGGAAGTGGCCTTATTAAGAAACCGCTTCCGGCCGCTCGCGGGCGCCGGTACCGTGACCCCGTTCCCGCTGCCGGGGAAGGGGGAGGAATTCGTACACAGAAAATCTTGATTGACAGGAACAAAGATGAGATAATGCAAGTGGTTAATCCCTTTCGATTAAGATGATCAGGGTGGGTACGACTAACTCCGAAGACGAAGTAGGGTCAGTAGGACAATCTCATGAGAGGAAACCCTATGCGAACATTGCGTCAAGTGCTTTCGGTCTTTGTTTTGTCCCTTGCGGTTTTACTGCTGGGAGCTGCGCCTCTCCTGGCTAAATGTGCACACGTGAAACTGAAGGTAACCCCGAAGGAAGGTTACGTATTTGTGGATGGTATTCCGGTCGGGCCGGGAAGCGGCACCATCTGGGCCGATCCAGGCGAGCATACGCTGGCTGTTTACAACTATGGATACAAGCCCTACAGCGCCAAATTCACGGCAGAGAGTGGAAAAACCACTACTCTGGCGGTGACGCTGGAGCAGATTTCCGGGACATCACCCGGCCCTTGGGGACGGATTGAACTCAGGGGTAAGGATACAGGCGGTGCAGTGCTGTTGAACGGAACCACGCCGGACTACCTCGTGGGCGACGTGGGTGAGACCAAGGGCGGGAAACGGCGCCTGTTGGTGCCTCCTGGCGACTATCAGCTCACGGTACTAGGCTGCTGCTCGGGGACGCTCTATTCCGGGCCGATCACGGTCGGGGAAGGCCAGTCAACCGTTATTCCGCTTGCTAACCCCGGCGGGAAGACCACGGCTGATTTTTCAGCGGGCAAGAGTCTTGGCGCTCTGCCTCGCTTCCAGGCAGTCGGCGCGGCCGTGACCATCGCGGTGGCCAAGCCGACGGTGCAACTATCGGCCGCGGCGTCCACTGTTGACTGCGGGGCCTCGACGCAACTCAATTGGTCTACGACTGACGCTCCTAAGGTCGAGATCAGCGGTATAGGTGCGGTGGCTGGCTCCGGTCAACAATCAGTGCAACCCACTCAGACGACCGACTACAAGCTGACCGCCACAGGGCCAGGCGGCATTGTGAGCAACGATACCACGGTGAACGTGAATTCGACCATTCAGGGTTCACTGAGCGTCGAGCCGGCACAGGTTACGTTCCACAAGATCGGCGACAAGGTCCAAGAGCAGGGAAGCGCCACACTCACCTGGAACGCACCCTCTGCCAGCACCGCCACACTGGATCCGCTCGGATCCGTGTCGCCTAGCGGCACTCGCACGGTTCAGCCAACCCCCACCAAGACGGACGTGGGGCCCGTTGACGAAACGGTCACCTACACGCTCCATGCTTCGAATGCCTGCGGCGGCTCAGATACCAAAACCGCCAGCTTGCACATTGTGGGAAACATTGAGTCGGGCGTAGCGGAACAAGCGGAACTCATCGCGGCCAAGCTTCCTGGCAACAGCGTCTACTTCGCAACCAACATTCCCACCAAGCGGAAGCCTGAGGGCGGGCTCGAGTCAAGCCAGGAACAAGTCCTGCAACAACTGGCGGACACCTTCAAACAATATAACTCGCTTCTCCCTGATGCCCACCTAGTCCTTGAGGGCCGGGCGGATCGGCGCGGGTCAGTAAATTGGAACATGGACCTTTCACAACGTCGAGCTGACCGTGTCAAGAGCTACCTGGTTTCACAAGGAGTCAGCGGCGGAAACATCGAGACGAAGGCATTCGGAAAGAGCGAGCAGATGGATTCCGCGACCGTGAAGCAGTTACTTGGACAGATTCCCAACCTCACGGATCAGGATCGCAAGAAGGTGCTCCGGCGGCTCCCGACTTTTGTGTTGGCCAACAATCGCCGGGTGGACATCGTTCTGGGCACTACGGGGAAGAGGTCGACGCAATACTACCCGTACTCTGCGCCTGACTTGAAGAAACTTCTCAGGTAGATTTGGAAGAGCAAGTTTTGACCCGAAGAACCCTGAAGGGCGCGCGCCGTGAGTGCTTGAGGCGTGCGCCCTTCCCTGTCACTCCCCCTTCTTTGCCGGATGCGGGCGGCGCTCGAAAGCAGTCTGGACCGCCCCAGTTTGGCATCCGGGTGAGCGAGTAACCTTTCACCCTGATCTCACTTCTCAACTTCACAGACCGTGCTCGCCGGGGCGCGCAAGATGGCCCCGGCGAAAGCACGCCTCTTCATTTCTTCTTCGCAGCAGGTTTCCTCGGTTCACCGAGCAGCACTTTCAGGTCGTCGGAGTTGTAGGGGAAGTAGCGGTGAGACGTTTGGCCTGTCGTGCTGAGGCGAACGTCCACACGGCGATTATTGGCCATCCGGAAAACAGCGAGATGGCGGCGCACACGCGTCTGCTCCTCCGGAGTGACGTTGGGGTTCTGCTTCAGCAGATCAAGAACTTCCTGGTTGGTGAGATTCCTTTCCTTACCGATGGCTAGTGTCTCAATGTCTGCGGCGGGCACGCCATTCTCAATCAAATAGTTCTTGACTCTGTCGGCACGCCGGGCCGCCAACTGCTTGTTGTACTCGGAACTGCCGCGCTGATCGCAATACGCCTCCAAAATCAGGTGCGCCCCGGGCTGGTACTGCAGATATTGCTTGAAACCGCTCGCAACATCGAGGGCACGCTTTTCCTGGCTTGGAACCAAGCCGCCTTGCGGATCGGACTTTGTCGGCACATTGTACGGGAAGTAAATGCTGTTCAGCGTGAGCCTCTCCACCAGAATGGCTTCGCTCACCGCCGGGCGCGCCGCCTCGATGGAACCCACAATGTGAACGCTAGCGGTCTTCGTATCTGACCCCCCGCAAGCGTTGGAGCTGCGCAACGTATAAGCGATGGTTTCATCCACCGGACCCGCCTCAGTTCTGGTGGGTGAAAGTTGGATAGTGCGAGTTCCATTGGGCGACACCGTTCCGAATGGATCCAGCGAGGTGTTGGTCGCCCCAGGCGCTGACCATGTGAGTGTGGCGCTACCCTGCTCTTCGACTCGATCTCCCACCTTATGGTAACGAACCTTAACCGGCTCGACGCTGAGCGAACTCTGGATGTTCGAGGCCACGTTGACTGTGGCGTCGGAAGTTACCACGCCGCCAGGCCCTGCGGCCGTCAACTTGTAGTCGGTCGTCTGGGTGGGTTGCACCGATTGCTGGCCGGAGGCGGCCACCGCTCCTATGCCGCTGACTTCCACCCTCGGGGCGTCGGCCGTGGACCAACTGAGCTGGGTCGAGCCGCCGCATTCGACTTGGGCAGCGGCGGCCGAGAACTGCGCACTCGGCTTGGCCACCGCCACGGTGAGGCAGGAGGCGCAGGCTGCCTGAAAGCGCGGCAGGGCGCCCAGCGACTTGCCCTCAGCCCAATCGGCAGTCGTCTTCCCTGCCGCGCTGGGGAGCGGGATGACCGTGGCTTGGTTTTCGCCAACCGTGATCGGCCCGGAATAGAGCGTCCCAGAGCAGCAGCCCAGTACCGTGAGCTGATATTCGCCGGGGGGCACCAGCAACTCGCGCTTCCTGCTGGTGCTGGCTTCACCCACATTGCCCACAAAGAAGTCCGGCGTAGTACCGTTCAAGAGCACTGCGCCGCCTGCCGCGCCCTTGAGTTCGATCCTGCCCCACGGACCGGGTGATGTCCCGGAAATCTGCTCCAGCGTCACCGCCAGAGTAGTGGTTTTTCCGCTCTCTGCCGTGAATTTGGCGCTGTAGGGCTTGAATCCATAGTTGTAAACAGCCAGCGTATGCTCACCTGGGTCGGCCCAGATGACCCCGCTTCCCGGCCCGACCGGAATACCATCCACAAATACGTAACCTTCCTTGGGGGTTACCTTCAGTTTCACGTGTGCACATTTAGCCAGGAGAGGCGTGGCTCCCAGCAGTAGAACCGCAAGGGACAAAACAAAAACCGAAAGCGCTTGACGCAATGTTCGCATAGGGTCTCCTCTCTGAGTTTCTCGTGCCGGACCCGCGTCTCTTCTCGGGCCCGGTCCGCCAAACCTGATTCAATAGTTGAATTGGTCTTACGCGCCCTGCTTCACCGGCTCGAAAGGAAAGTCAGCGTTATTATCTCATGCTTCCCACCCGAAACGAAGAACTTGGTCGGGGTAGTGTCCTAGTTTCGGCGTAGCGCTGGCCTTTAGGCCAGCATCTGCTGACCTAAAGGTCGGCGCTACCAGTCAAATTAGGACACTACCAGGGTCGGCAAAGATGCGGGGGCGTCGGTTAAGTATGCAGGCGTGGAGTCCGGTCTGAGCACGGCATTGCAAGCGGCGCTCCCTCGCCTGTCGTTGCTTGGCAGATTGCGAAACCGGATTAGGGGGCCGGAGGCGAGGAAGGAGGGTTCTGAGTTGGTGAACCGGAGAAGTAATCCTGGTCCACGAATGGGTGGGCGGCTTCCATGAGCTGTTGAAGAACTTCGTTGGCCTTCGATTGGCGAATTTGCGATTCCAGGCCGGGCTTGGCTTCCTCGAATGATACTTCGCGTTTGTTCTCAAGCTTGATGATCTCAAATCCGGAAGGGGTCGCTATGACGTCACTCACCTGCCCGGGCGAAAGAGAGTGTGCAGCTTCAACGATGGGGGGAACAACCTTGTCGGCATGAATGACTCCCATCTCCCCGCCGGCAGCGGCCGTCGCGCTGTCCTCGGAGTACTGCTTCGCCATCTGGGCGAAGTCAGCGCCAGCCAGGATTTGCTTTCGGATGTCCTCGAGTTTCTTGCGCGCCTCCGCGTCAGGCAAGCCCGGTTGAGACGGGGCGCCGGACTTGAACGGAGCATTTTGCGTACGGATCAGAATGTGGGCAACGCGGTCCTCTTCGAACTGGGCTTTTTTCTTGTCGTAGGTGTCGCGCAGATCTTGATCGCTTATTTTTATATCCTCAGCGATATGTCTTTGAGCGGCGTCGGACAGAATACTCTCACGAGCCACCTCGATGGCATGCGCCACGTCGGGCCGCTGGTCAAGTTTCTCCTTGACCGCCTCTGTTGAAAGGAGCTTCATGCGAAGGATATAAAAAGCCAGCCGGGGCTTTCCTTGACCGCTGTAGAAGGCACGATAGTCAGGCGGGAGTGCCTGGAGGATCTGCTCAACTTGGCCGGCGGTGATTTTCTGATCGCCGATTGAGAGCACCACTCGATCATTCGGCAGGGGCTGAGAGGGTTTGGAAGTGCTGGTTTGCGGGGCGCTCCGGGCGGCTTGCGGCCAGGCACACAATGCAGCTTGCAAAACGAAAAAAGATAGGGATGTTGAAATTATATTCTTCAAGACTTCCTCACTCCAGGAAGAGCCCCTAATCATTGACGTTCGAACACGCAGGCCGCTAAGGGTGCTGCGCCGGCTCCGAGCTTGGAGTGATGGCGGCGGCAATCGTCAAATTGGTGAGGGCATGCTCAGGCTCAGTCTGCAGTGTAACCGTCAGCGATAATCCCAGCCTGCTTTTGAAGCTGAGGCTTGAGGGGTCCAGTGTAAACTCAAGAACCCCAGCCTCTCCCGGCTTGAACTCTTTCTGCTGGCTCGTCATCGTCAGGCAAGGACAGGTGGACTCTACGTCGGCCAGCGTCACTGAATGCTGGCTGACATTGGTAAAAGCAAATCGAGCCACCTTGGTCTCGCCTGGGTGAACTGGGCCTACGCTGAGCCATGTATACTGGAACTTGAGGTCCTTAGTCTTGATCGAGAAGTGCGGGAAAGAGGTTTGCTGTGAGGCTGACGTCGGTGGTAGTCCCTGCACGGGGTGCGACGGGGCAATTTCCATACACCACTGACCACCGGCCAGGCGCCAGACTGTTGTCTCAGGAAGGGAAACCGGCACTCCAGGGATCAACCCGCCGGGTGCCGGAAAACGAACCACCACTTCGGCGCTTTTCCCCGTTGTATCCACCTTGACGGAATCGATTTGATACCCCGTTATGGGCTTCTTAGGTTGAGCGCGGTAAATTGGCCTCGATTCCTTGGTGAAGAATTTCTCGGCTTTCCGCCAATCGCCTTGCTGTAAAGCCGTGTAGAGTTGCTCAACACGAGTGCGAAGCGCCTGCTCGGGCGACGACGCGGCCCGGCTATGGACACCTACCGTAAGGAAAGCGAGGGCAGCGAGTAGTGCAACTTGGCGGGAGCAACGGCTAACGTTCCTGTTGTTTGGCTTGCCTTGGGACATGAAACTTTAATATACCATGCACGTGCGAGTTGGACAAGTTTCCTGGAGAAAAAACCGCCAGATCCGCAGTTGTCAGACACAAAAGCTCCGCCACCTGCTGTGCGCAATGCCTCCGGCTTTCCGGCACGGTTCGTGCGCCTTTCTCAGTTCGCGGGCGGCCACCGGAAGGCTGAGCTTTCCAACCGGGTCGGCAGAATCGCAAGCTTGAAAGC
>JBELAJ010000305.1:0-9710 GCA_049508935.1 Terriglobia bacterium | reverse complement strand
GTGGTAAAGATTCCGTCGCCTGGCACAACGCCCGCGGCGAAGTGCGCCACATCCTGGAAGGTCGCACCCTCGGCCGCCACGATCACGTTGGCAAGTAGCGCGTACTCGGAGTGCACGTGGGCGCGTCCTTCGATAGCCGCGATGACCGGCACCCGGATGTTGGCAATGTTTTCCAAAACCTGAACGCCTTCGTCGTGAACCTGGCTCCAAACGTCGGGATCTGCGACGTTGCCGAAAGATAGCCAATCAACACCGGTAATGAACTCTCCGCCTGCGCCCGTTAGGATAACGATCTTGTTCGCTCGATCCTGCGAAATGCGGTAAAAGGCATCGACAACCTCCGTGTGAGCTTGCGCCGTGAATGTGAGCGGCCCGCCGTTGCTGTGGAACTCGACCACCAGCACACCTTGGGCGTCGCGCGTCAGCTTCAGGCTGCGATAGGCAGCAAAGTAGTCATCTTGAAGTTGCATAGGATTCTCCTCTCTGATTTACCCGCTCGAATTAATCGCCCTTTCGACCCAAATCAAATAACTAGGCCCCGCATTCCCCAATTCCAGGTATGTATGTTGGATGTTGCAGGTTGGGATTTGGTGTGCCACCAAATTGACGGATGTTTGCGAGTTTGGCCCACGCTGTCGGTAAGTACGAGAAGTACGAGTAGCGCGGACGGCAAAGGCGGCGGTCCCCGTCTACGCGCTGTCGACAGACATTGGTAAACCCTTGGCGTCCAGGCAGGAGTAATATGCGATGGAGTGGGCCAAGTTCCGAGTGGCCGACTCTTTGGGATTTATCCCTGTTCGGCGGCGGTCTTGTTGCTTCCGTGAGCCTGTATAACGCGTGTAAAATAAGAGAGCTCTAGGCGGTTAAGTGCTGCCAGTTGCAAGGGGAGAACCGTGCTCGTATCCTGCATAATGCCGACCTGCAATCGTCAGGGCCTTATCCCTGTCGCCTTGAAGTGCTTCTTATCACAGGATTGGCCCGATAAAGAACTCGTGGTGATCGATGACGGCGCTGCGAAAGTAGGAGAGTTAGTCAAGCAACTGGTTCCCGATGCGGTTTATATCTACCTTGCCAAAAAGCAGGTAATCGGAGTCAAACGGAATCTGGCGTGCGAAGCCGCAGGGGGCGAGGTAATCTGTCATTTCGATGATGATGACTGGTCAGCAGCCGGCAGAGTCCGCGACCAGGTGATGCGCCTCCTTGAGTCTGGCAAGCAGATGACCGGATATCACTCCATCACGTACTGGAACGGAATGAAGGCTCACCGCTACGTGGCCCCGGTTCCGCAGTATGCGGTGGGAACCACAATGTGTTACCAGAAAAGCTTTTGGCATACACACCGCTTTCCGGCCAAGGATTATGCAGAGGACAATGACCTAGTCTATAAAGCCCGTGACGAGAAACAGTTAATTGCTGTGGACGCAAGGCAGATGATGGTTGTGAGGTCCCATGAGTTGTGTACAAGCACCCCGGAGAGATTAAGACAGAACACATGGCCAGAAGTGCCGCGTGAGAGCTTGCCCCGAGAATTCTTTGAAGCAATTGCGTAGGAGGCACACGGCAAGATTTGCGCAGCGCGCAAAAGTGTCATTCACCAGCGGGTGGTCTGTCGAAAACTTCCGGTCAATCTGGACTCGTTAGCGTAAAATCCGGATAGACCCGCACTCCGGCATAGTCATAAAGCTTCTTAAATTCAGCTCGCTGCTGACTGGTTCTCTTTTTTTCCCACGGCCAAAGCTTGGAATCGAGCTCGCAAAAGCAGACATCGGTTTCGCCGCTGTCGCGCAAACTCCGGCCCTTGGTCAGTACCGTTGCTAGAACAGCCCGATCAAACTCACTCACGTCGACCTCCTTAAAATGCAACTCGACTGACATGCCCAACGCGGCATCATCCAAAGGCAAGACCTCGACCCCCGCGGCTTTGGTAATGTCAAGAAGCGTGTCGTTTAGCTTGGCGAGCCCCGACCTAACGTGTCCCTCAAAACTCGATAGCATCATCCTCGCGGATTCCGCAGTCTCGTGATCAAGGTGATTCTTTTCAGATGCCCATTGAACAAAGCTTCGCAGGGTATCGGCCTCTTTCGGCTGAAACTTTAGTCGAATGGTTTTCTTGGCTTCACTTACGCAGCAGGCCGGTAGATAAATTCGAATGCGTCCGTCCTCAGCCGACTCCAGCAATTGAACTGCGGCAGGAGGCGGATTACGAGCGGGAGCAGCAAGCGTAACGAGCCAGTTAGTCTCGACGAATACGTGTCGCACCTGGTTAGCTTTCCCGTATACTGGGGTGAACAATGCTGACGCGACCGCCACTTACTGCGGGAAGTATGTGCTCATTTATGGCCGATTTTAGGCGCTGATCGCTCACCGCCACTTGCCCCGTGTGCGCAAGTTCTTCTAACCATCCAAACGGATCAGACTCAACCGCTGATTCTGGCCCGGCCACCGGTCCCCGCGTTTCCAAGAGCTCACCGGATGGGAAATCGCCGACCAGCTCAATGGAATCTTGTGTCCGCCCAAGGAATCGGTATTTGTAAATGCGAAGAACTTGTGGCGTGAAGATGATCCCAACCGGACACCCCATCTGGAGCATGTATTCCCGCAACTGAGGTGCCGCCTCGTCGAGGTTAACCGTAGCGCCTTTTGCTTCCCCTACCAAAGCGATAGTGCCGGGTGAGTAGTCCGTAGTCACGATCACGTCAGGGCTGAAGGTCATACGAGAAGCTTATCACTATTCACGGGGAGGGACCAGCAGGCAGCGCAGGCATCAGCTTCCGAAAGCCCTGGGTGACGTGCGAATTCACAATTGGTCAGGATCGAGCGGCGTCGTCAGACCACGGGCGTGCTCATCCAGGGCCTCGTCCGCCATCCGCTCCATAACGGTGCCTGGTCTTTCGAAAAGATCACTCCATCGGCGCTCGGACTCTATCTCTGCGAGTAACCACGCGCCCAGGGCTTCCTGCTCGCTTTCAGGGAGCTTTGAGGCCTCGGAAACCGCCTTTTCCAGAAGCTTTTCCATCGCCATTCATTGTACCACGTAGCGCATGCTGATAGGGGTAGGGAGCGTGCGCTCCCCCTCCCTCCGAACCGGACAGGCGGATTTCCCGCATCCGGCTCTCCGGTTGGTGGTCTGACCTCCAAGAGGAGTGATGAACGATCCGTAGTTGCGCTGACTGCGTTCACCCGAATGTCTTATTGCGAGGTCCGCACGTTGTACTCAGGTGGCCACAACGAGGCCGCCGGCGGCCCGGATGACCTCTCCGGTGATCCAGGCTGATTCGTCTGACGCCAGGAACACAGCCAGGGGGGCGATATCCGTGACGCGACCAAGCCGGCCGAGCGGCGTCTTGGCCGCCAGGGCGGCGCCGGCGCCACCCTCAAAGGTTCCCGCAGCGACATTGCCTTCGGTTTCTGTATGTCCGGGAGCGATGGCGTTAACGCGGATCTTGCGCGGCGCCAGTTCGAGCGCCAATCCTCTCGTCAGCGTTTCGATGGCGCCTTTTGTGGACGCGTAGAGCAGGGCTCCCGGCACGGGATGCGAGCCGACGATGGAGCTGAGGTTGATGATGCTTCCGCCGTCAGCGCGTAGGCGAGGAAGAGTATGCCGACTTAGCCTCGGCTGTAAATGCAAAAGGCAATCTGTAACATTCTTTTAACATTCAACGCTTATGCTCGCCACCTCGCAGTTCCTGCCAACCCGGCTGGAGGAAAGGGGGAACTTTGTCAGCCTTGGTTTTAGTCGCATATGCCACACGTCACGGCTCTACGCAGGAAGTTGCAGAGGCAGTCGCAGCGATGCTGCGCGAACGTGGGCTCGAAGTCGAGATTCAGTCCGTGAGGGAAGTAATGCCATATCGAACGGGGAGAAATAATCAACAACCTTGAGCGAAACAAGTCCCGAATCTCCATCTCAGTTATCCACGCCTGAATCGTTGTACCCACTTCCTTCGAAGCCGCAACGACGGTCGAAGCCTCTCGAACGGTTCATCGCCAAGGCCTTCGTCGGCCGGGGCGGCGTCCGAGCCGGCTGGCGCCTCGCAATATTCTTGGCCATCGTGGTTACCCTCATCGCCGGTCTCAGTTTCATCGCTCGGACAGTCTTTCATGTGAAGCCGCCTACAGGGCCGCTTGAACCTTTATCCTTGCTCCACAATGAAGGCGTAGCCTTGCTCATCGTCCTTTTCGCCGGTTGGGTGATGTCGAGAATCGAGCATCGTCGAATTGCGGACTATGGCTTGCCGATGCGGCGGGCCTTTCGCAGCCAATTCTGGCTGGGAGTTTTGTTCGGCTTCGCAGCCATCACGGTGTTGCTGGGCAGCATGCGGCTCGCAGGCGTTTTCCGCTTCGGGACGATCGGTTTGCGCGGCTTTGAGTTGTACGAGTACGCAGTTCTGTGGAGCCTGGCTTTTGTCTCCGTTGGCTTGTTCGAAGAATTCTTCTTTCGCGGTTATGCGCTCTTCACGCTGACTACGGGCATGACCTTTTGGCCTTCTGCGATTCTGTCGTCGGTCTTGTTTGGCCTGATCCATTTAGGCAATTCGGGCGAGAGTCGGATCGGCGCTCTCGAGGCTGGCGGCACAGGCTTGCTTTTCTGCCTCCTTTTGCGCCGGACGGGCGATCTTTGGATACCCATCGGATTTCACGCCGCCTGGAACTGGGGCCAGACGTATTTTTACGGCGTGCCCGACAGCGGCTTGGCGGCCAAAGGTCATCTGTTCAATCCTACCTTTTCCGGCCCCGCCTGGCTGACAGGCGGAAGCGTCGGCCCCGAGGGGAGTTTGCTCTCGATCGCCGTGCTCGTAGTTTTGTGGAGCATTTTTGCGCTATGGTTGCGCGAGAAGAAGTACCCGAACCCCGACGCGATTCGTTTCCCGCGCGGCGCGTGCTCCGCGCTAGGAGAACGCCAATGAGAGCCGCCGTTTATACCAGATACGGACCTCCAGACGCTATCCAGATCAAGGACATCGCAAAGCCTATTCCCAAGGATAACGAAGTGTTGATCAAAGTTCGTGCCGTCTTCGATTGCATTGGGAACCATTCGTTGTCAGCTTGCAGTCGCGTCTTGAATCCTAAGGGGATACACATCACGGTCGGAGACAAGAGCGGCCGGGCGATGATCGGTATGGTGTCGAGGCACGGGATGCCGCTGGCCGGCAGCGGCGCCGTGATGGGCCTGTTGCTTTGCCTTACGGTGAGTAAGCCGACCGCCGCCCTGGTAGGTGGGCGAGGTTTCAATTGGCCTCTGGTTGCGCTGGTCGCTCTGATCCTTCTGGGCATGGCGGCATTGGGCGCGTACCTCCCGGCGCGACGCGCCTCGCAAGTCGATCCGAACATTGTCCTGCGGCAGGAATAAGTCTCGAAATCTATCCGAATCTGATCGGCGTGCTTCGCGGAGGAACCTCGACGGACGTAGCTCTCGCCGCCCAATACAGCCACTATCGAGAGCGTAAGGACCAGGCCACAGAATACCTCGCCGTTGACCCGGAAGCAGAGCTCGTCGCCACATCTGCGGGCCAAGAAGTCACTGAAATCGCATTCCGCGCACCTTCTGGAGGATTTGACTTGCGGCCAAAGTGATATAATGTTTCTTCCCTGTGGAGGTTGATATGGAGTCTAATTCTTATCCTGATTTATCGCCCGAGTACTCCTATGCTCATAAGATTGCTGCCAGAGAATTGGCCAAATACTGCCAGGAGTTTGACCGCTGGCGCAGAGCAAAGCGGGGCAGCGAAGGGCTGGCCCAAGATCCGCGAAGGCGGGGAATGCTGGTGCCGCCTCTGCCAGGAAGGGCGACTTCTCCTGAACAGCACTCAGCACACTAGCAACCCCCAAATAGAGATCTATTCCCAGCGCCTCGGCTAAACCAAAAGACCGGTGGCTCAGCCTCGTCATTGGCGTGGGCATAACAATCCTTCTTGGCTTGCGACGGCTGACAATGAGGTTGGTGCGCTGGATGGACCGGCGTTTCTTCAGTGACGCCTAGCAGGACGACATGACCCTGCTCGTCCTTCGAGTCTGCCATGCCACCTAAGGCACTCGTGCTAGTGTCGCGCTGCTCTCCGTTAGGAGGCGTCACTATGAACTCGGTTGTCGGGTCGTCCGTACCATCCAATGAGGTGACATCACGAGCCGCCCTACACGAGGTGTCCCTGTTTCGCCTTTACACGCTGCGGGCCGCATACCTTGTGATGGCCGCTGGGCTCGCCGTGTATATCTGGCCCGCCGTCATCCACCACTCGAATGAGTTCGCGGTAGCCCAAGGCGTCCGAGTTGCCCTGCTGGCCGGCCTGGGCGCGACCGCCGCATTGGGACTCCGATACCCAGTGCAGATGTTGCCTGTATTGCTTTTCGAGATGGTCTGGAAGGCGATCTACCTCACGGCCTTTGCACTGCCGCTATGGTCCGCCCATCAGATCAATGCGGCGGTGGCAGAAGATATCAAAGCTGTCCTGATGGTGGTTATTTTTATTCCCCTGATCCCATGGCGCTATGTGTTCGCGCATTACGTACTAAAACCTGGTGATCGGTGGAAATAAGCCGTGGCCATTAATCGTGGCCGCGCCCCACCCAGCATAGAAGGAGATTGAGGAGGTGGTCAGAAAGATTGCCAGCGCCGGAGGCACGCCGCTGCTCGTAGCGGAAGACCGTCGTGTACTGGGGGCAATTCACCTGAAGGACATTGTGAAGGGCTCACTGCGCCTCATCGAGGCGTTTCGCCGAAGAGCGACAAGGGCGTTTGTGGCGGGCGGCTGAGCAGACTCCCCGCGATCAAGCTGCCGAGCAGAAGGACATGCTGGGCGATCAGGGTCGCGAGCGAGTCCAAATAGCGGGCGTCCTGAAGCGCATCCAACGCCAGCCTGATGAGTCCCGGAAAGTCGAACGGCAACCAAGCTTCGAGATTAAAGAAGGCGAGAGTTGCCGCAAAGGCGAACACGCCCGGCAGCGGCGCCGTGCGGTGCACTCGACCGACAGCCCACCCGGTTGCCCCAAGCTTCAGGCAGTCGAGTGTCAGGCTGACGGTCGCCACCCAATGCGCGCCCACAACGGGCACAACCAAGAAAAGAAGCGGGCGCTCGGCAAGGTAGGTTAATGCGGCTAGCACCACCCAACCCGCCGCGATCGACCGCGCCACCACCCATAGCCAGCTCCGCAGCATGAGCCTGACCTCGGAGGAATCTCGCTCGCCGGACTCTCAGTCGATGACTAACATAGCGTTGCCTTCAACCTAATGCAAATATCTCAAGATCGAGCCCTGCTGGGGGCGAATAAACCCCAGAGAGGCTACGCCCCCCTCATTGCAGCAAATTAAATCTCGTAGCCCTGAGTTGATGTAGACTCTCTCACTTCCAGTGGCACAAAAACTCGGGCGGGTCAGGCTGGGCCGATGGTATCATCGCGGGTCTGATGGATGAGACGGTTGGAAAGCACGGGCCACCCGCCCAGGAGGGTAACGAGTGGAAGAACAGATACTCTGCTTTAAAAGCGAAATCCTGCGGGCTTATCCCGCCAAGACGTTCTACGACGAGAGTCTGTGGCGCCAAATCCTGGCCCACCTCGAGCCCAAGGCGCGATCCGTCGCGGAACACGACTACAACACCAAACAACTTGTAGTTTACGTCCTCATCAATCATGGCGAGACCTTCCTGAGCTATCAACGCACACCCAAGACCACCGAGACCCGCCTCAAGGCCTTGTATTCGATCGGCATCGGGGGACACGTCAACGTCGATGACCAGATCCAACCCACTCTTTTCGGAGCGAAGGAGGCGGCCTGGAAAGACTTCGTTCTCAAAGCCGTCCGGCGCGAGGTCAGCGAAGAAGTCCAAATCGAGGGAGCGAACGCCGAGGAGCCTAGACTCATCTGCTTTGTCAACGATGATTCGAACGACGTGGGAAAGGTGCACTTCGGTGTGGTCTTTGTCCTGAAGCTGGGTAAGCCGAGCGTCGCCATCCGAGGTGAGCGAGGCATCGGCAAGCTCAGCTTCCGTACCCTGCCGGAACTCATCTCCATGCGCGACACTCTGGAGACTTGGTCGCAACTGCTCGTTGACTTCCTGTCGCGCGAAGATTCCGGATGGCGAGAGTGACGTGCCCCGAGCAAGCGCTGAGAAAGCCCCAAAGCCTGTCATTCTGAGCGCAGCGAAGAATCCCCGCAGTTGCAGTTTCAACAAACTGCAGAGATCCTTCGTCGCCTTCGGCTCCTCAGGATGACACCCAGACTACCTACGATCTGTGGTGCCCACCTTGCTGAACGCCCCTATAGGTTGCGCTTTAAGGCTTGACAAAGGCCCAGCGCAGAGTTAAGTTCCCCTACAGCTTTGCCGGAGCCGGACCTGCCTGGAATGGGCAAGCCAACCGGAGCAGCAGACGCACTAGGCGGTGTCGCCAAATGCTCGTTTCACCACATGAATTTAAAAACCAACGGCGCGGCCAACCCCAAGGAGAATTGAAATGTCTGAAGCGCAGGCCGTCTTCACAGCACCAGAATCTGCACCTTCCGATATCGAGAGGCAGGGTAAACATGGCCTAAGGATCAAACGCCTTTTTACCAAACCCGGCCTTCATCCCTTCGACGAGATCGAGTGGGAATTGCGGACCACCACCATTCAGAACGAAAAAGGTCAGGTCATCTTCGAGCAGCGCAACGTAGAAGTGCCGCGGGACTGGTCGCAGACGGCCACGAACATCGTCGCCTCCAAGTATTTTCACGGCAAGGTGGGAACGGCCGAGCGCGAGTCGAGCGTCAAGCAGCTCATCAGCCGCGTGGCCGACACCATCGCCCAGTGGGGCGTCGAGGACGGATACTTTCGCAGCGAAGAAGACGCCCGGGCGTTCCACGACGAATTACTCCACCTGCTGGTCCGCCAGAAGGCTTCGTTCAATTCTCCGGTTTGGTTCAATTGCGGGTTGTGGCACAAGTACCGCCGCAGCGCTGCGGGAGGAGCATTCTATTGGGACCCCGCCGCGGGCGAGATCAAGATGGAAACCGAGGCTTACCGGCATCCGCAGTGCTCAGCCTGTTTTATCAACTCCGTCGAGGACAATCTCGAAAGCATTCTCGAGCTGGCGAAAACGGAGGGGATGCTCTTCAGGTATGGCTCGGGCAGCGGCACGAATTTCTCGACGCTCCGTTCCTCCTCGGAGTCAGTGTCAGGCGGAGGCATGGCCTCCGGTCCCCTTTCGTTTATGAAAGGCTACGACGCGTTTGCGGGGGTGATCAAATCAGGCGGCAAAACGCGGCGTGCCGCCAAAATGGTTATCCTCAACATCGATCACCCCGACATCGAGGACTTCATCCAATGCAAGGTCAAGGAAGAGCTTAAGGCCTGGGCGCTGGTGGATGCCGGCTATGACCCGTCGCTGGGCGGAGAAGCGTACAACTCCATCTTTTTCCAGAATGCCAACAACAGTGTGCGCGTCACCGACGATTTCATGAGGGCCGTCATCGAGGATAAGGATTGGGCGACGCACCGGATCACCACGGGCGAGCCCGCCAAGTCCTACCGCGCACGCGACCTGATGAAGAAGATCGCGGCAGCCGCCTGGCAGTGCGGCGACCCGGGAATGCAATTCCACACTACGGTCAACAAGTGGCATACCTCGAAAGCCACCGCGCCCATCAACGCCTCGAACCCCTGCAGCGAGTACATGTTCCTGGATGATTCGGCCTGCAACCTGGCGTCGCTGAACCTGATGAAATTCCTTTCCCCGGA
>JBELAJ010000304.1:0-9790 GCA_049508935.1 Terriglobia bacterium | reverse complement strand
TACCGCAAATATTACGTCCCCGCGAACATGGTGGTGACCGTAGTAGGGGACGTAAAGGCCAGCGAGGCCTTGCCCGTCATGGAGAAGTATTTCGGCCAGTTGCCGGCGCGGCCCAAGCCGGACCCCCTGCGGACCGTCGAACCGCCGCAACTTGCGGAACGGATCGTGATCCTGCACGAAACCTCGCAGCCAATTTTCATCGAGGGTTATCACAAGCCCGGGGCGCGCGACAAAGACGACGCGGTGTACGACGCGCTTCAGGATTTGATGTCCAATGGCCGCACCTCGCGCCTTTATCGGTCGCTGGTGCGGGATAAGAAAATCGCCGTAGCTTCCGGCGGCTTCAATGGACTCCCCGGCAACAAGTATCCGAATCTGTTCGTATTCTACGCGGTCTCGACTCCCGGGCACACGCCGGAAGAACTCCGCGACGCAATTCACTCTGAAATCGAGCGAGTCAAGAAAGAAGACATCACGGATGACGAACTGGCGATGATCAAGGTACGCGCCAAAGCGGACCTCGTGCGCGGCCTGGGTGACAACGAGGGCCTGGCCCAGCAATTGGGAGGCGACGAGGCACTCTTCGGCGACTGGCGGGAAGTCTTTCGCCATGTGGACGACATCGGCAAGGTGAGCAAGGCCGACATCCGCCGGGTGGCCAATGCCACGTTCCAGGAGTCCAACCGCACGGTGGGTATGATTGAATCCACACAGCTTGCCCAGGCGGCGCCGGCCGCAAGAAAGGAGAGCGAACAATGAGGCCAAGAATCGTGAGGTGCTCCCTTCTCGCAATTTTGCTGGGACTGGCGGCTTTCGCGCCCCGCGCATCAGCCCAGGCGACCGATTGGAAACAGATCAAGGCGCCCACCCTGCATGCCTTTCATCCCCAGCAACCGCGCCGCGTGGAATTTGCGAACGGCATGATTGTTTTACTTCAGGAAGATCACGAGTTACCTCTTGTTCGCGGCACCGCCGAAATCCGCGGCGGGTCGCGCAGCGAACCTGCCGGCAAGGTTGGTCTGGTGCAGATTTACGGCCAGGCTTGGCGCACCGGCGGCGCCAAGAACCGGACGGGCGACCAGCTTGACGATTACCTGGAAGCGAACGCCGCCAAAGTCGAGACGTCCGGAGGCGCCGATTCAACCACCGTCAGTTGGGACTGCCTGAAAGATAACTTTGACGAAGTATTTAAGGTCTTCGTGGAGGTTCTTCGCGAGCCGGAGTTTCGCCCGGACAAGGTGGATCTGGCGAAGAGGCAGATCAACACGGCGATCTCCAGGCGCAATGATGAGCCTTTTGGAATAGCATTCCGCGAGGCTGCCAAGCTGGTGTACGGGGCGGACTCCCCCTACGCGCGGGAGCCGGAATACGCGACGGTAGCGGCTGTGACGCGCGACGACCTGCTGAACTGGCACCAGCAGTACGTGCATCCGAACAATATCATCCTTGGGGTCGAGGGCGACTTCGATTCAAGTGCGATGGAGGCTAAACTCCACGGGGCATTCGATTCCTGGCAGCGTGGACCGGAGGCACCCAAGCTCCAGGCCTCACTCCGTGGGACGAAGCCGGGCATATATTTCGTAGCCAAGGACGACGTCACCGCCAGCACTGTGCAAATGGTCGGCCTGGGCACTACGCGCAATAATCCTGACTATTACGCGATTGAGGTGTTCAATCAGTTCTTCGGGGGCTCGTTTTCGTCGCGCCTCTTCTCCAACATCCGGTCGAAGAAGGGACTTGCCTATGCCGTAGGGGGAGGGATCGGGACCGATTACGACCACCCCGGCGTGCTGCGGCTGTACCTGGGAACCAAGAGCAGCACGACGGCAGCGGCGATCGACGCCTTCAACGTTGAATTGGACGCTCTGAAAACTAATCCTGCCACGCCCGAAGAATTGACCAAAGCGAAAGAAGCCATTCTGAATTCGTTTGTCTTCCGCTTCGATTCAAAAGAGAAGGTGCTGCGCGAACGGATGACGTACGAGTTCTACGGTTATCCGGCGGATTTCCTGGAGCGCTATCGCGAGGGAATTGCCAAGGTGAGTATCGAGGATGTTTCTCGTGTGGCGGCTAAATACGTACACAAGGATCAGCTTGCGACCTTGGTAGTGGGCAAGGCGGCGGACTTTGACAAGCCGCTCTCGACTTATGGCCCGGTGACCACGCTCGACATTGCAATTCCGCCTCCGCCGGGAGCAGCCAAGGCCGCCAATGCGAGCAATTCCGCCGGTCAGGCGCTCATCGCCAAAGTCATCGAGAGCCTGGGAGGGGCGGCGAAGGTCAGGTCTGTAAAGGCACTGCGCGAGAAGAGCACCGTGCTCGCCAAGACCCCGCAAGGAGAGATGTCCATAGACATTGAAGAAATCGCGGCTTTTCCAGACCAGCTTTGGCAGAAAATGCACATGCCCATGGGAGAAATGACCATGGTTATTTCTCCTTCCGTAGCCTTCATGAAATCTCCCATGGGGTCTCAGGACCTGCCGGGTGCCCAGAAGGAGGATGGACTGAAAGAATTGAAGCGCCATCCCATATTTGTGGCCCAGCACGTCGATGATCCCAAGTTCATCTTCGCCGCCGGCGGCACGGAGAAGATTGGCGACGTCGAAGCCCAGATTCTCGACATCAATGCCGACGGGGCGCAGGTTCGCTGGTATGTGGACCCACAGAGCGGGCACATCCTTCGGACTTCCGCCCAGACGACGGGGATGGGCGGGCCGGGAGAGCAAGTCGTCGATTATTCCGAGTGGAAGGACGTCGAAGGGTTGAGCTTGCCGTTCAAGTTGAAGATCAAGCAAAGCGGCAACGACGCGGGCTCGCAGGATATTCATGAACTTCAGATTAATCCTGCCGTCGATCCGAAGTTATTCGAAAAGCCGGCAGCCGGCACGTCAACCGGCAACTAGCGAGTAGCACAGGCACTCTTGCCTGTGCCGCCGGCTGGCACAGCCACTCTTGCCTGTGGTCGTCGCTCGGCGAATTGTCGTCTGGCACAGGCAAGAGTGCCTGGCTACCCGGTGGGCCGGTCTACAATTGTTCCAGCACGACGTAGGGAGCCCGGTAGGTGCCATGTAATAGTTTATTCGCCTCGTCGTCGCCGACAACCTGCTCAGTTTCCGGATCGAAGTCGAGGGTGCGCCCCAGGCGGTACGAGGCATTGGCCAAGTGAATTAACGAGCAGGAGATATAGCCCTCCTGGATGGGCGCATTCAGTTCTTCCTGCTTGCGGCTGCGCACGCAATTGATGAAGTTCTGCCAGTTATTCCCTTCCCGTGAGCCGCTGGGGCCACGCTCCTGCTCCTCACCCAACCAGGTGCGGTACGACGGGTATTCCTCGTTTGACATTGCCATATAGCCCTTCGACCCGTAGAAAATATCGCCGACCGAACCTTCAACGGCCTCGCGTCGCGGGCGGGAAGGATGTCGTGGGGGCGGTCCCAGGAAACCTGGAATGGCGACTCCGAAGCCGAGAGAGCCGATGCCTGCCTCCTCGGTGGTCAGCCAGTGGCGCACTTCAAATTCCAGAATCTTGGGTTTTCCCCCGGCCTGATGGAATTCGAAGGCGGCGTTGAGCGTGTTGGGAGTCTCCTGGTCGTCGTCGAACATGAAGTGCCCGCCCAGCGCCGACACCTTGTTCGGGAATTTAACCCCTAGCCCCCACCGGGCCACGTCAATCTGGTGTGCTCCCTGGTTGCCGATATCGCCGTTGCCGGTATCCCAGAACCAATGCCAGTTGTAGTGAAATCGGTTGCGCGTGAAAGCGTGAAGAGGAGCAGGGCCAGTCCAGAGATCGTAGTTCACGCCCGCCGGAACCGGTTCCTCTGGCGCGCGTCCGATGGTGTTCCGCTGGTTGAAGCAGAGGCCGCGGGCAAGGTACACATCGCCAATCAATCCCTCCCGCATCTTCTGGATGCCCTCGATGACGGCGCCTGAGGAGCGGTTGTTGGTTCCGTGTTGAGCGATGCGGTTGTACTTCTTCGCGGCAAGAACCAGTTGCTTGCCCTCCCACAAGTAATGGCAGCAAGGCTTCTCAATGTAAACGTCCTTCCCGGCTTGGAGAGCCCAGATTCCAATCAAGGCGTGCCAGTGATTGGGCGTCGCAACGGAGACCGCGTCGATGGAGGAGTCTTCCAGAAGTTTGCGCACGTCAGTGTAAGTCTTCGGGGTGGGCAGGCTCATCCGGTCCATGTCCGCCAGCCGACCGTTCATGATGCTTTCATCCACATCACACACCGCCACCGTCTCCACGTTTGGCATGCGTGAGTACTCCTCGATGTGCTGAAAGCCCATTCCGCGAAGCCCGCAGACTCCAATCCGCACGCGGTCATTGGCACCAAAGACCCGTTCGGGTTCGGTAATAAAGCTGATTCCCGCCAGGGCCCCGGCACTGTCCCCTTTTTCCACCGTTGCCTTGCCGCCGTGCACTGAATTGCTGTTTGTTTCCCCCGCCATTGCCTCCACCTTTCGTAATCCGCAAACGTAGCGGCGAATTCACCTCGCCGCCTCGTTGCCGAAGAGAAATACAAATTATGAAGAAAGACAGATGAAGTCAAGAAAGAACATCCGCGTGATGCCCCTCATGTGCTGCGGGCGTTCCGTCCGCAGTCGCGGAAGCGTCCCGCTCCCGCGCGCAGGCGCCACGCCGCGTGACCCAGGGCGGGCCGCCTGCACCACTGCCCTAGCCCCTAGCCCCGATTCTATTGACCGCTCCGGGCCAAACCGCTAGAGTGAGTGCGAACTCATTGACCAATCTTCCTGCGAGGTAAGGAATGAGAAATCTACGACGTGCTTTGCTTTTGTTCGCTACCACGCTGTTGTTTGCTGCTGTGGCGCTGGGTCAAGGCAAGTTTGCGCTCCAAGACGGCGACCGGGTGGTCTTTTACGGCGACAGCATCACAGACCAGCGCCTTTACACGACCTTCATCGAAACCTACGTGGTCACGCGTTTCCCGCGCCTGAAGGTCTGGTTCGTGCACTCGGGCGTGGGCGGAGACCGGGTGACCGGCGGGTGGGCGGGCTCCATCGATGTGCGCCTGCCCCGAGACGTCATTGCCTACAAGCCCACCGTCATGACCGTCATGCTCGGAATGAACGACGGGAGCTATCGCGGCTGGGACGACGGCATCTTCAAGACTTACTCGACGGGTTACCAGCACATCATCGACACCATGAAGCGCGCCCTGCCGGGGATTAGAATCACCGTGATGCAGCCTTCGCCCTACGACGACGTGACACGCCCGCCCAACATCGACGACGGGTACAATGCCGTACTGGTTCGCTACGGCCAGTTCGTCAAAGAACTGGGGGAGCGCGAGGGCCTGCTCGTTGCCGACCTGAACTCTCCGGTGGTCAACATGCTCGAGAAGGCCAAGGCGGCGGACCCAGAACTGGCCAAGAACATCATCGAGGACCGCGTCCATCCGGGACCAGGCGGCCATCTCATTATGGCGGAGGCCCTGCTCAAGGCCTGGAACGCGCCAGCCACAGTGGCCGCAGTCGAGATCGACGCGGCGGCCGGACGCGTGACGCGCGCGGACAATGCTAAAGTCACCGGCCTGAAGTGCGGATCAAGCCTTAGCTGGACTGAGACCGACGGCGCACTGCCCATGCCGGTGGACATGGAAGACAAGGTGATGGCGCTCAGCGTTCGCAGTTCGGACTTCATCGCGACACTCGACCAAGAGCCGCTCAAGGTCACCGGCCTCTCAGCGGCGCGCTACACTCTGACGATCGACGGCGAGAAGGTTGGAAGCTTCACCAAGCAACAATTGGAGGAAGGAATCAACCTCGCGACGCTCCCCACCCCCATGGCCAAGCAGGCAGCCAAGGTCCACGACTTGACGCTGAAGCATAACGACATACACTTCGCGCGTTGGCGGGATGTGCAGATCTCGCTCAAAGACTACAAGCTCGCCGGGGAACCTGCGGTCGTGGATTCCTTGGACAAGCTGGAAGAGCAAATCGTGCAACTACAGCGCACGGGAGCCAAGCCGCAAATGCGACGCTATGAGTTGACGGCAGAATGATTGAATTGGATCATCGGGAGATCGGGTGAACACAGAATTGGTGACAGCAGTGGCTCCGCAGCCAGCGGAATCAGGATGTCCCAAAACAGGCCTGTCATTCCGAGCGAAGCGAGGAATCTCGCTCTATCCCGGGCTTCATCCGGGAGCAGAGACCAGGGCAAGATTCCTCGCTTCGCTCGGAATGACAGGCGCTTTCAAAGTCGACGGGAAAGAGGCGACAGAATCTTGTTCACCCGATCTCCCGATCACCCGTTCCCAAGAGGATGTGTGATGCAACAACCAAGGAACATGATTCTCACCGCTGCATTTCTGGTGACCTCCCTCGGCTCAGCCTTCACCGGCTTGGACGCTACGCACGACGTGCGGGGAGTGACGGTCGAAAACCTGCGATTTCATGGCCACCCGATAACCAACGCCGCCGACGCACATCTCCAGATCGGCAAATTCGCGGAGGAGGCGCGTTTCCTGGTAGACTGAATTCGGTGGTAGCACAGGCACTCATGCCGGTGCGTGTCAGTAGCGCGCTTCAACTCCCAGCACAGGCAAGAGTGCCTGTGCCACGAGGGCCACAAGCATGGGACTTTTCGGTCCAAAGACGAAGAAGATCAAGCCTGCCAAGGGGCTGACGGGGACGGTCCAATTTCCCGGGGATAAGTCCATATCGCACCGCTACGCCATGCTGGGGGCGATTGCGGAGGGCCCAAGCGAGATTCACTTCTTCTCAACCAGTGCCGATTGCCAGTCTACTCTTTCCTGTCTGAAACAACTTGGGGTGAAACTCGAGCGCAAGGACAACCTGGTGAGGATTCAAGGCGCCGGCCTGGGCGGGCTGCGGCCCTGCCCTGAGCCACTCAATGCCGGGAACTCAGGTTCGACCATGCGCATGCTGGCAGGCATACTGGCCGGCCAGCCGTTTCGTTCCGTTATCACGGGCGATGCCTCACTCTCGGAGCGGCCCATGAAGCGGGTCGCGGATCCGCTTTCGCAGATCGGCGCGGTGGTCAAGTTGCGTGAAGGCAGGTTTCCCCCGCTCGAAATCGAGGGCGGCGCGCTTAAGCCCATTCGCTACGAAATGCCGGTGGCCAGCGCGCAAGTGAAATCGGCGATCCTGCTGGCGGGATTGTTCGCCGCGGGAGAGACCGAGGTCATCGAAAAAGAACGGACACGGGACCACACCGAGATCGCGCTCGAGCAAATGGGGGCCGACATTGGCCGCCATGCTCACACCATTGCGGTGCGCGGCAGGGCGCGCTTACAAGGAAAGAAGCTCTATGTGCCCGGCGATATTTCATCGGCCGCCTTTTTCATCGTGGCTGGACTCGTGACCTCGAACTCCAATCTGATGCTCCACAACGTCGGCTTGAATCCGACTCGCACGGGCATCCTCGATGTGCTTGTCCCGATGGGCGGACGGGTTACGGTGGTGAATCTTGATATGATGAACGGCGAACTTATCGGTGACCTTCACGTCGAAGCCGGCAAGTTGCAGGGCGGCGAGATCCCCGAAAGTGCGGTTCCAGGCCTGATTGATGAATTGCCGGTTCTGGCTGTCCTGGGAACGCAAACCGAGCAAGGTCTGACCTTTCGGGGGGCTGCTGAATTACGCGTTAAAGAAAGCGATCGGCTGACGGCAGTGGCGGAGAATTTGAGGCGGATGGGTGCCGAGGTGGAAGAATTCCCTGACGGTCTGCGCGTGGCCGGGCGGCAAACCCTTCATGGCGCCGAGATCGATCCCCACGACGACCATCGGATCGCCATGGCCTTTACGGTGGCAGGACTGGTCGCCCGGGGCGACACGCACATCAAGAACAGTGGTTGCGTCGATATTTCCTTTCCTGGGTTCTTCGATACGCTTGCCCAAGTAACGGAGTGAGTCCCTCCCCGTGCTATAATGCCTCTATGCCCGACGATTTCGAAGCCCGGATGAATTTCATCATTGAGCAACAGGCCCAATTCACGGTGGACATCCAATTGCTCCAAGAGCGGCAGGCGGAAACAGCTCGCCTTGTTGAGGCCGACCGGGAGATGATCCGCCAGTTGGTGGATGTGACCATGTCGCTCGCTCGCCACGCCGAAGATACCGACCGGCGCCTCGCCGAGCTCGGGACCCGTACTGACCAACGCATTCACGAGTTGGCCGAAGCTGCGACTCACACTGATCGCCGCTTGGACGCTCTGATCGATACAGTAGACAAGCTTGTGCGACGCAACGGTGAGTAAGCTTGCACTCCGTTAGTTTACCCAACGTGAGCGAACCAACCTCGTGTCCTGTCGCGCCACAACGGCGCGGCGAGGCAGAGGTGGGTTCCATGCTCGTTTCTCATCTCCAGCCGCGGGATGGGATTGGGCGGGCGGCGCCTGCGGGTGGGCTCCCATGCGCAGCAAGCGGATGGTCCCGTATTCCGTTTGGAGCCGGATCGAAGGTCCGCCTTTGCCCAAGCTTCCGCTGATTCTCGGGTTGTCGCCTTCCTTCGTCACCTGCAAGCCGGGCGCGGAAAAGTCGCTATCGACCTCGCCGTGGGGCGAGGCCGCTTCGATTTGGAAACTGCTCGAGGAGGGCACGCTCAGTTCGATCTCACCCTTCTTCAATTCAACATCGATGGGATGGGTCGGAGGAGTCGAGGTGCGAAGTTCCACGTCCCCGTTGGTATCCGTGATTTTCACGCTGTGCTTGAAGTCGGTAAGGGTAATGTCCTTTTGGCGAGTCGAGATTTCGAAGGGGCCGTCGATGCCGTTCAGTTCGAGCGAACCGATTTCCATGTTGAGCCGGCCGGTAAGTTTCTGAGCCGTCATATCGGTGCGCGAGGACTTGAAGTGCAGTGTCTGCTTGATGTCGTGGAAATCCATGTCACCGTTGAACTCGCCATTGATGCTGGCCGTGCCGGTGACCCCGGAAACATCGACGTCGCCTCCCCGCCCCTCAACTTCCAGGCTGCCCTTCAGATCGCGCACTTCCGTCAGCCCGCCGCCGCGCGTCAGGCGCACCAAGCCTTCCACGTTGGTGATGTGCGCGTCTCCGTGACGGGCCGTGACGGCCTGTTCGGCCTTTAATCCGTCCAGGATTGCGTCGCCGTGCTCTACCGTGACTTCCGTGCTGGTGGTGGAGGGAACGCGCAGAGTGTAGTCCAGACGCACGTTGTGACCGCCCCCCGGAAGCGAATCCAGATTAGTCTGAACCAGGTATCGCCCTGCCTGTTCGACAATTTCAATTTTGACTTGGTTTGAGAGCTTTATCGCGTCGTCTTCATTGGGAGCCCAGACGGTCTTCTTCACGACGCCGTCAATCGTGGTCTGGTCGGTGGCATGCACCTCAACGTCACCCCTGCGGTCCACCACCAGGAGGTGAGGCTGGGGACGAACCGGTTGAGAAAAGGTCTGCGTGTAAGTATAGGAATTCATGAACAGGCCGGCAAAACCCTCGTCGTCCATGTCCACGCCCCAGGAGGCGGGCCATTGCTGCCACGGCCTCAATACAATCTTCGAAACCAGGCTTCCCAAAACCAGAATCAACACCAGCAGGATAACCTCGCTGGCGCCGAAGAGCGGCGGCGGCACGGTCTCCGGATGGGTGCGCGCCTGAATATAGTCGATCAGCTTCGACAGGCCCCAGAAGATGATGAGTATGGGCCAGAACTTGGCGATGACCTGCCAAGGGTGAATCGCAGGGTTGAAGTTCTCCCAGAGGAAGATCGCGCCCACCCCGATCAGAGTAAGCGCCCAGAAAATCGATCCTCGACGATATCCATAAGTGCTCATGGTTTCCTCTT
>JBELAJ010000303.1:0-13096 GCA_049508935.1 Terriglobia bacterium | reverse complement strand
TCGACAGCCCTCAACTCCCCGCTCTCGACAACCCCTCCCCCCGAAGCCCCGCTGGTGAACGATCTCGTGCTCCCTCGCGGGCGCACCAGGTAGTAAGCCTTCGTACCGTCGGGAGAAAGGAAGGGCCATTCGGCGAAGCCTTCCGATGAGATCTGGCGCTCGCCATTCGAGTCACGAATCCAAATCGCGCTCTCTTCCATGCCTACCGACGTCACGAGCGACCGCCCCTCGGCGCCTATCGAAATGCCTTCCTCTTCCGTGGGGCCGAAGGTTACCTGCTCCGGCTTGCCATCGGGATACCGCTGCCGCCAGATTTGGAATCGGCCTCCGGCATCGGAGCTGAAGTACATCCACTGGCCGTCGGGTGACCATGCAGCGCTGGTGCAATCGGCGCCTGGCGGCCCCACTTGTTTCCCGGACGATCTGCCATCGAATGGGACCAGCCGGCAGGGCAGCCATCCGCCATTGTCCATTTCACTCAGCAGTACCCACTGGCGGTCAGGCGAAAGGTACGAGCGGTGAGCCATGCCTCTTTCCTGCGGGGGGACATAAACGTCCCGCTGTTCGGTGCGGCTCTCGGCCGCTGTAACCACGGCCATGTGGAGACCGCTTTTGATCTCTGAGAACAGCAGATGCTGGCCGTCAATCCACGTGAGCCCCGAAGCGTTGGGCAGCCAGCGGCGAGGCTCTCCGCCCAACACGGGTACCTCCCAGGTGTCAAATGGAGGGGCCACTGTGTACGCGATGCGCGAGCCGTCAGGAGAGAAAACCGGGCTCATCTTCGCCAGGCCGTCATGGGTGAGTTGCACGGGTTCGCCCCCCGGCAGCATCTTCACATAAATCTCCCCCGGCCCAAAGAAAGTGTCTGGCCCTCGGATGAAGGCTAACATACGCCCGTCCGGCGAAAGGGCTGGCGAAGTTGCCGAGTCCGTGAAATTTGTGAGCTGCACCCATTCGGAAGGCGCGGCTAGACGCGTTTGCTGGGGGCGGTGAAGAAAGAGGCCGGCCAGCAGCAGGACGATTGCTGCAACTCCAATGCCCAATAGCAGGGGAACACGGCGAAAGCGCGGAGTTGCAACGCTTGGTTCTTCGCCCGCGGCTTTGCCACGCCCTGTCATGAGGCGGCTTTCGGTGTCGCGCCGCAGACGCTTCAGGTCCGCCCGCATCTCCGACGCATGCTGATAGCGCACGTCGCGATCTTTCTCGAGCGCCTTGTGGATGATTTCTTCGAGCTTGGGTGGCAATTCAGATCTGAGGTTTACGACTGGCGTTGGAGCTCCGTGCAGGATGGCGGCAAATATGGCCGCCGCCGTGTTTCCGCTGAACGCTTGCCGGCCTGTCGCCATCTCATAAAGCACTGCGCCGAAGCTGAAGAGGTCGGTGCGCGTGTCCAGTTCCTCGCCTCGCGCCTGCTCCGGCGACATGTAGGCCACGGTGCCCATGGCCACGCCGGGACTGGTGAGATGCTCGGGCTCAACGGACGCGGTGGGCGGCGCAGAGGCTCCCACGGAATCCGCCGCCCGCCTTGCCATTGGAGCCAGTTTGGCCAAACCGAAATCCAGAATCTTCGCTTGGCCACGCTGGGTCACGAAAATGTTCGCTGGTTTGATGTCCCGATGGATAATCCCCCTGGTGTGCGCGGCATCGAGAGCGTCGGCGATCTGGATGGCCAAGTCCAATACTTCGCCGGTCTTGAGCAGGCTCCCGGCAAGGCGCTGCTTCAGGGTTTTTCCCTCCAGATATTCCATGTCAATGAAGGGCTGGCCCTCGTGCTCCTCAATAGCGTGAATGGTGCAGATGTTGGGATGATTGAGCGCGGACGCAGCCTCGGCCTCGCGCTGGAATCGTTCCAGGGCTTGCCGGTCCTTAGAGAGATCTTCAGGCAGGGACTTCAAGGCGACGGTGCGCTTGAGCCTGGTGTCTTGGGCCTTATAGACGACACCCATACCCCCGCCGCCCAGCTTCTCCAGGATGCGGTAGTGCGAAACCGTCTTGCCGACCATGAGGGGGTCGGCTTCCCTGGATTCGCGTGGTGGGCCTTGCGCCTTGGCAAGGGCCTTTGCCGCCAGCTCCGCCGCCGTTACTTGTAGAAAGTTCTCGCCTTTGCGGTGATGGGCGAGCAAGGATTCAACTTCTAGGAGCAGAGACTGATCTTCCCCCGAGGCTTCTCTCAGGAAGGCATTCCGCTCATTCTCCGGGCGCTCCAGAGCCAGGTGGTACAATCGCTCGACTTCCCGAAAGCGTTCCGGCCTCATTGTGGCTCTCCGCTGATTCTAATTCAGCTTGGCGTATTCCACCTTGGCTTGCTTGAATATCGGGACGTCGGGGTCGGCGTCTTTCCAGAGGGCGAGGAAATCCTGGTAGGCTTTTCCGGCTTTCGCCGGGTCGCCCGCCAGCGCCGAGCCGCGCGCCACGCCCAGGTAGGAGAGCGCATAGAACTGCCCCCAATACGGGTGCCGCCAGCCACTGCCCCAATTGGCGCCCTTGTGATCGACAATCTTCTGGAACTCTGCCGCTGCCTCCACGCCCTTCTTCAGACGCAGGTAAGCCAAGCCGCGCAAGTAAACCGCCCCGAAGTAAGCGCTCTCGTAGGGCGAAGCGGAGGTCAGCAGTTCCACGCTCTTGGCCGGTTGGCCGCGCCTGAGGGCGATCGCAGCGCGCATCTCGGGAAGTTGCACCGCATTCCAGATGGTTCCGTTTGGAAAAAGCTTCGAAGTCTCTGCCGCCAGTTTCTCCGCTTGGGCAGCATCGCCACAGATCGCCAGGGCCACGACAGGACGCCCCAAGCGGCGCACAGTCTGACAATTTCCCAACAGCGCGTCGGCCTGCGCATCGGCTTCGTCAAATTCTGAGGCGACATTGTGGAGCCCCAGGTGACGAGCCTTATCAGCAGCTCGCTGGAACAGTTCGTGCGATTCGCGACGCTTGCCAAGGACATTCCGATTGGCCGCTTGTAACCCAAAGCTGAGGTACTCCTCCGGCTTGCCTGCGAACCATTGAGTCTCCCGGTCGATGGCCGCGCTATCGTCATCCACGTACGCGAGTTCAAGGAAGCGCTGATGGATCCTGGCACCGCCAAGCCCCGACTGCCGCAGTTTATCCGCTAACTGCCGGGCCTCGGCAAGCCGATTCAGGCACATGTAGGCGTCCAGTTGGCGCCGGTAGGGAGGCTCAACCTTGGGCTCCAAGCGAGCCGCTTCCATGCCTTCTCGCAACCCCTCTTCGTATTGCCCCTGGTCTATGAAGGACACGCTCAAATCGTTAGGGAAGCTCCACGATCGGGGGTAGTTGCGGATACCCAATCGAAGGACTTCCGTTTCCTTGTCCAGCTCGCCACTCTCTTCGTAGTAGGATGCCGCTATGAGACCGCGTTCGCGTTCGGAGACCCGGTCGATCAAAGCGAAAGCCTTTCTTGAATACTCTCGCCTCATGGCATAATCTCCGGCATTGTCGTATGCTACGCACACGTATTCGTAAGCCATGGCAAAATTCCGGTCGAGGGCGATGGCGCGCTCAAATAACGGCACAGCGGCAAGAAAGCGGCCCTGCTCCATCTCGGAGATGCCTGCGGTGTAGCTCTGAAGAGCCTCCAGCGAAGAAGTGGTGGCCTGTTCCAGTGGACGATTCAGCTTCTCGATCGACTTGAGGGATTCTCCCAGCTTGCCGCGCATGGCCGTCGCGGCATTCCCGACTGCGTTCAAAACGTGTTCTTTGTCCGGCGCCTGGGTCTGCTCCCGGGCGAGCGTCGCGCCATCCTGACAAGCGATCGCCTGGAGCGTGATGACGTAATTTTTCCCCAGGCTAGCGATGGCGCCGTCGATGGTGGCTGCGGCTCCTTCCCGAACGCAGATTTCGTGTGCGATTGGAATGGTAATTCGGGCGCTCGGCGGAAGATTCATGCGGCGAAGAACGCCCTGCACTTGCGCGTCCTCCATCATTTTGAGAAAGGGCGACTGTTCAAGCTGAACGGCCAGACCTTGGCGAAGGGTCCCGTCAAACACGGGGTCGCCGGTCGTATTGGAGAAATCGGCGAGAACAATGTCCTTGTCCGTGAGCCTTGGTACGCGGTGAGCGTAGAAGTAGCCGCCCGCCGCCAGCGCCGCCAGCGCCGCCAGCAGCACTCCGGCCGCCCACCACCAGACCCTGGCGGCCACAGGGCGAGCCGTGGCCGCGGCTTGCGCTGCGCCCGTGTCCCGCTTCAACCGCTCGAGGTCGGTGCGAATTTCCGAGGCGTGCTGGTAACGCTGGTCACGGTCCTTCTCCAGGGCCTTGCCGATGATTTCTTGCAGTTTCGCCGGCAGAGCGGGATTGAGGCGCGATGCCGGCGCCGGGCTCTGGGTGAGAATGGCAGCGAAGATTGCGGCGGTGCTGCTGCCTTGGAACGCCTGCCGTCCCGTGCCCATCTCGTAGAGCACGGCGCCGAAGCTGAACAGGTCCGTGCGGGTGTCCAGCTCTTCGCCCCGCGCCTGTTCCGGCGACATGTAAGCCAAGGTCCCAATCGCCGCACCCTCGGTGCTGATCGAATCCTCGGTGAGGCTTGCGGTTGCGACCTCGCTTGGCTTATTGAGCTCCTCCGCTGCGCTCGGGACACGCTCGCGCCCGCCGGCTTGGCGGCCAGGGATAGCGGGAAACACCCGCTTGGCCAGTCCGAAGTCGAGGATTTTAGCGTGGCCCCGCTCGGAGACAAAAATGTTTGCCGGTTTAATATCCCGGTGGACGATGCCTTTGGCGTGAGCGGCATCGAGTCCGTCGGCAATCTCGATAGCCAGTTCCAGGAGCGTGTCCGTAGGCAGGGGCGCGCCATGGCGTGCCCCTGCGGCAATGCGGTGTTTCAGCGTCACGCCCTCCAGATGCTCCATGACAATGAAGGCGCGACCTTCGTGCTCACCGATGTCGTAAATCGTGCAGATGTCGGGGTGGTTCAGAGCAGAAGCGGCCCGCGCCTCTCGTTGGAAGCGGCCGAGAGCCTGGGGGTCCCGGGCGACCTCGTCGGGAAGGAACTTGAGAGCTACGAAACGGCGCAGCCGCGTGTCCTGGGCCTTGTAGACCACGCCCATCCCGCCGCCCCCCAACTTGTCCACGATGCGGTAGTGCGAAACCGTTTTGCCGACCATGAGAGGCTCGGCTTCCCGGGATTCGCGTGGTGGGCCTGGCGCTCTGGCAAGTACTTTTGCCGCCAACTCGACCGCGGGCACTTCAAGAAAGTCCTCGCCCAGGCTGTGATGGGCGAGCAAGGATTCAACTTCCTGGACCAGAGAGTGATCTCCCGCCGAGGCTTCTCTCAGGAAGGCATTCCGCTCATTCTCCGGGCGCTCCAGAGCCAGGTGGTACAATCGCTCGACTTCCCGAAAGCGAGCAGGCGTCATTGGTGCTCCCTGCTCAGTTCGCGTACCAGCCAGTCTTTTGCCAGCCTCCAGTCCCGCAGTACTGTGTCCGGAGAAACCTTCAGCACTTCGGCCGTCTCGTCCACCGTCAAACCGCCGAAAAAGCGGAGCTCCACCACTTGGCTTTTGCGCAAATCGAGGGCGCCCAGATGGTTCAGGGCATCGTCAAGGGCCAGCAAATCGGCGCGCGGTTCTTGAGAAACGATCAGGTCCTCATCGAAAGCGACTGCTTGGGCTTCCCCGCCACGCTTGCAGGCGCCCCGGGAACGGGCGAAATCGATGAGAATGCGGCGCATCAGCTTGGCGCAGACCGCAAGAAAATGGGCGCGGTTTTGCCAAGTCAGCTCGCGGACATCCACCAGTCGCAGGTAAACCTCATTGACCAGCGCCGTGGTCTGGAGGGTGTGGTCCGGCGCCTGGCGCGCCATATAACGGTGAGCCGCCTTGTGCAACTCCTCGTACACCAGAGGGGTCAACTTCTCTAGCGCCTGCTCGTCACCGTTGCCCCAAGCCTGAAGCAACTGGGTTATCCCGTGTGTAGGCGGCCCGCTCATACAGCCCTTGATGTACCGGAGTCTGAAGCCTGATAGGTAAAGAGGATAGCACACGCAGCTTGGGTTATCTACCCGCCAAGCCGGGCGATGATGTCCTAAATGTGGGTTGGTCATTGCCTTTGATCTCTCAGCCCTGAAGGGGCGGCCCACCAGCACAGCCCAGGCCAACGGCCTGGGTGGAAGCGGTAAGAGGATATTTCATTTCCGGCCTCAAGCCCTGAAGGGGCGTGATAGCTGCGCCTTCCGTAGGTCGCCCCTTCAGGGCTCGACCCGGAAAACCGTCTCCTTTCCCAGGCCGTTGGCCTGGGCTGTGCTAGGCCGCCCCTTTGGGGCTGTGAGTTGCAGGCGAAGACCGGCTTCGAGCTTGAGACACAGAGCAACACACATTCAGGAGACTACCAGCCGTCCAGTCGTCCAGCCCCGCCAGACGTCCATTCGAAAAATTCCTCCACGTACGTTCCAGTTTTTGTCTCCGTTTTCCGTTAATAGAAATAGAGGGACAAAATCGGGCAGTGAAAGTTAGGCAGCGCAGACTTCATGCTATTCGAAGCCCGCGGCTCACTCTCGCAGAGGGAGGGCCGCGGAGTTTTGGGGCTGCGAAACTCGGATCGTTACAGGCCGAGTAGTCGCCCGAACGATCCCTAAAAGGAGGCAACATGAAACTCAGGTCACTCGTTATATCGCTGGGGATGCTCGGTCTGCTGGTGCCGCAAGCCAGACTAGCGGCTCAGGAGGACTTACACAGTCCTCGCTACACGGTTATCGAGCTCGGCACGCTAGGCGGGACGTATAGCCAAGCGTTCTACGTGAACAACCAGGGTGTGGCCAGCGGGGAGGCGAGCCTGGCTGACGGAAACTGGCACGCGATCCTCTGGCAAGGCCCATTCAAGAGAGATCTCGGCACGCTCGGAGGGTTGGCCAGCTCAGTTTTTAACTCACCGAATGCCATCGGCCAAGTCGTGGGTGCGGCCGAAACCTCTGACTCAGACCCGAACGGTGAAGACTTCTGCGGTTTCAAAGGATCCGGGGCCCCGTCGTCGGGTACATGTCTAGGCTTTCTGTGGGAACACGGCTCTATGACTCCGCTCTCCACGCTAGGAGGCTACAACGGAGCGGCCAGTATGATCAACAATCGAGGCGAAGTGGCCGGCAACGCGGAGAACACGACGACGGACTCGACCTGCCCAACTTATGATCCCGGCAAGGGCCAATATCAGGTGTTGCAGGATAAGCCGGTGGTTTGGAAAAACGGCCAGATCGAAGAGCTCCCCACCTACGGCGGCGATCCGGACGGATTCGCTATAGCGATCAACGACTCCGGCCAGGTGGCCGGCGCGTCGGGAGTTTGCTCGACCCTCAACACGATCAACGGGTTATATCTTTCACCGGTCCACGCCCTGCTCTGGCAGAATGGCGCCGTAACCGATCTCGGCAGCCTGGGTGGCGCGTTCGGAAACCAGGCCCACAATATAAATAATCGGGGCCAGGTGGTGGGCGTATCAGACCTGCCCGGCGATGCCGTGTTTCACGGCTTCGTCTGGACCGAAAGCACCGGAATGCAGGACGTGCCCCCGCTCCCCGGGGACACCTACAGCGCCGCCCTATCAATCAACGACGCGGGCGAGGTGGGAGGCGTCTCGCTGGACGCGACATTTACAATTCTGCGCGCCTTCCTGGTCCTGAACGGGGTGCAGACCGACCTCAACACTCTGATTCCTGCAGATTCTCCCCTGCAACTGCAGACCGTATGCGCTATCAACTCCCGCGGGGAGGTTACAGGTTTGGCGGTGGAGAAGAGCACCGGCGAGTATCGCGGCTATCTGGCGATCCCGGTTGGCGGGGGGTATCCCGGGCGCTTGGGTCTACGTTGAAAAACCAGGAGCGCCCGGCCGTGCCGCTCTGCTGCTTGGAAGCAGCAGGGCGGCAAAGGCGGCGCGCCTTGCGATTGCGATAGAACTCATACTTGAGTCGCGGCGCGTCCGCTTGCCCCGGCCTGACGGGCAAAAGAGCTCGGAAAATCCGGTAGACTCTCCGCTCAGCCTGTCGGGGAATCCGAACCTGGTCCACCCTCCGCAGGTTACTCTAGCCCTTGCGCCCAGGGTTTACCGATAGCTGGCGAGAAGAACCCAAATATCCAACTAAGGTTCGCCTTGCGGAGGAATCTTCAATAACGGCTCAGGATAAGCAAGCAATTGAAAGTCTTACCCAACTCCATAAAAGGACTGTGAAACGCTTGAGAGGCCAGAAGATTCAGGATAAACTTTCCGCTGAAAAGGAATGTGCATTTGCCTGGCTCTCGTTTCGCCTTTACCTCAGTGATATGTGGAGGCTGCGCCATGAAATCCCTCTTGGGAATTGTACTGGGACTGTCTCTGGGCGTGTGGACGCTCTCCATGCAGATTCAACCCAGCACACGCGCGCTTCTTCCTGAGGCATTTGATGCAAAACCTGCATTCAGCGCTGTGCCATCGGCGAGCGAGCCGGTGGTGCGCTACGTGGTTGGCTCGACCATTAAGGTTCAACAGCTTCTTGGTGAAGAAGACAGACAACTGCATCAACCGACGCTCAGCCGAACCTTCACACGATACGGGATCGAAGGCACTGACTTGGGCAATTCCTTTGAGCACGGAGGAAGAGTGTATTTTCTCTTCGGTGACACCGTGGGGCGTTTGCGCCACGCACTCGACACGATCGCGACAACCGATGCGGTCGATCCGGAGGGCGGCGTTCGATTGGACTTCCTCATGTCCGGCAGCGATTATTTGACCATTCAGCCACCCGGCATCAGCATGGGAGCGTTCGAGGTGCCGGTGGCAGGAATTAGCCTCGGCGGCCAAGTGTATGTCGCTGTCTCGACCAACCACTCCATGGATGGTTGGACGGATCGGTCCGTGCTCACGAAATTCACACCACCGGCGAGTTTCCAGCCGCTGCGGACGCTCTCTCAGCTTCCTGAGGGGCACTTCGTCAAATTCTCGTTGCACGCCGAACCCGCGACGGTCGCTGGACTGCCTCCCGGCGGACCGTTCATCCTAGTTTGGGGCACAGGGGCTTACCGTAAGAGCGACGCGTATTTGTCGATCGTGCCGGCAGCACAATTCGAAACTGGCAAAGGGACGCGGTATTTTGCAGGATTGGACGTGGGGAGTGCTCCGGTCTGGAGCGAGAAGGAATCGGACGCCAGGGCCATCGTGCAAAACGGCACGATGGGCGATCTTTCCGTAACGTGGTGTAAGGATCTTGGCTTGTGGCTGATGACTTACGACAGTCGAGAGCCGGCGCCGCGCGGCATCTTGTTCTCGTATTCCCGCACGCCCTGGGGACCGTGGAGCGAGCCGCAAGTCATTTTCAACGGCATGCGTGATGGCGCCATCGGCAAATTCATCCACAATCCCCAGGCAAATCCAGACGACGGGCTTGCAGGACCGGTGATCGGAAAGGGTCAGGCCAATCCGCAGGCCGTTCATGGCGGCGCCTATGCGCCGTATGTCATAGAGCGATGGACCAAGGTGCAAGGTTCCGAGCTAAGCATCTACTACGTGCTGTCTACCTGGAATCCCTATGTTGTCATACTGATGAAATCACGGCTGCACGTCGAGTAGCGCTCGGTATATGACACTGTGCGTCCCGTGCAGCCGCGATGGACCGCCCAGCGAAAAGCAAATGACGCAGAGCGCTGCCTTGATCAGGAGTTTGGGACGAGAGAAGTCTCAACCGGTGGCGACACGATTGTAAGAGCGGCGAGGATCGAATTGGGTGTGGGACACGGTGCTGCTCCAGCACATCACCCGCGACCCGAAGCACTCGCGGCACAGCTATACAGAGCGACTTAAGTAACGGCGCGTCCTTTCGTGGCACGGCCGTCCCGGCCGTGATCACGGGCGGGACGCCCGTGCCACGATTTATGTCGCTCTGTATAGAGAGCCGAATCAGGCCGCAGGAAAGAGCAGACTGGGCCAAGGGGACCCTCGCGGATTGGGTGATGGAGGGGCACCGCCCATGGGCGCTAAGATAAGCGCGTTCCTGGGGTCCCGAAGGGACCCACTGGACATTGACCATTCTAGCAGTTAGTAGCGAGAACGGCACGGCGGTCAAGCATCGACGGTATAGAAGATCTTGGTAGCGGGGGGTAATTTCGACGACTTCGCCGTTGATGGAAGGGGAGGAGCGAAGTGGTCGAAATAACCTGAGGCTCTGTGGGTAAAGCACGAGCCGTGATTTGCTGACGGAGGAGGTTGAGCAGATCGAGGAGCGAGGGGCGGATCGACCGGCGTCGCCATTTGGGCAAGGGCAGGTACTCTGCCGCACGCTGGAAGCCGTAAGCAAGTATCGAGGAGAGGAGCAGCAAGCTATAGATGGCCACCTGAAATTGTGGGAGACGGGCGACGGCCTGAGGATTGCGGACCTGGCCTTGCGCGACCCCGACCCCGGATTTCTGGTCGCGCTGATTGCACTCAATCTCCCAGCGATAGACGTAGGCCTGCACGAGGGTGGGCAGGTCTAACTCGGGCTCGGTGCAGATGAGAAAGGCGGGTTCACGGTAGAGAAGTTTGGCGCCTTGCCGGAGGCGATAGCCGAGGGGTTTGATGACCACTAACTGCAAGGCAAGTTGGGGTCCGGACTTGCGCCAGAAGAGGGGGCGGAGGAGCTTGACGGGGATATCACGCACTTGCCTGGCGGCGAAGCAGGGGATTTTCTGCCAGGGGATGGAATCGTCGTGCAGGACCTGTTGGGGGGTGGGAGCAGGAGGGCCATAAGACTTGCGCCGTCCGCGTGGTTGGGCTGGGAGGGCAGGGGGAAGGGGAAGGCAGAGTTTGGCATCTTTGCGGATGCGTCCGATGAAGGTGGTGCGCGGGGGGAGTTGGCGCAAGACGCGGCTGTTGGTGTAACTCCCGTCGCCGCTCACCAGGAGTCTGCGGGCCTGCGTGGCGGGCTGCTGATCCAAGGTTTGACGCAGGTCGAGGAGAAGGGCTGCGCCGACTTGAGGGAGGGAGTGGGTCTTTTTTTGTTGGCGGTACGCTTGCCAGGCTTCGGGGGGCGCGTCCTTTTTGGGTTTGGTTACGGGAGGAGCGGGTTGGAAGCGCACGGGCAAGGCGCGGGCGGGGCCGGGAGAATTCTGGGGAGCGACGAGGAGGGAAACTTGGAAGAAGCGCAGGCCGCGGCAGAGGTTGACGTGAAAGGGAAGGGAGCGGGGGTCGCGCGCGGTGGTCACGCCGGGGATGTGGCGTCCGGTCTTTTTACACAAGGTATCATCGAGGGCGGCCAGAACGGGGGCGGAGAGAGAAGCGGGTAACAATTCCGGGAGGTGGTTGAAGACGGGAGTGAAGAGTTGACGGGGTTGCCAAGGGCTGCGGGAGAAGACGCGATACTCGGCGCTCCAATCGCGAAACTGGCGACCGAGGGTACAGAGGGCGGTGGAGGTGAGGTGAGGCGCATGAGCGGTGAGGAGACCGAGGCCCAGCCGGTAAGCGCGTTCGAAGGTGCGCTCTTGCGGAAGGACCGAGCGCCAATCCTGGAACAGGCGGTCGAAGGTCTCAAGCAGGCTCATGAGCGCCTCCCGGAGGAAGGTTCCCGACAGAGGAGTTGCCGGGTCTGGGGATGGAGCGGATAGAGAAAGATGTGTTTGGGGGAGCGGCCTTGGGCTTGGCCGGTGCGATCCATGCGGCCGCGCCCTTGGGTGATGCCAACCTCCATCCAGTTGGCGGCGCGATAACAGGTGCCCGGGAAACGGGCGGCGTCCACCAGGGTTTCCAGCAAAAGCGGCTGGACCTGATAGCAGGCCTGCCAGTCTTGCGGAAGCTGGTGGGCGGCCTGCGCCAGGAGATGGCTGGCGAGATAGCGGATACGAACCCAAGGCAAAATCAGGAAGCGGCTGTGATTGACGACCTGGGGAAGGTGGGCTTGGCGAGCGCTGTCGCTCCAGCCGATCCAAGTGTCGCGGGGAGCCATTTTCCAGGCGGCGCTGGTGAACAGCAAGCAGGCGAGGAGGGGAAAGGGAGGTTGTGGGGAGCGGACCAGGTAGCGGAGTTGGGCGCCGTAGGGGACGCGATAACCCAGGTAGTGGTAGCGCTGGAGATACTGGTGAAAGAGGTGACGATCAGAGGGAGTTCGAACCAGGAGAAACTGTAGAGGGAGGTAAGGGCGCAGCGGTCCGTCGAGGGGTGCGCTGGGATCGCTGAGGCTGTCCAGGCCCACAGCGCGGGGTCGGCGCGGTGAGGTAAGGCGGAGGGGCGGCAGCGAAGTCAACCAACCCCGCGCCTGCAATCGCTGCAAGAACCCATAGCACTCCCGAGTCTTGAGCGCCCCGTTAGCTCGCCGCCAGTCGAGCAGTTCACAGACGGTGCGGGAAAGTTCGGTGAGGCTCAGGCGAGAACAATCCTGGGTGACTTGACGAATGAGGCCCAGATCCTCACGCGACAACGCTCGACCGCAGAAGGAAAGTGAGTTACCAACGGTAACGGGCATGATGAACCCTCGAGAAATCGAAGATCACCATGCTTACCATATAGAAGAGTTATGGAGTTGTCCAGAGAATTCTTGCGCGACTAACCGCAAGAAAAATCGCCAATCTCCAGTGCCGGGCTAAAGCCCGGCTCTACAACAATTTGATGTATGTCGCTTAAGTAATCTTATTTACCGAGCACAACCCTAGGTGAGCGCAGCATTCAGGGTTCGGTCCCGCAGCCGGGGAAGGATCCAGGAAAGCTCGCTGGTGGTCTTGCTTGCCGTTGTCCCGAATCCTTCCCGCCCTGCGGCACTGAATCCTGTCGTTAAGCGAGTTGGGTACGACTTAACTCCAGAAGTCGGCTTCTCATCTCATAGCAAATCTGGACCGGGTCAACGATGGTGGATTGACGCTGCAATTCAACAAATCGAAGAAGAACTTCCGAAGAACAGGAAACCTCGACGCGTCACGTCGACCGAGAATGTTGCCAGGAGGCCGAGCGCAACCTTTAGGCCGAATCGCACTCTGCACTCTGGTGCATAGTTGTATTAATAACCGATGTTGTTTATGAGCTTCGGGAGGGCGGGGCTTTAGCCCGAAGTTCCCTGACAATTTTCCCTAAATTCTGGGGCAGATCTTTGATTTTGGACGGGTTGGGGGAAGTGTGAACGGCAATATGTGCCCATGTAAATGATAATGTTCCCCTTTACATT
>JBELAJ010000302.1:0-9869 GCA_049508935.1 Terriglobia bacterium | reverse complement strand
CGGTCCCGAGCAGCGAGTGAACCTGTACAGCTACAGCCTGAAGACCAAACAGAACCGCCAACTCACCGACTTCAAAGATTACGATGTTAACTGGCCCAGTCTGGGGCCCGACTCGATCGTCTTTGAAAACGGGGGGTTCCTTTACCTTTTCGACCTGAAAAGCCAGAAAGCGCACAAGCTCACGATCAACATGGCGGGCGACCGGCCCCTGGCGCAAAAGCATTGGGCGGCGGTCGGCCATTTGATCACTGACTGGGACATCTCCCCCGAAGGGAAGCGCGCTGTCTTCACTGCCCGCGGAGATATCTTCACCGTGCCCGCCAAGGAAGGCAGCATCCGCAACCTCACCCGGACCCCGGGCATCCAGGAGAAATATGCGGCCTGGTCGCCCGATGGAAAATGGATTGCTTACTTTTCCGACCGCACCGGCGAAGACGAGCTTTACATCATTCCCCAGGACGGATCGGGGGCGGAAGTCCGCATCACCTTCGACGGCAAGATGCATCGGCTGCCTCCCCTCTGGTCGCCCGACAGCAAGAAGCTGCTCTACGCCGACAAAGACACCCGGCTCTTCTATGTGGATATTGACGAGAAGAAGCCGGTCGAAATCGATAAAGGCAAGTACTCCGACACGACCGATTACAACTGGTCGCCCGACAGCAAGTGGGTTGTTTACGCCAAAGCTGCTGAGAACTTAAACGGGGTGATTTACCTTTACTCGTTGGCCGACAAGAAAATCACTCCGGTCACAACGGACTTCACCGCCAGTGGGAACCCGGTATTCGATCCTGCCGGGAAGTATTTGTATTTCCTCTCCAACCGGGACTACAACGAGGTGCTGGGTGTTTATGACCTCGAGTTCGCCAATCCGAAGGCCACGCGCGTCTACGTGGTGACGTTGCGCTCCGATCTGCCCTCGCCCTTCGCTCCCAAGAGCGACGAAGCCGGCCCGAAGAAACCCGAAAAGCCGCCCGAGGAGAAAAAAGCAGAGAAGAAGCCTGAGGAAACAGCACCCGTACGCGAAGTCCCCAAGGACTTCCGGATTGATCTTGCGGGCATCGGTGACCGGGTAGTGGCTCTGCCCACGCCGCCGGAAAACAGCCAGGCACTGAATGCGGCGGACGGCTTTGTCTACTACGCGACGTCGCCCGTCGGCGGCCTTTCCGGCCCCTTGCCGGGTGAATCGCCGGCCGTCCATGCTTACGACATGAACGAACGGAAGGACAGCGTGTTGATCTCGGGGACCGACAACTTCAGACTTTCTTTTGACGGCAAGAAGGTCCTCTATGCCGCGCCCCCCTCCGGCGGCGGCGGAGAAGAAGGCGAGCCCGTGCCGCAGACTTACGGCATCATCGACGCCAAGCCAGAAGGCCAACCGCACCATCCCGGCGATGGCGCTCTGAATGTCGCTTCGATGCGCCTCGAGGTCGATCCGGCGGCCGAGTGGAAAGAGATGTTCAACGAGGCGTGGCGCCAGGAGCGTGATTACTTCTTCGAACCGGCCATGAATGGCGTCAATTGGGAAAAGGAACGCGAGCGCTATGCGCCCCTGCTGCCTTATGTTGCAGACCGGTACGACCTGACCTACCTGCTGGGCGAAATGGTCGGGGAACTCTCCAACTCCCACACTTATGTGGGCGGGGGCGACTACCCCAACTTGAAACCCGTCAATGTGGGCGTGCTGGGCGCCGACTTTGAAACGGACACCGCCCAGGGGCTCTACCGCTTCAAGAAAATCTATTCCGGGGAAAACTGGGACGCAGCACTCCGCTCACCGCTGACCGAGCCCGGAGTGGATGTGAAACCGGGCGACTACCTGCTGGCCGTAAACGGAACGTCCCTGCGCGTCCCGCAGAACCCTTACCAGTTGTTTATCAACACCGTGAATGAGAACGTCACCCTGACCGTTAACTCCAAGCCCGGCGAAGACGGGGCGCACAAGGTGGTGGTGAAACCGCTGGGCAGCGAGTATGCACTGCGCCAACTCGATATGGTCAACACCAACCGCAAAAAGGTGGATGAGGCGACGGGCGGGAAAGTGGGATACCTCTACATTCCCAACATGGGCGCCGAAGGGTTGAACGAATTCGTGAAGGAATTCTTCCCGCAGATCCGCAAAGAAGGCTTGATCATCGACGTGCGTTACAACGGCGGCGGCTTCGTCGATCAGCTTATCTTCGAACGCCTGCGCCGGATTCTGGGAGGAATGGACTCGGCTCGCAACTTCCAGAGCAGCACCAATCCGGGCGTGGTCTTTCAAGGCCAAATGGTCTGCATCACCAATGAGTATGCCGCTTCGGATGGAGATTACTTCAGTTATTTCTTCAAGAAATACAAGCTGGGTCCGCTCATCGGTATGCGCACCTGGGGAGGCGTGCGAGGCATTCGCGGCGAAATACCTTTGATGGACGGCGGGTACATCACCCGGCCCGAGTTCTCCCTCTACGGCTTGAACAGCGAATGGCTGATCGAGAATCACGGCGTCGCCCCGGATATCGAAGTCGATAATCGCCCCGACCTGGTCATGCAGGGACATGATCCGCAACTTGAAAAGGCCATCGAAGTGGTGATGAAAGAAATCCAGGAACACCCCAGAAAACTGCCTCCGCGGCCGCCTGATTTGCCAGCGTACCCGACGGGGCCAGGTTAATCGGCCGGCGCCCGGGATTCTGACGCGCCGCTCTCCTGAAAATCACCCTCGCCTGCCGTTGCAGGGGCACGCCATGGCGTGCCCCTGCGGGCTTCACCTCCGCACCATGCCGGCTGTCGTTGCAAGGGGCTAGCATTGCGTTGAGGAGCCATTAGGCATATATTACCGGCAGCGTTGAGGCCCTCATTGAGGTGCTTTATAGGATCTCAGGCCGGGTGGCCAAGAAATGGCGATGAATATGAGAAACCCTGCCGTTAGAACAGCCTTCTTTTCAGTTGTGATATCAGGACTCTTACCCGCTTTTTTGTGGCCGCAACCGGGGCGTATGCCCACTAACCCTGCGATGCCTTCCATCCGCAACGTCGAAAAGCACCGCTGGCACATTTTCGGTCAGGTCGTAGATTTCAAAGGCGAGCCCATTCGACAGGCTAACGTGCACATCGATTTGGGCTACGGCATGAAGTTGATCCGCGACGTGCAAACGGATTTTCAGGGACGGTTCTCGACGGAGTTCGAGCTGGAATTCACTACGTTTAAGACCGTGGTCGCGAAACTTTCGGTGGATCGGGAAGGCTACCACGCCGCGCGCGAGATCGTGGATTTCGGGAACGGGGACAAGACCTGGGAGATCACGATCACGATGCGAGAGGATACAGGCGACACGGAGGAGTTGGCCGAAGAATCGTTGGTCAAGGAGCTTGGGCAGAAGCTAAAGACCGGTTTGGACACTGAGAAGAGCGTCGGAGCCGGGCGCAAGGACCTGGAGCGAGGAATCCAGGAACTGCTCGACCGCCAGGAACCCCTCAAAGCGGTGGACTCCCTGAACGATGCCACAAAGAAGGCTCCGGATTGCGTTGATTGCCGGATGCTTCTGGGGCTCGCCCGGCTCGAGGCGGGGGGCTTGAACGGCGCCGCGCGCGAGTTTACGGAAGCCATGAAGGGTGCGGATGCGAAGAACAACAACCTTCAGCGGGCACGATTGAACCTGATCTTCGGCGTGCTCGAGGATTGGAAGGGCGAGTACGCGAAGGCCGCCGGGTTCCTGATGCAAGCCAAAGCGCAAGCTCCCAACGATGCGCTTATGCTGCGGGAACTCGGCCGCACGCTCATTCTCCAGAACAACTTTGAGGCCGCCGAAGAGTGCCTGGGTGAGGCGATCCGCGCCGGAGATTTCCAAGAAGCGAAGATTCTTCGCACGCGCGCGTTGCTGGATGAAGGTGACACAAGCGCCGCCGCGGCGCAACTCAAAGACTACATGGGCAAGCGGTCTCCCAGCGAATTCCCGATACCCGTACGCAATCTTCACACCGAAATCCTGGCGCGGCAGAAGCTCGAGTCGTCCTCGAAGGTGTCTTCCGTCCTGAACCAGCCGCTTCCAACTTTAGCCGCGGCAATCCCGGAACTTCGAAGTGTCGAACCGGCGGCGAACCAGGATCAGCTCGCCGCGATTCTTGGAAATACGGGCCAGGACGTCCAGGCGTTTTTCCAGAACTTCTCGAACACCATGTCGGTGGAACAGGTTCGCGAAGCGCGCCTGGGAAAGAAGGGCGAGACCAAAGACCTGATGGAAGAGAACTTCCAGTACCTGCTTCTCGCCAAATCGGAGAAATGGGGAGTGGGCCTCGAGGAATATCGTACCGATAAGCATGGCGACCGTACAGGGTCGAAGGGCCTGGACGCCGGTTTCATGCTGACCTCCGGTTTTGCTTCCGCGTCCCTGGTGTTTCATCCCTCCTACCAGTCTGGCGCAAGCTTCCGACTGCTGGGCCGGCAGACCGTGGCAGGACATCCCTGCTATGTCGTGGCGTTCGCCCAAAGGCCGGAGAAAGCACAGATGGTGGAACGATTCAACACCGATCAGGAATCGATCCTGGTGCTCTTCCAGGGAATAGCTTGGATTGACTCGAGCAGCTACAAAATAGTTCGCCTGCGGAGTGATTTGCTGTCGCCGCAACCCACGATCCGCCTGGAACGGCAAACCACCGAAATCACTTACCAGCCCGTGCAGTTCAGAGAACTAGCCTCCGTCATCTGGCTGCCTTCGCAAGTGGCCGTCACCGTCGAGTGGAGGGGCAGAACCTTCCGGAACTCACACACCTACTCGCGCTTTAAACTGTTCAACACTGAGGTGAAGGAAAAACGTGGAAACGAGCCGGCCCCACCTCTGTGAGATCAATCGGCCGTCTCGCGTCATAGGGGCGGCCTTGCTGGCCGCACCCAGGGCAACCATCCGCCGGTTGGCGGATTGCCCCTACGATGTTTCCACAGGAGCTGCGCGAAAAGGCGACAATTAGGCCGAAAAAGTCACATTCTTTGCGATTTTAATCTCCAATTCGCAACCCGCTACCCCCACCAATCGTCATAGGTTCAAGAGGGATTTCTGCGCAGACGGGGTACTTTCCGTCTGCGCCTGGTGTCTTGTATGGATGGCATTCCCGTTGCTACGACTGTGAGGATGCCATTCGTGTACAGTTGGAAGTTACCGCCGCGTAACTTTTCCAACTCGCAAATCTCACCGGTCGACTGGGGCTAGACGTTTGTGAGGGAAAGCCTCGCTCGCCGTGCGTATCAGTGGAGGTTGAGAATGGGGACGGGAGCTTGCGGGCGTTCTGGGGACCTCGAGCTTGGGTCGGCTCTTACCATGATCTGTGAATGCCTACTGCTTATAAGCGTTGTCGCAGTAGCATGGGGCCAGACGCCGAGCAGCCTCTACAAGGCCACCGGCACGGTGGTGAGCACCGAGCCGACGGGATTCACCCTCCAGACCGATGCGGGAGTTCGTCTTGCCGTCGTAATCCCCGGCAATGCCCTCCTTCTCCGGGTCTCTCCCGAAGAAAAGACGCTGAAGAATGCCACCAAGATCAGTGTTGCAGACATCGCGGTGGGCGACCACGTTTTGGTCCACGGGCAGATTTCGAGTGATCAGAAGACCGTCGTTGCCGTCCGTGTGATCGATATGAGCAAGGCAGCCATCGCGCAGAAACACGCGGCGGAAACCGCGCAGTGGCAGCAAGGCGTCGGCGGACTGGTGAGCGCTGTCGATCCTGTAGCTAACACCATCACCATTTCGACATCAGGCTTCGGCGGGGCGAAGAAGACTACGGTCCACGTTTCCAAGGACACCATTCTGCGCCGGTACGCGCCGGATTCGGTGAAGTACGAAGAGGCAAAGCCCGCCCCGTTCAGCCAGATCCAACTCGGCGATCAGCTCAAGGCGCGAGGCACGCGCAGCGCCGACGGCAATGACTTCGACGCCCAGGAGATTGTCTCGGGAATGTTCCTGAATATTGCCGGCACCGTTTCATCAGTTGACACCACCCAGAACACGCTCACGGTCACAGACTTGAAGACCAAGAAACCGCTTGTGGTGAAGCTCACGGCGGACTCCCAGCAACGCAAGCTCGACCCCCAACTGGCCCAGAGGATCGCCATGGCTTTCAAGGGGGGCGGCAATGGCCGGCCGGGCGGGACGCCGGGTGGCGCGGGAACTGGCGCGGCTGCGGGTGCATCCGGCGGCCCTGCTCCGCAGGGTGCGCCCACAGGTGGGGCTCCAGGAGGTCCCGGAGGGCAAGGCGGCTTCGGTGGGCCTCCGGGTGGCCCAGGAGGCGCGCGAGCGGGTGGAGCGCCTGATTTTCAGCGTCTTCTCAACCGCATGGCCACCGCGACGCTTGCCGATTTGAAAAAGGGTGATGCTGTGATGATCGTGGCGAGCCAAGGTACGGATGCCGGCGGCGTCACGGCGATTACTCTACTGAGCGGCGTGGAACCGATCCTGACCGCCTCACCGTCCGCCAGCCAGGCGCTCTTCTCGGGATCCTGGAGCCTCGGCGCCCCCGGCGGTGGAGGCGGAGAAGAAGGCGGGCCTTAAGCAAGCGCCCGTCGAAGGCGCAGGCGCTGTTCGGTGAGATCATCATCGACTCGCGGCGCCAGGTGAGTCGGGCGCTGAAACGTAGCGCTGGCCTTTAGGCCAGCATCTGCCGACCTAAAGGTCGGCGCTACGCGAGATCCAAGTTTAGTGCTAAGCAGGGGTCTGTGCCCCACTCAAGCAGCAAGAAAGCAAGAAAGTGCCCGTCGTAGTCACCCCGCGCAAGCGGGGACCAGCACAAGGACACAAAGACCTTTATTTCCGCTTTCGCGGAGATGTCAGGAGAAGTGTCATCCCAGGAGAGACGTGATGCGATTTCGGTTGTTCGGAAAATGCTTTTATATCTTCTTGGCGTTCATCTTGACGCCAGTTTTTGCCAGCCCTTTATTTGCACAAGCTGCTTCCGGCACGTTGCGCTGCCAGGTGAACGACCCCTCCGGAGGGGTGGTGACGCAGGCGACGGTTCTCGTAACCTCCGAGGCAGGACAGACCCAAGCCGTAAAAGAAAACAAGGACGGCGTTTACGAGTTCAAGGGACTCGCCCCCGGCAAGTACAGTGTGAAAGTCATCGCCAAAGGTTTTGCGTTGTACGAGCAGGCGGGAATTGAGGTGAGCGCCGGCCAGGTTCAAAAGCTCGCTATCGCGCTTCAGCTCGAGGAGGAAGTCCAAAAGATCACGGTCTCGGGCGAGGCGCCCACCGTGAGCGTCAATCCCGAGAACAACGCCAGTTCGCTGGTTATCTCGGGCAAGGAGCTCGAATCGCTCTCCGACGACCCGGATGAATTGCAGTCCGAGCTCGAGGAACTGGCCGGACCGTCAGCAGGACCCAACGGTGGTCAGATTTACATTGACGGCTTTACCGGCGGCCAGCTTCCTCCCAAGTCTTCGATTCTGGAGATCCGTGTTAACCAGAATCCCTTCTCGTCGGAATACGACAAGCTCGGTTATGGCCGCGTCGAAATCACCACCAAGCCCGGCGCCAGCCAATTCCACGGCCAGGGCTTTGTGAGCGGTAATACCGTTTCATTCAACACGCGGAATCCTTTTGTGAGCCAGGAGCCGGATTACCATTCGCAGTTCTACAACGGGAACATCGGCGGTCCTATCAACAAAAAGGCGTCGTTCTTTTTCAGCATCTTTCGACGGGACATCGACGACGCGAACGTGGTGAGCGCGTACGTGCTCAGTCCTGATCTTTCCCAGCAGCTTCCTTACAATCAGGCCGTGGTGAACCCCCGCATGCGCATGAACTTCGGCCCGCGCGTGGACTACCAGCTCAGCTCGAAGAACGTCATGACCGTGCGCTACCAGTACTGGGGGAACAACGACAAAGACGACGGGATTGGGCAGTTCGCTCTCCCTTCACAGGCCTACAACACGAACGGCTCCGAGCATACCTTCCAGGTAGGCGATACGCACGTGATCAGCGACCGGACGGTGAACCAGGCCCGCTTCCAGTACCTTCACGACAGCAGCTACCAGGCGCCGGTGAATCTGGTGCTTAACGGCAGTAACAACCTGATAGGCCCTCCCATGGGGTGTCTCTTACTCCCGCAACCCTGCCAGATTTCGGTGTCGGGAGCGTTCACCGGCGGCAGCACTTACCAGGGGATACAGACCGACTCCGAGAATCACTATGAATTCCAGAACTTCACGTCCATCAATCTGGGCAAGAACTTCGTGAGGTTTGGAGGGCGCGTACGCGATAACGATGAGACCCTAGGCTCGATGCAGTACTTCAACGGCTCGTTTTCGTTCCCCAATCTCAACGCCTACCAGGCCGCAGTACAATCGATCAACGCCTGCACAGTGGCCGGAGGGACTTCCTGCGAGGCGAGTGGAGCAACTCTGTTTACCATCTATCGCGGCACTCCTGCATTGAGCCTCAACTACGCGGACCTGGGGCTGTACGGCGAAGACGATTGGCGGGCCCGCCCCAATATGACCCTCAGTATGGGCCTGCGTTTCGAGACGCAGACTGGCATTCATGATCATGCCGACATCGCGCCGAGAGTGGGTTTGGCGTGGGGTCTCGGCCGGGGAAAGTCGCCTAAATCGGTGCTGCGCGCGGGCGTGGGCGTGTTCTATGACCGTATCTCACAGACCTCGTTATTTACGGCCCAGCGCATGAATGGTATTAACCAGCAGAGCTATACGTGCAGTTATCCCAGTTTCTTCCCTGATCTTCCGACTGATTTGAGCACGGGGGCATGCCAGACCTCGAACATCAGCCCGCTTGACCCCAACCTGCGAACCCCTTACACAATTCAGGGTGGCGCGGGCCTGGAACGCCAGTTAAACAAGAATGCTACCGTCTCGGTCACATATCTCGGCTCTCACGGTGTTCACCAGATTTTGAGCCGCGATATTAATCCGCTGCTGGATGCCCAAGGAGATCGCCCCTACCCGAGCTACGGCAGCTTGACCAACGTCGCGAACATCTATCAGCTCGAGTCGGTCGGCCTCTTCAACCAGAATCAACTGATCACGAACTTCAACCTGCGCATGGGAGCGAAGCTGAATCTGTTCGGCTTCTACACACTCGGCTACGCCAATGGCACTGCCACCACCAACATGGACCCGTACGATATCGCAGCGGACTATGGGCGCGCGGCTTTCGACATTCGCCATCGCGTTTTCCTCGGTGGGACGTGGACTGTGCCGCACGGCTTTGCCTTCAGCCCCATGATCGTTCTCAACTCCGGCGCACCCTTCAACATCACCATGCCCGAGGCCGACCTCTATGGCACGGACGTTTACAACGATCGGCCTGCCCTTGCAGGCCCCTCGTCGCAGCAAATCGTGGAAACGCGCTGGGGTAGCTTTAATCTCACTCCGGGACCGACCGACAAGCTCATCGGGCCTTACTACGGCACCGGCCCGGGCCAGTTCACAACCAACCTGCGGGTAAGCAAGACATTCGGATTCGGGAAAAAGCCTGAGCGCGCAAGCAGCGGAAACTTCGGGGGTGGTTCTGGCGGACCGGGCGGCGGCCGGGGCGGACCGGGCGGCGGTCTTGGACCCCGCGGGCTGGGAGGAGGCGGCGGGATGGGCGGCTTCTTCGGCGGGGGCGCGCCCAGCAACTCGCGCTACAGCCTCACCTTCAGCGTTAACGCGCGCAACGTCTTCAATAACGTGAACCTCTCGGCGCCTTACGGCGGCCTCGGTACAACCTACTTTGGCCGGTCAAATTCGCTGATGGCAGGTTTCTGGTCTTCGGCGGCGGCGAATCGCCGTATCGACCTTCAGGCAGCGTTCAACTTCTAGGCGTGGTTTCTCACCAGGGCTGAATCGACGATCTTGGCAGCGCGGACCCCTGGTTTTGGGGTCCGCGGCTTCTCGATGGGCTTACGA
>JBELAJ010000301.1:0-9884 GCA_049508935.1 Terriglobia bacterium | reverse complement strand
TGAGAGAAGCACCATCCTGCGGTGTTCGGAGGACGCGCCGAGAACCGGCGTTGGGGAGAGAGAGTTTACTTCTCATCAACTCATTAACAATTTAGCCTTGCCGGCGTCTAAAGTCAAGTTCCCGAAGAATCCGCCTCAGGTGGACGCGCGGGGCTACTTCTTTGCGGCGGTGTTGGGTACAGGTTCGAGGAGTTGTTCCTTCCGGTAAACCAAGGCGTTGGTGTCGTAGGCGGCAATCTCAAAGCCGTGGCCGTGGGTTATGGCATCGCACGGGCAAGCTTCCACGCAATAGCCGCAGAAGATGCACCGATTGTAGTCAATATTGTAGACCTTCGCGTAACGTTCCGCCGCGCTGATGCGGTGGTCACCGGTATTCTCAGCCGCTTCAATATAAATGCAGTTCGCCGGGCAAGCTGCCGCGCACAGAAAACAGGCAACGCACTTCTCGAGTCCGTTTTCGTCGCGCCTCAAAACGTGCAGGCCACGGTAACGGTCTTCAAAGTGCACCGGCTCGTCGGGATAATTCTCCGTCACAGTGGGCCGGAGCATGGTCTTGAACGTGATGGAAAAACCCTTGGCCAGCGCCGTGGCGGAATCCGCGATTTCTTTGAGTATGTTTGGCATTGCCCTTCAAACTCCAGTATAACGGACGGCCAGCGGAAAGTCGAGGAGTCAAAAGTCGAGAGTCGAAAGTCAAGAGTCAAAAGGTGCCTCCGTGGGATCTGTTTTCGAGGTCTGCCTTTCGACTTTCGACTGTCGACTTTTGACTAAGCAGCAAGACTAAAGCTGATACAATTGAATCGTCAAGCGCAACGTAGGGATCCGCAGGAGGCGCTATGAGAAGCTCAAGACTCATCCTGATTGCAGCGGCAGTCCTTGTTTACTCGACCGTGTGCTTTTCGGCGGACGATACGATTACGCTGCCCGCCGGCAGCGAGATCCAAGTGCAACTGATCACCACGCTCAGCTCAAAGACCAACGAAGCCGGCGATACGTGGTCGGCCAAGGTTGTGGAGCCCATTTTCCTGAAAGGCAAGGAAGTCTTCCCGGAAGGCAGCTTCGTGGATGGCCACATCACTTATCTGAAGGGCCCCGGCCATGCAAAAGGCAGAGGTGAAATGCGCCTGGTCGTCGACTCGATCGCCAATCCTGAGGGCGCCAAGTACAACATTGTCGCAAGCTTGAAGGACGCTGAGGGCGCGGATGTGAAGGATCAAGAGGGCACATTGCAAGGGCCCAGCAAAGACGGGAAAGGTACGGCTGTCGAAACGGGTATTGGCGCGGCGGCGGGCGCGGGGGTCGGTGCGATCGCCCACGGCGGAACCGGCGCGCTCTACGGCGCAGGGATCGGCGCGGCGGCGGGCCTCATTCATGGCTCCCTCAAGAAAGGCAAGGACATCATTGTTCCGGCAGGCCTTGAGATGACTTTCGTGATTCCACGCGATACGACGGCCAAGAAAACAGGCAGTGGGCAGGTGGGCAGATAGGCAGGTCGGCAGCGGGCACTAGCGATGTCATTCCGAGCGCAGCGAGGAATCTTGCTCTGATTCCGATGAAAGGGCAGAGCCAGATTCCTCGCTGCGCTCGGAATGACAGGGAACGAGGCGACGATATGAGCAAATCTAGATTCGTGGTCGGACTCGTGGCTATAGTTGGTATCTCTGCAATCTGCGTTGCGGCGGATGATGCGATTACGCTCATCGCCGGGAGAGAACTGCATGTGCAGTTCATCACCGAGCTCAGCTCAAAAGCCAATGAAAGCGGCGACATGTGGACGGGCAAAATTGTGGTACCGGTATTCGGCCATGGGGGTGAAATCGTTCCTGACGGCAGCACCGTGGACGGTCATATCACGTTTGTGAACACTCCGGCGCAGGTCAAGGGCAAGAGCAAGGACAAAGAGAAGGGCGATTTCCTGCTCATCGCAGACTCTATCTCAACTCCGGACGGCACGAAGTACAACATTGGAGGCAGTGCTCAGGCTGGCGGCGGTACGCAACCCAAAGATCAGGGAAGCGGCGGGCTGACTGCCCTGGCGAGCAAGTTCTCCGCCAAGAAAGGCAAGACCATCCTTGTGGCCGCCGGGACCGAGGTGATCTTCGAGATTACGCACGACACCGTGGCCACGAAGGTGCCGGTGAAGCAGTAGGCAGGTAGGCAGGTGGGCAGATCGGCAGGTGGGCAGATCAGGAAAAGATACGCTAGATAAGTAGGCAACCACAAACACCGGGAGTGGCCATCTCACCTCCTGCGTTTGGGCCGTGACTCCCGTAGCTTAACTCCTTCGAATCTGCCGAGCGGCCCACCCGCCTACTGACTCCTGACTTCTGACTCCTGACTCCCTTTCCATTTGATGTCATCCACGATCTGCTTGCCGTGGAACCGACCGTTTTCAATGAAGATCTCGTTGGTATCCATTCCGGCGATGATCACGCCGGCGAGGTACAGGTCTGCCACGTTGGTTTCGCGAGTTTCCGTGCTGCACTCGGGGCGGCAGGTGTTCGGGTCAATCCGCACGCCGGCGCTGCGCAGGAAGTCGAAGTCAGGATGATAACCGGTAAGGGCGAAAACAAAGTCATTCTCCAGGCGCAACGTTTCGCCTTCGGAATTCCGTGCCAGAACCCAGTCGTGAGCAATCTCGGTCACCTCGCTCCCGAAAAGAGCGTGGACTGAACCCTCCTTGATCCGGTTTTCAAGGTCGGGCCTGATCCAATACTTGATGTGCCGGCTCAGTTCGCGCTCTCGCACCACCAACGTGACCTCGGCCCCGTAACGGTAGAGATCGAGAGCCGCAATCGCCGCCGAATTGCCTCCGCCGATAACGGCCACCCGCCGCCCGAAGAACTGGTGCGGCTCGCGGTAGTAATGCGACACCTTGGGCAGGTCTTCCCCCGGCACATTCATCAGGTTGGGAAGATCGTAATAGCCCGTGGCCAGCACGACGTTGCGGGAATGATATTGGCAGTGCTGCCCGCTGCGCAGATCGGTGTCAATCACGAACGTGCCGTCTTCTTTCCTGACCCGCGTTACGCGTTCTTCATAGTGAATGGGCAAATGATAATGGTCTGCCACACGGCGGTAGTACTCGAGCGCCTCGGCTCGCGCGGGCTTGATATTCACACTCACAAAAGGCAGGTCGCCAATCTCGAGTAGTTCGCGCGTAGTGAAAAAAGTCATGTTCGGCGGATAGTGAAAGAGCGAGTTCACCAGGCAGCCCTTCTCCAGGATCAACAGCTTCAGATCAGCCCGCTGCGCTTCGATCCCGCAGGCCAAGCCCGTCGGCCCGGCGCCCACCACCAGCACGTCGAATACATCGTTCATTCCAGTCACCTCTCTCCACTATAGGTAAGCAGAAAGCAGTAGGCAGAAGGCAGTAAGCAGTTCCCTCGTGGTTGGGACAAGCAATTCAAATGGCAAATGGCAAAATTCAAACGGGCAGTCAAGGAGTTGAGGAGTCGAGCAGTCGAGGAGCATAAAACTTCTGGACTTCTCAACTTCTCGACTTCTCGACTTCTCGACTTCTCGAACCATTTGCCATTTGAATTCGCTCTTCCGCCCCGCAGTCTGCCTCTTGCCTACGGCGCCTCTCCTGCCGAGCCGTGCAGCAGCCGGCGCAGATCAAGATTGATCCGCTGGTAGGCAGACAGCAACTCCGGGGTGGCGGTCACCGCTTGGCTCTTCCAGACAAACGTCTTCCCGTGGCCTTTTTCCACCAGCATGCCAATTCCTTCTCCGACATGATATCCTACCTGGCCGAAGAGCTTAACGTTACCGCCGCTCACGTCCAGCAAGGCCACGAATCCCTCCCGCTCGACTGCCGGGTAGCGGGCATAGCGCTCAAATGTTACAAGCCTGAAGCCCGCCTGCAAGAGCGACTCGAGGGCGCGGACCTGGCTCGGGCTTAGCCCCTTCGGTGGCGTGTCAAGCATAATTGCGCTAATGTAGAGACCCTTTGTTTTCTATAACATTCCCAGTTTGTTCGTCGAAAAGCAGCTCGTAGCATTCGTTCATCCCTGTGACACCGGCGTAGGGCGGCTCTCGAACCGCCCGGATCCCTTCCAGCCCAACGCAAAGTCGGCTTCTAGGCTATCATCTTGGGCATAGATTGTCAACTCTTTTCTTTCGAACTTCAGCAAGGCGGCAATTACAATTTCTTTACCGAACCTTTCGAGACCGCAAACATCTCAAGGAACAGGGGTAGGTGGCTTAAGACGGAGTAGACTGAGTGCTTGAAAAACGTGCTCACTGGAGGCGAGAGTTATGCGCAATCTGATACTTATTCTCATCAGCGTCATCGGGTCAGCGGGGATGATACTACTTGCACAGGCTCCTGCCACCGAACCTGACGCCCACGAGATCCAGGTAACAGCCAGGAAATACGAATTCGCCCCCAGCACGATAACTGCAAAAAAGGGCGAGCACGTGAAGCTCACGGTCACTGCCGTCGACCACGACCACGGGTTCAAGCTGGAAGCCTTCGGAATTGATAAGTTACTTAAGAAAGGGCAAGCGACCACGATCGAGTTTACAGCCGATAAGGCCGGGACCTTCCCGTTTCAGTGCTCGCATTTCTGTGGAATGGGTCACGGGAAAATGAAGGGGCAACTGGTGGTCCAAGAGTAATCGGAGGGTAAGCAGGACGGCTCCCTGCGCCCGCTTTGACGAATGCACGGCAGACAAGGCCAGTATAATCCTGCATGTGCGGAATGATACTGAGATAGCTGCTATCGGGGCACAACTCGAAATCGTGGGCCAGTTCCGCGTTTCAACCAATAGATGCACGCCGCGCGCCGCGTGCGGTTGGGCAAGGTGACCTCAGCGGTGCCGCGCTCGAACAAGCTCCTTTCAGGATTCCGAGGAATGTAACCTTCTACCCGGTCCAGGACTTTCAAGGTGCTCTCCAGTCTGTTGAGGCGGTAGAGTTCACCTTCCACGGTCTTTCCGGGCTTGGCAGATATCCGGGCGCCTGGAAATTCTCCCAAGTCGAAGAGTTCCGCCTGCACTCTCCCAGTCGCCACGAAAACCGCCCCCATTCTCTTCAAGTGATGGTGCAGGCGGAATCCGCGGCGAAGGGCGCCATAGACAAAGAGGAGGTCGGGGGTGCGTTCGGGCGATGACGCGATCATAGGCTTCTACTTCGTAAAGGCCAGTTCTCGCTGACCGTTTCCCCGGTGCAAGGAACCCCTCACCCGTCCCGCTTCGGCTGATGAAGGCGCCGACAGCGGGACGCCCTCTCCCCAGGGAGAGGGCTGTCGTTCCAAGTGGAGGCGACGCCCTTGCCAAATGGCGCGCGAGCCATTGCGACGATAGGAAGCAGGACCGCACCAAGCCTGCTCTCTGCCTTCTGCCTTCTGCTTTCTGGTTTACTGCTCTGCTTCCAGGGCTTCGAGGATTCGGCGCAAGGCGGCGATGACCTCGTTGCGTTCGACGCTGTTTTTGCGGAACTGCAGTACGAGCTTAAACTCCTTGGCGGGCGGGACAAAGCGGAAGACAGCCGGGCCTGCTTTCTTATTGGGGTTGCGTTCGGCGCGAGCCTGCTCGCGATTCACAAGGCCGAGGGCGAAGCGCTGCGCCAGGTCCCGCATCTTTGCTTCGTTGGGTTGGCGGGCCACTTGCAGCAGTTGCGATTTGGAAAGCACGCCCTTTTCGATGCACAAGGCCTTAATCTCATCGGGAATCGCCCGCAGGCCGAGCAGCTCGGTAATGGAAGAGCGCGACTTGGCCAATTTCCTGGCAATTTCCTCATGAGTCAGGCCGAAGCGGCCGGCCAGCGCCTGTACGCCGTCCGCCTCTTCGAACGGGGTCAAGTCTTTGCGCTGGAGGTTCTCGATAAGCGCCATCTCGAGGGTTTCGGCGTCGTCAACGTCCTTCTCGATGCAGGGAAGCTCGAAAAGCCCCGCGGCGCGCGCGGCCAGGTAGCGGCGCTCGCCGGAGATGATCATGTACTTCCCCGACTCAGGCAGAAACCGCACCAGCAGCGGCTCCAGCACGCCCTTCTCGCGCACCGAGTCGGTAAGCCCCTGCAGGTCGCCGATATCCTTACGAGGCTGGCCGGCGTTGGGCTGAATTTCCTCGATGGGGATCATCCTGCCGATGGCGGCGCCGGTTCGCGAGATGATTTCCTCCACGTAATGGGCGTTGTGCCGCATCTTAACGGTCACGGGTAATCCAGCGCGTCTAGCTGACACGTTGCATGACCTCCTTGGCTAGCTGGCTATATTCCTTGGCTCCCGTCGAGTCGGGGGCAAAAGTGAAAATGGTTTCTTTATAAGCCGGACTTTCCTCCAGGCGTACGTTTTTCCCGATGATGGTCTTGAAAACCTTGTCCCCGAAAACGTCGCGCACCTGCTTGTAAATGTCGCGCGCCAAGTTGGTCCGCCGGTCGAAGAGCGTAACGATCACGCCAAGCAGTTCCAGTTCCGGATTGGGGCGGGCCCGAATGCGTTGGAGGGTTTCGAGAAGGTCGTCCGTGCCCTCGAGGGCATAATAGGAAGCCTGGATGGGCACCAGCAGGTATTGCGCGGCAACCAGAGCATTCACGGTGAGGAGGCCGAGCGCCGGCGGAGTATCAATTACTAACAGGTCAAAGTCATTGCGCACAGCCGGCAAGGCGTCTTTGAGGCGATAGGGGGCATCGAACTGGCCGACCAGTTGAGTTTCCAGTTTGGCCAGCGAGATGCGCGACGGCACCAGGCACAGATTCGCCAGGCGGGTGGGCCGCATGACTTGCGAAAGCGCCATGCTGTGATCGGCCAGCACCTCGTAGGTGGAGTGCTCAATCTCGTCGGGATTGAAAAAAGAAAGAGTGCAATTGGCCTGGGGGTCGAGGTCGATCAGCAGCGTCCGCTGGTCGGCAAGAGCCAGCGCCGCAGCTAGATTTATAGCCGTGGTGGTTTTCCCGACGCCGCCCTTCTGATTAGCGATCGCGATTACCGTGCTCACTCCGAACTCCCGCCGATGTTCGTTTTTTCTGCGGACTCACACGCGCCCCGGGGTCGCACCCTGCGTAAGCGTTAAGATAATCTTTTTTAGGGATATTCGGCAAGGCGAATAATTAGGGGTGGTGGTCAAAGTTAGGGCTAGTAGTTTTTCTGCTTTCTGCCTTCTGCTTTCTGCCTTCTACATCTTGTAGCGTCCCATGTCTTCGTCACCCAATCCTTCCAGCCATTTTCGAAGCTCTTCGTTGGTGGCTTTTTCGCTGGCTCCGCCGGCCACCTTGGAATTCTTCAGAACTTCCTCTTCGACGTAGATTGGGCAATCCATGCGCAGGGCTAAAGCCAGAGCGTCGCTGGGGCGCGAGTCGATGGACATCACCTGTCCGTCGCGCTCCAGCCAGATCAGGGCGTAGAAGGTGTCTTCCTTCAACTCGTTCACCACCACTTTCTGCACGCGCGTCTCGAGCCCGAGCAGTAGATTCTTAAGCAGGTCGTGGGTCATGGGGCGGGGAGTCGTGACCTTCTCGATTTCCAGGGCAATCGCGTTGGCCTCGTAAATGCCCACCCAGATAGGAAGCACCGAAGCCCCGTTGATGTCCTTCAGGATGACGATGGGCATGTTCGTCACCGGATCCATCACCAATCCGCGGATTCTCATTTCGATTTCCATGCAATCCTCCAGAGCCCTGACGCCCGGTTCCAACCTTGCAGGGGCGCCCCTACACGCGCACTCCGACCAGGCTATTCGGCCCGGCCCCGGTGACTCTTACCATAAGATAGCGCCCCACATCCACCTGACTTCCCGGAAAGTTTATGACGCGATTCGTAGTGCTCCGCCCCACCGCCTGCTCCAGGCGCGGCTGGTAAGCCTCCACCAGGACTTCGAAGGTCTCGCCCAGCAGCGCCTGATTGCGCCGCAACTGAATTTGCCGCTGAAGTTCCTGAAGTTCGGTCAGCCGCCGTCCTTTCTCGTCTTCGGCCAGCGCATCTCCCTGCATCTCTGCAAGCGTGTTGGGGCGTGGGGAATATTTGAAGGAGAAGACCTGATCGTACTTCACTTCCTGCATTAGCGAAAGCGTCTGCTCAAAGTCCTGCCGCGTTTCGCCGCAAAAGCCGACGATGACGTCCGTGGAAAGGCTGATCGAGCGGCGCGCCTGGCGAATGTAATGGATTCGTTCGAGGTACTCTTCCCGTGTGTAACCCCTCAGCATCCGCGCCAGGACCAGCGTGGAGCCCGACTGCACCGGCAGGTGAACCTGGTCGCACAGGGCGGGGTGGGCGTCGATTGCCTGAACGATGTCAGGAGTGAAGAATCTCGGATGCGAGGTCGTGAAGCGAACGCGGCGGATGCCCGGGATTTCGGCCACATCCGAAAGCAATTCCGCGAAGCTGCGGTGCGGCGGAGAAGGATCCTGCCAGGCATTGACGATCTGGCCCAAAAGTTGGATTTCGGTGTAGCCGTCGTCCACCAACCGGCGCGCCTCAGCCAGAATTTTCTCGCTGGGACGGCTACGCTGCGGGCCGCGCGTCATGGGCACAACACAAAAGGCACAGCGCTGGTCGCACCCTTCGATGATCGTGAGATAGGCACGGACCGGGTTGTCGCGGCGGGTCAACTCCGTCTCAAAGCATTCGTCAGTATCAAGGGAAAGGCCGGAGACGCGCCGATTTCCGGCTTCGAGCTGGTCAAGCAGCTCGGATAGCTTAGAGTAGCTTGCCGACCCGCACACCAGACTGACCTGCGGGGCGCGCTCAAAGAACCGCTCGCCTTCCTGCTGCGCGACGCAGCCCAGCACCCCAATCACCTTCCCCGCCGCGCCAGTGCCCTTGCGGAAGGCGCCCAGACGTGAAAAGACCTTCTGTGCGGCCTTTTCGCGAATGCTGCATGTGTTGTAAAGAATCAGGTCAGCCTGCGCGTGGTCTTCAACGGGAGTCATCCCGCGTGCCAGCAACACGCCTTGCACCTTCTCCGAATCGTGTACATTCATCTGGCAGCCAAAGGTTTCAATGTAAAACGTCTTCAGCTTGGCGGACGCAGAGACGGTAGTTGCCCCTTGCGGCGCTTCGGTAGGCGCAAACATTCCCGCCGGCTCAAGGACAGTCAATTGGACCAGTTCATTTCCCATTCAGTGGCTTAGACCCGAACTCAGTATAGCCTGAAATGCGGGCTGGGGACTAGGAATTACGGGCAGTGGTGCGGGCGTCTCGCCCGCAGTGGCGCTGGCATTCCTTCGCTCCGCTCAGGACAGGCTCTGCCCGCGCACGGGAGCGAGACGCTCCCGCGACAGCGGGCGAGACGCCCGCAGCACAACGCCGCGCCGGACCCCTCGATTGCATTAACGAAATTTTTCGCAAATCCTTATGCCTTCTTTATGCCCCGTCGGGCACACTCCAATTGAGGTCACTTCCTAACCGCTTAGAGTGTAGGTGTGCATATGCTAGATCTGCTTTATGTTGTCGTCGGGTTAGTGTTGTTTGCCGCTTGCTGGGCTTCTACCAAAGGCTGTGACCGGCTCTAAGAAGGAGGCATTCGGTGGACTATATCATCTCCGGAGTGACTGCGCTGTTTCTTTTGGTTTACCTGCTTTACGCCTTGCTTCGGCCGGAGCGCTTTTGAGACCACCCCTTAGTCCCCTCCTCAATGAGGAGGGGAACCAGGGGTGGTCGTCCGGGCCTGTCATTCTGAGCGAAGCGAAGAATCTCCGTAGTTACGTGCGATATGAACCGCAGCGATTCTTCGCTTCGCTCAGAATGACACGAGCAAGAACAGGGGAAGCCGTAATCAGGTGCTTAGGGTAAGAGGGGGAAAGAGGAACAAACATGAGCGCGCTTGGAGTTCTGCACATCGCCGTTTACTTCGTCCTGATCCTCGCGATCACGAAACCCTTGGGGGCCTACATGGCCAAGGTTTTCCAGGGGCAGCGGACTTTTCTGCACCCGTTGCTCCGG
>JBELAJ010000300.1:0-9939 GCA_049508935.1 Terriglobia bacterium | reverse complement strand
AAGCGGCAAGCCTGACCAGCGGCAGGAGGTGAGTTCTCAACTCGAGTCCGGGACGGTGACCACCGGTCTGCCCAAGCTGAGTTGGAAGAGGAGGAGCAGATCGATCGCTGCACGCACCGGGTGCGTACCGCGATGGAGATAACGCACGCAGTAGAGGCGTTCGATAGTTAGGGCCAGGCAGGTCAGCAGCCAGACCGCCAGCAGGCTGTGGCGTTCGTGGTGGCAGAGGTGCTCGAAGCCGTAGCGGTTCTTGGCGTCATTGAAGCCTTGATTCTCAATTTCCCAGCGGCTTTTGGCCAGGCGGAACAGGGTGCGGCTGCTGACCCGGTGGCGAGGAAAGTCGGTGAGCCAATAGGCCTCGTGCACCGTCCCGTCCGGCTTGTACTGCCGATAGCGGATCACCCGCAGCGTTTCCCAAGGATCGAAGTCGTCGGCGTCCCACATTTCCACCCGGTCCTGGCCGTGGCGGAAGATTTGGTGGGGAGGCTGACGAGAGAACCTTTTCTCGGCGGCGGCGAACAATTCGGGGAGATTGCCTTTCAGCCGGGCAACCACGTACAACCCCAGATCGTTGGCCTCGTGCAGGAAGGGGGCGCGGGCAAACTCCCCATCGACGACCACGTAATCGGCAAACCGGCGACCCAGGTTAACGACGAGGCGCGGGAGGAGCCGCCGCGCCGCGTTGTACTCACTATCTCCGGGGCCGTAAGGTTCCACATCCAAGGGAAGCGTCAAGCCCGTGCCTGCCACGCTCACCATGACCAACCGGTGGTGATAGCCGAGGATCTCTTTCTTCTTATTGCGATAAGGACGACACAGATCACAAACGTTTTCGTGGGATCGCGCCACGGCCGTTCCATCCAGGACCAGTCCGATGAAGCGGCAGGGGTCGAAGGCCTTGTGACGTTTGGCCTCCCGCGCGGCGGGCGGGTGAGCGCACCAAGGCTTCAATAATGCCAGCGAAGGCGGCGCGGCGCAGCACCATGCCGATCAATAAAGCCCACAGCAGGGCAGCGGCAGGAATGCGCCCCTGCGGGCGGCCATCGCCCGGCGAGCGTAAGTAGGACCTGAGACGCAGACACTTCGCCACATACTTCTTCAGGCGGCGCGGCGTCGGCGCTTTCACTGCCGTCTCTGTTTCCGCCACAGGGCCAGTAATTGCGCATTGGCCGCGAAGACCTCGGCCACCGCCTCTTTATACTCCCGGCCTGCCGCCACCCAGCGCTGCACTTCCTCCACCCACGCTTCGGGAATGCACTCCACGCGCTTCTTGCCCCCCGCCATAAAGGTGAGCGACCAGAGGGGATGCCCCTTCGGGTCGTGAGCGCAATGGCAAGTAGGTTGACCGCAGCGGCGGTGAGTGAGAGAAAGCGAGCCGGGCAGCAGGTCGGGCGGAATGGGGAAGCGGCGAAGCAGTTCGAACTTGCGCTGGCGGAGTCGAGCCGCTTGTGGTATGGAGGCGCTTCCCGTCGCCGCATTGCCCGCCAACTCGGCATCAATCGCAAGACAGTGGCGCGGATGCTGGCCGAGCATCAAGATCGCCGGGCCGGCAAGCTCCCCGCCGAGGGCACGCGCCGGCCCAGCCTTCTCGATCCCTTCGCCGAAACCATCACGCAACTGCTGGCGCGCTACCCGGACTTGACAGCGGTGCGCCTGCACGAAGAGTTGCGTCAGCAGGGTTTCAAGGGCGGTTACACAATCGTGAAAGAGTGGCTGCGCGCCGTGCGGCCCAAGCCCCCCTCGCCCCCGGCGCGGCGCTTCGAAACAGGTCCTGGGGTGCAAGCCCAAATGGATTTTTCCCCCTATGAGATCATCTTCACCCGCGAAGGACGCCGCCGCGTGCATGCCTTCAGCTATGTGTTGGGCTACTCGCGCCGTCAGTACCTGCACTTCGTGGAGTCGGAGGACTTGCCCACCACCCTGCGTGAACATGTGCGCGCCTTTGAACACCTTCAGGGTTTAGCCGCCACCTGCCTCTACGACAACATGAAGGTCGTGGTGACGGGTTACGACGGTGAGCAGCCGATCTACAACACGCGCTTTCTGGCTTTCGCTACTCACTACGGCTTTCGGCCTTGGGCTTGTCGCCCCCGGCATCCCCAAACAAAAGGTAAGATCGAGCGAAATTTTTGGTACGCGGAGAAAAATCTGCTCAACGGTCGCACCTTCAGCTCGCTCGAGCACCTGAACCAAGTCACCGCCAACTGGCTAGCCACGACCGCTGACCTGCGTACCCATCAAGAGACCAAGCGCCGACCGATCGACCTCTACCAGGAAGAGAAGCCTCACCTGCTCCCCTTGCCCGCCCATCCCTACGACACGGCCCTGGTCCTGTACCGCACGGTGAACAGCGAAGGCTGTGTGCCTTACCTGCAGAACTTTTACTCCGTGCCTGGGCAGCGCTTTGGGGAGTTGCTGTCGCTGCGCATCACCGAGAAGGAACTGATCGATTACGGCCCGGACTTGGCGGAGATCGCCCGCCATGAACTCTATCCAGCCGGAACTCGGGGAGAGAAGCACACCCTACCTGAGCATTCCCCTGGACGCGATCCCTACCGCAAGGTGGAACTCCGTATCCGTCCGGTGAACCCACCTTCCGTGGTTAAGGTCTCTGCCTGATAATTCCTCGACAGTTGATCTGCGGTAAGCGTCCGGCGTACCCCTTGGCAACCCGCAGGAGACCGGCAGGAGGAGATGGCGGGCTTCACAATGTGTCGGTTTCCTCAAGGTCTACCAATAGGGTCGAGACTGAGTCCGGTATGATTGCAGAAAGCCCGTAGCAGATCCGGTCGCTTCTGCAGCCGACGAAGTTCTATGGTGATTCGCTCACGCAGTTCGGACAGAGTTGGAGTGGTGTAGTTGGGCAATCGATCGCGGGTGGCGCATACGTCGCGATGCTTTTTGTCGCGACGTATGCGCCCCTTCCCGGGTGACGGCACGTTGTCCATGGCCCGTGGCGGGGACTAGCCTCGAGATATGGACAAAGGCGACAACAGATGCAATAACGAATACTGTCACTTCTATGTCGCGCTAGGTCGCTAGGTCGATATTTACTTTACGCGAGGCCGGCAGTGTGCGAGAAAAAACGGAAAGGGGGTCTGTACATAAAACGAAATCACACATTTATTGTGGTTGTTACTGCATCGTGGAGGCATAACTTCCGCCAGTTTGTGTGGTGCCAATAGAGCGGCTGATCATGGAGCCGTGATCTTGACGGGTTCTCTCAGATTCTGGGTATTTTATGTCACTGGTTTAGTAGGAGTGTTGCAGCCTTGGTGCAACATACGCATCAAGGAATGACCACAATATTAAGCGTCTCCGCTCGGGGAGGGACTGGACTTCGCGAAACTTCCCAACAAATTCGGCAAATAGTCTGAAGAGAACCTATGCATTCCATGTGGGCTAGAAAAAACGTCCAGCATCTGCTCAAGCAGGTATCGACGGGGCGTGAATTCCGGTTGAATTGTTCTGCGATCAAAATGCCGTTTACAGCCAACGGCCGATTTCTAATAAGCGAATCATGCGCCTGCGACTTGGCCTAAGTGATTAACGGAAAACGCATCGCAGTCATCATGCCCGCCTACAATGCCGCGAAAACCCTGGAGGATACTGTCAGCCAGCTCCCCGAAATCGTCGATGTCAGAATCTTGGTCGATGACGGCAGCACCGATGAAACAGTGCAAATTGCTAACAAGCTCGGACTACGGGTTTTCTGTCACGACAAGAACTACAGATATGGCAGAAATCAGCAAACCTGTTACCGCGAGGCCCTGGTTGCCTGCGTCGACGTCGTTGTGATGGTTCATCCCGACTATCAGTATAACCCCTTGTTAGTCACCCCCATGGCCAGCATGATAGCTTGTGGAATTTACGACGTTGTGCTTGGCTCCCGCATCTTGGGAGGCGGCGCCATCCGAGGAGGCATGCCCCGGTACAAATATGTCGCCAACCGCTTCTTGACCGCATTTCAAAACGCTCTCACGGGCATGAAATTGTCTGAGTATCACACTGGGCTCCGAGCCTTTGCCGCCCAGGTCCTGAGGGAGCTCCCGCTACTTGAAAATTCAGACGATTTTGTTTTCGACAACCAGATGCTCGCCCAGTGCATTGTGTTCGGATACCGCATCGGTGAGATTTCCTGCCCAACGAAGTATTTCAAAGAAGCTTCTTCGATTAATTTTGCACGAAGCGTAAAATATGGTTTGGGGGTGCTCAGCACTACTGTGAAGTGCTGGTTGCAACGGGTGGGAATTGCGCGTTTCCAGCTGTTTAGTCGTGGTGGCAGAACACTCCTGCTGGACTACTATTTGCCGGCTCAAGGATCTCCAAAAGACCCCGAGGCGGGAGCACAGCCCTCTTCGCAGGATCGGTGACTGGTGCTCTGCGTCTTGTTCCAATGAACTCGTTCATCCTGCACTTACACAGAGCGACATGGCACAGGCGGTTGACAAGAGAGTTCCCGGAAGGACAGTTACAGAGCTGAGCGCTCCGGATGCCGTCTGGAATTCGAGGGGAAAGAGTGGCCCCGTGTCGATGACCTACAACGCCGAACTTGGTCAGGTCGAGGCGTGGGTCGTCAAGAACTCAAGTTGGTTGGCGCTGGGAATCGCGGCCGCGGCTTTCGCTCTGCGCTTTGCCTACGCTGGGTCCTGCTACCTCAACCCTGATGAAGCACTACACTTCGACGCAGCCAGACCAAGTAGCTGGTTCGGGGCCTACCAGGGATCTCGCACGCTGGCGCACCCTCCGCTCTTCATCCTGGTCCTTCACGGGATTCTCATGTTAGGGCGGACTGAGCTGACTCTCAGGCTGCCGAGCCTGGTCGGCGGGACTGCTGCGCTCTGGCTCACGTTCGCATGGATACGGCGCAGCCTCGGAGAGATGCCAGCGCTTGCTGGACTCGGGTTCCTGGCTCTATCCCCTGCGGCTATCTCCGCCTCGACCGAAGTCCGCCAGTACGGTCTCCTACTTTTCTTCATTTGCGGTTCCCTTTACGCGACAGAGCGCGCACTCACAGAGCGCTCGACTCGCTGGGCAATCATCCAAGGTGTCTTTCTGCTTGGCGCCCTCCTGACGCACTACACTGCGATCCTGGTGATATTTTCTATTGGCGTGTATGTCTTGGTCCGCGCGCTCCTTGACCGGGTGCCTCGGCGCATCCTCTTCACGATTGGTGCATCCTATCTTGTCCTTGCAACGCTGCTAGGGTGGCTATATTTCGAACAGGTTCGCGGGTGGATTCCGTTCGGTCGCGGCGCAAGCATGGACTATCTTCAACAGTACTACTACGCGGCGTCGCTCGAAACGCCGCTCGGATTTGCGTGGAGGGCGCTCTACGGGACCTTCTATTACGCGGTTGGCGCCCGCCAATTAACGCGTCTCCTCATGTTGGTTTTTTTGGCTGGGTTCGCCGCACTGGTGACAGGCCGAACCAAAGCGCGAAGCCTCACGGCATTCTTGGTCATATCTCCTCTCGCTGTGGGGTTCGCAGCCGCCGTCGCACAAGTGTTCCCCTTCGCCGGGTCCCGGCACCAGACCTGTCTGCTGCCTTTCCTCGCGGCGGGTATTGCAGCCGCGCTCGCCTGGCTGCAGCGCGGGTGGGCGGTACCGCTGTTGCGTAAGCGTTAAGCGGGGTACATCTACACATAGGGGCTGCGGAGGGTTAGACTGGCCGCTGAAGCCTATCTGCAACTGGCCGGGGAAATTACAAGGAAAGGAAGGATGGCATGAAGGCAAAGTCGAGAATGGGCAAGACGGACAGCATCTTCGCTAAGACCGCGGACGCGCCAGCCGCGGAAGTCGCGGTCGCGCTGGCGGGGTCCTCCATCGAAAACAAGCTGACGGTCATCCTGCCGCCGGACCAGGTTGCCTTCTTGGATCACCAATGTCTTGACATCCGCGCCAAGACAAAGACGAAGATCAGAAGGACGGAAGTCATCCGGGCGCTGATCGCTGCGGTCCGGGCTTCCGGGCTGGACCTGACCGCGCACGGGACAGAAGCGGACATCGCCGCTATCATCCGCAAGCGCCTGAAGGACTGATCCGCGGCGTATTCAGGACGGCAATCGGCTTCGCCGCCCGTTGCACAAAGAACCCTTTGTGCAACGATGAAGCGCCCCGCGCTGGGTATTGTGATAGCTTATTCTTGCGAGACCGCAAGACGCGCTGGCTGTCGGACAGAATCGGGTACGGTGCCCTTGCGCCGTGAATTTGCAGGCTATGTGAAGGAGATCGACAAATGCTCGACATCTTAGGTAAGTCGAAGGGGTTGGTGGCAGCTGCACTCTTTGCTTTCTGCGTGGCGCCCACTTTTATTAGTTATCAGCCGTATTGGTTTAGCTGGGACGATTCGGATTACCTGCAAAGGTCGATAGCGGTCAGCCGGGCCTTTTGGTCCGGGAATGTACATGGAATCGGCGTCGCGATGGTGAGCTTTCGTCCCCCCGCTATGACGTTGTTGGGCTTGCCTTGGGGACCGCTGGCATCCTGGGATGCCGCAGGCAAGTGCTTTATCACGCTAGCCGCAGTGATATCGCTCCTGGCGGCCTCATGTCTGTATCTGTTGCTGCGCATCGGAGTGAAGCCGTTCTTCCTCGTGGTAGCCAGTGTGTGCGTGGTCGCGTCAATCGGACCTTACCCGCCGGGAGCGCGTGCGCATGCCGATGCAACCGGGTTCCTGGCGGACAGCCTCCTCGCTTGGACGGCTCTGGCGGCGGTGCTCCTCATCCCGTATGAAGCGAGGACGCCTTGCCCCTCAATCAGCGGCGCTGTCTTTCGGGGCATTCTGTGGGGGGCGATACTTTCGTTGGGGGCGATGACGAAATTGAATTTCTTATATTTTATAGTACTTATCGTCCCGGTCCTGTTTTTCATAAGACTTCATCACGGTGGATTACGGAGTGCTCTTGCGGCGCTTATCGCATTTGCTTGCTGTTCAGCACCATCTGCTTTCTATTTGCTTCGATGGGGGCAACCCGCCTTCTACCTCGCGAAGGGATCATCCTTCGGAAGGATCGCGGACTTCTTCTATAGTCCCCTACTGCAATTTCTCGGCTATACTATTCGACAATCGCCGGGCTTGGTGCTCTCCTTCGTGCTGACGGCTGCCGCGCTCATATACCTTGTGATCAAAAGGCAACTAATGCAGTCGTGGCCCGATTTCCTAGCGCTTCTGATCATGATTGGTTTCGGCATAGTTATGCTCTCGTCCCATAACAGGGAGATTCGGTTTGCATTTCCGGCTATCGTGGCGCTGCCGTTCTTGGCCGGGATACTTATGTCCGGTAAAGGACACTCGGCTTCCCGTCCATCCGCAGCTCTCGCCGCGGGTCTCGTCTTTTGTGGTCTGCTTGCGGCTGGTGTACCGATGCGGCATCGGGCCAAGAGGCAAAGTCTCAAGAGGTGCGACGCGGTCTTGGCCCAGGCCGTTCGATGCCATGCGAAGCGTATCCTGCTTGCTACCGATAGCCCAGGATTGAACGAATCTTTGATGGCTCTTGCTATAGAGCTTTCAGCATCGGGAGCCTCAGCTGACACTTTGGCTTACAAAGCTACGCTTGGTGTGCCGATCGAAGAGGATTTCCGTGCGATGAGCGAATCTGATCAGGTCGTCTTTCAAGACGGGGACGCATTGAGTCCGCCATTCCTAAATCAGCGAGTCTCCGAATACGAGCGGTATATCCGGCAGGGTGGGTCTGTTCCGATCAGGGTCGGGGACGATATTAGTGTTTACTCGATGCGTTGTAGGCCTTAACCTGGTCTCCTGTGCGGAATGATTGTGTTGGCTGTGGCGCGCCCTTGCGCAGGTCGCTTCTGAGGAGTTGTGGGCGGGGGATATGGGTGAAGCCGGCTTCCTGCAAACCGGTCAAAGTCTTGAGGCCGTCGGTGTAGATGGTGCCACAAGCGTGACCTCCTACCCGGGAGCATGATGGGAAGGGACACCACAACCCAGGCATCAACGTTGAGGGCAAGCTACTTTGATGGGGGGGAGTCGTCGAGCGGGGATCACCGCTCAACTGGAGTTCGTGGTCGGCGGCTTCCAATTGCCGGGTAGCAACGGCTCCAGCTGGTTGATCTTTAATCCCGGTAGGCGACCCAGGACATCGGTGAGATATTCCTGGGGGTTGAGGCTGCGGCGTCGGCAACTCCCGATCATGGAGTAGATGACGGCGCTGCGCCAGCCGGCGTCGGGATGGCCCAGAAAGAGCCAGCGTTTTCGGCCCGCCGCCGTGGGGCGGATGGCATTCTCCACCAGGTTGTTGTCGATCTCGAAGCGTCCGTCGCGCAGATACCCGGTCAGCGCGTCGTACTCGTTCAAGAAATAGTTGAGGGCCTTGCCCAGGGTGCTCTGGGGCAGCAGCGTCGGCTGAAGCTCCTGCGCCTTGGTTTTCAGCGCGTCCCAAAGGGCCGGCGCCCGTTCCTGCCTGCGTGCGTAGCGTTCCGCGGGAGAAAGCCCCAGGATTTCGTCCTCGATGCGGTATAACGCCCGGATCTGGGAGATGAATCCCACCGCCACCGGGAGGTTCTCCCTTACGGCTTGGGTAAGCGTCCGGTGAACCCATTCCGATCTTTTCTCCGTGAATCCCACAGCTTATACTCGGTCGTCAAATTGAGCGTGACATGACATGTGGAATCCTGATTCGGGGGGCGACGATGACGTCAGAGCATAAGTCTAGCGAGCAGGCAGCACAAGAGGGCGGGCGGCATGGTACAGGCACGTTGGAGCGCCTGAAGCCGTAGGAGGCCGCAGCCGTCCTGCGGCGTCTGATGGAAGTACATCCCGATCTTGCGAGCGAAGCCGAGGAGATAGCACGCTCGCGGTTGCACGAAGTGCAGTACGAGGACATCGAGGCGGAGGCGCTGGAAATCTGCAAGGGCTTGGTGCTGGGCTGCTATCGGCTCAGCGAACGTGCCGGTGGCGATGTTTTGGGATGGGCGCCTGACTTCCCGGGGGAGCCGGCCGGCCACGCGCTGGAGGTCTGGTATACCGGAACCGATGACCGCAAGAGCCGTGAGGCGCGACGAAAGCAACGCCCTCCACTGCCCCCTGACTTCCTCGCCCTGGTTCCCAAGTGGATTCCCATGATCGAGCGAGTAGGGAAAGAAAGGAAATGACCTGCCGTGTCCGGCCATAAGGGTGCCGACGTTGAGTTTTGATGCCGGACCTCGGGCCAGGCTGGCAACAAGCAAGGGTCAGCAGGTGGAGGAGGGCGGGTGCGTTACCTTCTACTGGTCGGGGAGGAGTTCGGCCAATCGGCTCTTGGGGTGAGCGCTGATGCGCTCAAACAGATCGCGCAGATAAGCGAAGGGATCGACACCGTGTCGCTTCGAAGTCGCGATGAGGCTGCTGAGCACGGCGGCGGTGCGCCCGCCGTTGTCGCTACCATAAAACATCCAGTTCTTTCGTCCCACCGCTACGCTACGCAGACTGCGCTCAGCGCCGGTGTTGTCAATCTCCAGGTCGCCGTCCTCGCAGTAGCGAATCAGCGCCTTCCAATTCGACAGTGTGTAAGCGATGGCCTCCCCCTCAGGGCTCTTGGGCAGCACGTGCGGCTGCTCGCGCTCCAGGTGGGCGTGGATGTCGTCCAGAATCGGTTTCGATTTCTCCTGCCGCAGCGCCCGGCGCGCCTGCGCGACGAGCTTCCGGTCACGGGCTTCGCGCTCCACGTCGTAGAGCAAGCGGACATAGGCGAGCATCACCGTCGAGCGCATCAAGTCCGAGGACTGGGCTTCATAATGCTTCCTGCGGGCGTGCGCCATATCTGGAGCTCCAGATATGGCCCATAGGACCTGAATCCGGCGTGAAAGAGCCCATTTCAGCTCAGGTGATGGCCCGAAGCTTCGCAATCTTGGTGAGGATGTGGTGGGCCAAGTTTTCAATCTGGGGTGTTTTGTGAAGCCGAAGGACCGGTCGATTGTGGGGCCGAACGAGTGCGCCCG
>JBELAJ010000030.1:0-27111 GCA_049508935.1 Terriglobia bacterium | reverse complement strand
CGGCCGCGCTGGACCCGAAGAGCGCCAGCCAGATGGTCGATTTCCTGGTGGGCTGGCGCGGCGGAGCGAAGACCGTGATCACCGCCACACACCAACTGGATATCGTCGAGGATATCGCGGATTACTGCTTTGTTTTCGAGACAGGCCGCGTGGCAGCCGAAGGTGCGCCCCGAGAGATTCTGCGCGACACAGCGTTGCTCGAGCGGACCAACCTGATCCACGTTCATCGCCACGTTCACGCCTCCGGCGAAGTCCATTCGCATGCGCACGTGCATCCCCACAAACATTTCGAGCCGTCCTCCTGAGTCGTCCTGGGGAGTACGGCCTACCAAAAGAGTGGTAGCGCGTCTATTTTCAGAGCAGGCCAAGTAAATCCAGCTTCTCTTCTTCCGGCAGGAACGCGGCCCGGACGGCATTTTGCGCTATGTGGAGAATTTGGTCGCGCGTTAGTTGGAAGGTCTTTGCCGCAAGCAGATATTCATTGACCAAATCTGTCCCGAACATAGCTGGGTCATCGCTGTTCAAGGTCACCGCTAGGCCAGCGTCCAGGAACTGCGGCAAGGGATGGTCTTCGAGGCGACCCAGCGCGCCGGTGGCGACGTTACTGGTAAGGCAGACTTCGACGGGAACCCGGCGCTCGCGTAGCAAGTCCAACACGGCGGGGTCGCGCGCCGCTGTGAGTCCGTGTCCGATGCGCTCCGCGCCCAGCGCTTCGACCGCCTGGCGCACGCTCTCCGGCCCACAGGCTTCTCCGGCATGCGCAACAACGTGCAGACCCATGGCGCGCGCCTCACTGAAAACTTCCCGGAAAAGCTCCGCCGGGCCGCGCGCCTCGTCACCGCCGATTCCCAAAGCCACCACGCCCAGAGGCCGGAGACGCCCGGCCCAGTCGAGCACCTGGCGCGTATGCTCGACGCCGAAATGGCGGATGGCATCAAAAATCCACTGCACCCGCACGCCGCTCGCTTGCTGCGCCGCCCGCGCCGCTGATGCTGCCGCCTCGAAAATAGCCTCGAGCGGTTGATTCTTCCACAGCACAACTCCGGCGGCAAAGATGATCTCTGCATACTTCACATTCTGGCTTGCCAGCCCCTCGATCAGCCGGGTTGTGGCCAGGGCATAGTCGCTCGGAGTTTCCAGAAGTAAGGTCACCAGCTTGAAGGCCTGGAGAAAATCCTGAAAGCCCTTGTAGCGGTATCCTTGATCTGCGCGTTCCGAGACCCAGCTATGCGTCTCTTTCTCCAGACGCCCCTTGGAACGTGAGAGCTCTTGCAGGGTTTCAGGCTGGACACTTCCCTCCAGGTGGAGGTGCAACTCCGCCTTGGGAAGACGGCGGATGAATGACTCGAGGTCCTGCATGTCGCTCTTCATCGTCCCGGCAGAGGGGGCTTCCCCGCGTTCAGCCAGGCTGTATACCAGTAGGACCCTGCATCGTGCGCCGATTCGTTGATGGCCCTCATCACGGTGTCGCCGATCTGCGAATAAAAGCGATCGAAGTACTCGTCGGTATAATCGGGCACGCCCTCGCGAGCGCGCATATCTGCGAGGATCACGGAGTCGAGCGAGGTATAAGCCTCGAGGCAGGCCTGGAAAGCATATTCGGTGGGATCCTCGATCTTCGCTGCGTCTCGGGGGTGGGGGATAAAAAACCTCGAGTACCGGTCCAAGAGCCGCACCTCAAAACGGTCCTCTAAACCTGTCTGGCGGGTGAGTTGCCCGTCGTAGTTCCTGGTGAGGCGCAGCGGATCGTGAGCGTCGGCCACGTAGTGGGCCAGTACGGCCGCCACCAGTTTCACCTGATCCCAGTTTCGAGACCTGAACGCATCTGTCAGGCGCAGGCTGGATTCTCCCACCTGCCAGGGAAGCACCCCGTCGCGATTGACTCGCCCCGATCCGTAGTTCTGGACGGCCTGCTTGAATGAATGCGGCAGCTCCAGGAATGGAAAGATGCCGTACTTATCCAAATAGATATAGTGGCGTTTGCGTTCGTAACGGTCTTTCTTCATCCAGAGGTCGGGATCGTTGGCGTGTTCAACGAGATACTGGCGATTCGCGTCAAAGAAGGCGCGCATCTCGGAAGGGAGGGTTTGGACAGCCCAATTATTCACAAGGTCGTGGCCCGTGGGGCCCCAAGCCGTCATCGGATGAACGACCAAGAGCCAAAGCGCCGGCAGGGCGGCTAGCCGAACCATCGACCTGGCAGACTGAAAATGCTTGCGGCTCCGCGCGTTGGGCATACGGGCGTTGTTCCTCTTCGTCTGGCGGACCACAGAACGGAGTCGTTCAGGCCGATTCTACCCTATTTCACAAGGATTTGTCGTTGGCAAGTACTGGGCCCGGTACACGAAACACAAGGTACATGAACTCGCGTCAAACCCCCTGTCACTCCTTACCTAAGGAGGGAAATTACAAGCTCCCCTCCTCAGATGAGGAGGGGGTGGGGGTGGTGGATCGCCGCGGGTCGGGAACGGTGTAGTACTTCCGCTGCGTTCAGGCCGTGCGTTTCCGCGCTTCCTGGCGGGTGTAGATGATACGGTGAATCACCGTCACGTTGGAGAGCACGGCAATCAGCCAGATCACCGGGGCCATACGGTCAAACAAGGCGCCGATGATGATCAGCACCACGCGTTCGGGCCGCTCTAGGAAGCCCACTTTGCAAGAGGGAATAACGTTCTCCGCTCGCGCCCGGCTGTAACTTACCATGACTGAGCCGATCATGGCCACGGCGACGAGAGATACGTAAAGAAACCGATTGATGCGCCCGTAGTAGATCAGCAATCCGATCAGCAGGCACAGGTCGGAATAACGATCCATCACGGAGTCGTAGAAGCCGCCGAAAGGTGTGACGCGGCCCTCGAGGCGCGCCACGCGGCCGTCCGTCATGTCGAACACCCCGGCCAGAATGATGGTGAGGCCGGCCCAGCGAAAATAGCCGTAGGCAAATAGATACGCAGCCAGCAGATTGATTCCAAACCCAATAAAGGTGAGGAAATTGGGGTTCACGCCGCTGGCCGCAAAGCCGCGAACAATGGCGTCAAGCACGCGACCTAGCGTGTCGCCGATTTTCGCACTGAGCACGGGGGTATGCCAACTTTCTACGCTTCGGACTGCTCGTGGATGGTCTGAACGGCCCGGATTTCGAACTCCCGGGCACCGTTGGGCGTTGCGATCTTGACCGCATCGCCGGGCTTCTTTCCCATCAAGCCACGGCCAATGGGCGAGGTGGTGGAGATCAAACCCTTGCTGACGTCCGCCTCTTCGCTCGTCACCAATTTGTACTCGATCTCAGCGTCCCGGTCAATATCATATAAGACCACTTTCGAGCCGAAGGCGATCTTGTCTTTGGGAATGTTGCCGAGATTGACCATCGAGAGCTCCGCCAACCTCCGCTTAAGCTGGGCGAGCCGCGCCCCAACATAGTCCTGGCGCTGCTTGGCCATGTGGAATTCGGCGTTCTCACTCAAGTCGCCGAGAGCGCGGGCCCGCTTCAACTCCTTGGGGAGTTCGAGATTCAATTCATGCTCGAGCGCCAGAATTTCTTCCTGAAGCTTTTGCACAATGGATGTGGGCATAAGAAAAACCATGCCTCCAGAGGTAAGGTTTCATTATAGGCGAAAGGCCCCGCACGCGCAATTGGCGGGATTAAGTCAGCTCCGCGAACTCGTTTTCCCGTAAGCCCGCCAGCTTGAGCACACGGCGCAAGAGCGATGGCAGTTTGCACCCTAGGGACCGGCAACGAACCGCTCAGACGCCTATGCGAACCAGCAGATGAGGGTGTCAATTTTAGGCTTGCGCGTTCAAACAATCCTGTTTAGATTGCCCATGTGAAAGCCAATTCGATGATAAGGGTGTGGCGTGCCTTCAAACAACCGTGAAGCAGAGCAAGAAAATCTCGGCGACATCATCGCTGAAGAGAAGAGCAGGGGGAGGAAGCAGCCCAAGAAGGCCGTGTCACTTGAGCGTAGCCGGAGGATCGAGAAGGCCTGCAGGATGCTTGAAGATGCGCAATGTACTGAGAGGGAGTTTCTCGCGGCTATTCGCGCGATAGTTCCAGACGGGTCGGCCGAATTTCTGGCGTGCGTCGAACTTTGGCGGAAGTTCCGCGGCGGCTAATCCTAGCTACGGCATCCTCAAAAGCCCTGACTTTGACTTCTTGTTCTTCAGGTGGTAGCTCAGAGAGGTAGTTAGATAAAACGTTGGCTACCCTTTTCGAGAACTCACTCCGTGCTGTTTGCTTTCGCCTAATTTTCATTCCAGAATCCAGTCGGTTTCTTAATCGAGCCTCAGCAGCCATTGAGCGCGCATTCAATGGCAGGCTTCGAGCTGCCAAACCCACTTTAGCCTGCCTCGATCGCGATTGTCAAATCCACTTGCTGTCCTAGTTTGGGAATCGGCTCGCCGGTTCTAAGGGCGCTCTCCAGGAAGCAGCGAAGAGCATCCTTTGCCATGCGCCGCGCCTCGGAGAGGGTCTCACCAAACGTGCAGATCTCGGGAATCGCAGGAACTACAACGTTGTAACCACCTTCGGGCATGCGCTGATAAATGACGGTGTACCCATACTCCTTCGTGTCGCGATTGCCCCGTGCCGATGAGTTGACCCTGGAACGCATATGCCAAGTATATCACCTCTACGAAATGGCCGCCCTCTTCAGTCCGACTGTATTGGACAGACTGAACTCAGTTGTTCCACCTCGATAAACCGGTCATTCTCCACTTTGCTGGATCAGTTTCGCCACCAGCCCTGTCCAGCCGGTTTGATGGCTGGCTCCTAGGCCAGTTCCATTGTCCCCGTGAAAATACTCGTAGAACAGAAGCAAGTTCCGCCAATGCGGGTCAGTCTGAAAGAGTTCATTCTCACCGTAGACGGGCCGCCGTCCATCGGGATCTCGCAAGAAGAGGCGGGTGAGCCGCCGGGAAATTTCCGCCGCCACATCCCAAAGCGCCATCAACCGCCCGGAGCCCGAGGGACACTCCACCTTCAGCTCCTGGTGGTAATAGTAGTGGAACTTCTGCAGCGTCTCGATCAGCAGGAAGTTCAGAGGGAACCACACCGGCCCTCGCCAATTGGAGTTCCCGCCGAAGAGGCCGGTTTGTGATTCGCCGGGCTCGTAATCGACGCGGTAGCTCTGCCCGTAGAAGTTCAGCACGTAGGGATGATCGCGGTGCCACTTGGATACTCCGCGCACACCATACGGCGACAGGAACTCGTTTTCATCCAGCATGTAGCGCAAAACTCGAACGAGCTGGTCACAGCTTACAATCGAAAGCAATCGCCGCACGCCGCCGCGCGCGTTCCGCTGCGTCTCGGCGATGTGCGTGGGGACGCCGGGGACATTTTCGAGAAACCATTGCATGCGCCGCTTAAAGCCAGGGAGCTTGTCCACCACTTCCGGCTCCAGTGCTTCCACCGCGAACAGCGGAATCAGCCCGACCATGGATCGCACCTTCAGGAAGTGATGCTTCCCCTCGGGCAGGTGCAGCACGTCGTAGTAAAAACCGTCTTCCTCATCCCACAAGGCAAAACCATGTCCGCCCAGGTTATTGATCGCTTTGGTAATATATACAAAGTGCTCGAAGAACTTGCTGGCGACGTCTTCGTACGCGGGGTCCTGGCGAGCCAATTCCATGGCGATGGCCAGCATATTCAGACAATACATGGCCATCCAGCTTGTGCCGTCCGATTGTTCGATGTGGCCCCCGGTCGGCAAGGGCTTCGAGCGGTCGAACACGCCGATGTTGTCCAGGCCGAGGAATCCGCCTTCAAAGACGTTCATTCCATCCGGGTCCTTGCGGTTGACCCACCAGGTGAAATTCAGCAGCAGCTTGTGAAAGACCTTCTCCAGGAACTCGCGATCGGGCTTGCCCCGCCGGCGTTTTTCAATCTTGTAAACACGCCAAGCGGCCCAGGCGTGCACGGGCGGATTCACGTCGCTGAACTCCCACTCGTAAGCCGGGAGCTGGCCGTTCGGATGCATGTACCACTCGCGCAAGAGGAGGATGAGTTGTTCCTTGGCGAAGTCGGGGTCCACCAGCGCCAGCGCTACGCAATGGAAGGCCAGGTCCCACGAAGCATACCAGGGGTACTCCCACTTGTCGGGCATGGAGATGACGTCGCCGTTGTAGAGGTGCGCCCATTGGCGGTTCCGGCCTTGAAACCGCTCGCAGGGGGGAGGCGGCAGCGCCGGGTCGCCTTTCAGCCAGAGGTGCACGTCGTAGTGATAGAACTGCTTCGACCAAAGCATCCCCGCCAGGGCCTGGCGCTGCACGTTGCGCGCGTCCGGTGAAAGGCGCTGCGGAATGATCTTCGCGAAGAACTCATCGGCCTCGGCAATCCGCTGATTGAAGGTCGTCTCAAACTGCTTGTTCAACAACTCCGCGGCGGGCTGTCGAGGCGTAAAGCGCAGACGGAGTACCGCCCTCTCGCCGGGCGCGATGCTCAGCCGATAATGCGCGGCGGCTTTGGTGCCAGTCTCGTCGGGATTCACCGCGCCGGCTTGGCCGCGAACCAGGTATTCGTTGATCCCGTCCTTTACGAAAGGCGTTCGGCTCGGCGTGGCGTAAAGCCGTTCGGAATTGGTCTCGTTCTCAGTGAAGAGCAGTTGCGGTGCGCCATCGCAGACCAGCCACCGCGTGCCGTAGCAATCGTGAACGGCTTCGATGGCAGTCACCTCTGCCCGCCCACTTCGGCGAGTCAGCGTCGGACGCCGCTCATCCCCGGGCCATGTCCAGGTGTTGCGGAACCATAGCGTCGGCAACAAGTGCAGCTCCGCGGCTTCCGGACCGCGATTATAGGCGGTGATGCGAATCAGGATATCTTCAGGGTCGGCCTTGGCGTAGGCAACGAAAACGTCGAAGTACCTGCTCTCGTTAAAGACTCCCGTATCGGCCAGTTCGAATTCCGCGTCCTTCTTTCCCCGCCGCCGGTTTTCTTCAACCAGTTGCTCGTAGGGAAAAGCCGCCTGAGGATATTTGTACAGGTACTTCATGTAAGAATGCGTGGGCGTGGAATCCAGATGGAAGTAGTACTCCTTCACGTCCTCACCGTGATTGCCTTCGTCGCCGGTGAGTCCGAAGAGGCGTTCCTTCAAGAAAGGGTCGCGGCCATTCCACAACGCGACGGCAAAGCAGATCAGTTGGTGCCGGTCGCAGAGCCCGGCGATTCCGTCCTCGCCCCAGCGATAAGCCTGCGAGCGCGCACGGTCGTGCGGAAAATACCCCCAGGGCTTGCCGTCCGGACTGTAGTCCTCGCGAACTGTCCCCCACTGGCGCTCGCTCAGGTACGGACCCCAGCGCTTCCAGTGAGCCGTCCGCTGGCGGGACTCCTCGAGCCTTTGCTCTTCGCGCGTCATGGTCTAGCCTTCAGCTCTCAGCCGTCAACTGGGAGCAAGCCGCTCATTCAACGGGGACTGCAGCCGCCTGGCTCCTTTGGCCTGCCATCCCGTGGAGCCCCCCGAATCGCCCCCCGGCTGTCTCCTAGGCGTTCCGTACTTCACTCCCAGGCCTGTCATCCTGCCTGAGGAGTCCCGATCTGATCGGGACGACGAAGGATTTCCGCAGTTCTCGCTTTTGAAAGTTCCCTTTGCTCACCTAAACCCATCTTCGTTGATGCCCCCGGAAGTTGTCAAACCGTACGCGATGAAGCGTGGAAAGCTCGGCCCGGGCTTGCTGACGTTTTGCCCTTTCCTTTTGTTTTCATAGACATTCTCGCTTTGTTCCCTGAATTCGGAAGTCGAGGAGTCGAGAAGTTGAGGAGTCGAAAAGTCGATCAGTGACTGGCCGCCTCCAGGGCTATAATTCGAGAGAAGGCTTCTACGGTTAGTCTCCACTTCCCAACTCCTCGACTTCTTGACCGTGTCCTTTGTTTTCATAGACATTCTCGCTTTGTTCCCTGAATTTCGGAAGTCGAGAAGTCGAGAAGTTGAGGAGTCGAAAAGTCGATCAGTGACCGGCCGCCCCCAGGGCTATAATTCGAGAGACGCCTTTTACGGTTAGTCTCCACTTCCCAACTCCTCGACTCCGTGGCACCTCGACTGCTCGTCTTTTTGACCTTGTCCTTTGTTTTCATAGACATTCTCGCTTTGTTCCCTGAATTTCGGAGTTGAGAAGTTGAGGAGTCGGGAAGTCGAGGAGTGCCCGTCACCTCCCGGCCTGCGGCCCAGGGGTTGCGGTCGCCCTTTGGTCAGGCGCTCCTCAACTCCTTGACTTCTCAACTCCTCGACTTTTCGACTGCGATTGTAGACAGGAACCACAGGCAGGAACCACAGAGGAAGACGCATAACCTATCCGGCAGGCCCTGGCTGCCTGCCCAACCCCACCAGACAATTCTAGCCTATACTGTCGCGTTTGTCAAGAGAAAAATGCGCGGGGACAAAAAGTCCAGTGCGATCATGAAATCCGCGGCTGGCCGAGACATCCGCTCTTTGATGTCTGCGAGCTTCGCGGCAGCGAACCCTGATCGTGCATCTGCCATCGCCCCCAAAAAGCCTCGCTTCTCGAAACCCAATATTCTAGACGCCTGTCGCCGCCTCAACTGACACCCGGGTAATTCTATATTGGGTCACAGTCCCGCATACGGCCTTCGCTGGATCAAAAAGTGCGAGATTCATCCCTTCACTTACAGAGCTTCGATAAATGACACCATCGTATCCGCATTTCTTGATGAACTCGCACAAATACTGGCTCGGCGTGTAATCGATCGCGGCAGATTGCGGCTGAACCGGCCTGGTCAATTCGTCGCCGAGCCTTGCGAGAAAGGGAAGATCACTCCGCATCCTCTTAATGTCGTCAGTATCGTCCAACCGAAAAGGTGAAACCATCTTCTTCGGATTCCGCAAATCCACCAGTTTTAGATTATCGGGTGTGTTGAACTCCGCTACGCAGGCAACTTCGCCCGTGTGCGGCCTGATTTCTGATATCGCAGTAACGTGTGTGGAACTAAGGTAAAGATAGGGTATACCGGCTGGGTTAGCGCGACCGTGAGAGGCAATTCTCCTATTAGGGGCCCCCATTTCATCAACCGGAAATGGAACATCCCCGACCTGAGTCCTCGCCCTATGCCATAAGTTGGGAATTTCATCTCTGTCGAGGGTCAACTCCGACAAAAGAAGTTCAAGCCGGCCCAGGTCGACGTTTACCTCGGGAAAGAAGCGATTGTGGTACATTAGCTCATCGCGCAGCCTCTCCCATTCGCTCAGATTGTCGGCTTTGTCATCGACGACGGGCGAGAATTCCTGTCGAACGATTTCACCGTCATCTAGGATTTCAGCGAGCAGGTCCTTCGCGCGAGAATCGTCCATCCGCGGATGTTCGAACATGCCCCAGTCTTCACGAAACCATTGAACAAGAATCTTGCCGCCCGGGTCGAGTTGGTAGGCACTTATGAGGAGTTCGAAATTCCCAGCCAACAGGGCTGGCGGCAATATCGCAACGTTATCTGTGTCACAATATGAGCATCGTCCAACGGCGGAAGAGCGAAGCGGAATGAAGACTTTACGAAGACCCCGATCGCCGAAGCATTCCGCGCAGCAGTGCATGCAATCTATGCCGCTTTCTGAAAGTAATCGGCCAGCGTTTCAATGTGATGGCTCATTGATAGTTTCTTTACGTACCCCAGTCCAGGGAAGTGCCCTTGTCCATGGAGCAGCCGAAACTCCTTGACCGCATTGGTTTCAAGGACCTTTGAGGCACGACGATTTAATATGGCCATCATTTCATCCAGCGCCTCGGCGAACTTGCCGGCTGGGTCCGTTGGAGTATCCTGACGCTCTGACTTGAAGTGATATATGTACATCGAATTGTCTTGGTCAGGATCTACGAACGTGAGATGAATTGCAACGGCGTACGCCGGCCCTCCAGTTTCGCTATAATCGTCACCTACTATTAGGAAATCTCCGAACCCGTCCATCCCCTCGTCTTCAAAAGTGGCATGGAGATCGGAGAACGGCTCTAGCAAATCGTAGTCTCGATTGCGCTTCCGCTGAAATCCGTCTTTGAGTAATACACGGTGCGCTCCCTTAAAATGCTTCTGGTATAACTTTCCGCTGTAGTGATCAAGAAAAATATGGCAGTTTTCTTTCGTCTGCCGGCCGAGTCTCTCCGCCAGCACTCTTGCTCTTGTAAAACCCGCATGAATGAGAGTCGGTGCATGGGCGAGGTGCGTTTCGTAACACTCCATGACATCGTCTGCCGACATGCTTTCCTTGACGAGTATCCCGGCTGAAATCCCTTGAGAATCCCGAAATTTGCGACTCAGGAGTTCCGTCAGCGACTCTCCTCCCTCAGATAATTCTCCGTAATGGGGGTTCACGACCACGATCGCCTTCCCGCGTGCTTCGGTGACCGCGTCAAGAACCTTGCTTAATCCGCCAAGGTCTTCTCTCACAGGCTCGATGATTGGACGGAAGCCTGCTTTTGCAAGAAGCGGCGCAAGCTCTCGTATGGTTATGAGCTCGTACTGTTTTCCGCGAAAATAGGGATAGTACATATTTCACGCCCATGCCATTGCATCTTGTAAGCGGGTATTCACCGCAGATACAAGACGTGTGTGGTCCAACTTGCGGAGTGGCACCGAAAGTGCCGCGCTTTGAAGGGAAAGCGGAAGCTGGGAGACTAGATCCGACAGCGGCAGGAGGTCCCGCGTCTTCTTGAGCACGCGCACCATCCCTTTGTGCGCTTGATAAGGATCCAGTTTGATGAACAACTTCCGGAGCACTGAGTGTAGCGTCGTATTTGGAACTGCCGGAATCGAAACCCCCTGGGACGCAAGAATCATGCGTGCTTCGTCCGTTCGGATGGAGTCAAAGATGGCGGCAGGCGAGGTAAGCTCAGGGCGGTCGAGGGCCTCCCGCAGCGATGAAATATGGTAGCGCCTGTTTAGGCGCAGAATTCCCACTTCCGGTGGAACGGCGTGCACAACTGCGTCAATGTGGCTGTCCGCTGCGATCACGTACACCCGTGCGAATACTCTCGCGTACGCAGTTATCTGCCGATCAAGCCGGTTTAGAGAGTCACGTTCGGACTTCACCTCATAGACCGTGGCCGAATCGTTTAGAATTACGACATCTGCCTTACATTCGCCAACTCGAAACTCGTTCAGCATTGATGCCGTATGAAGCGAATGCTTGCCAAGGAGGATTTTTTGAGTGAGAGCCGCCTTATAAATGTACTCGTCTCTGTAACCCTCGCGCTTTAAAAGCGAAAAGGCCATGTCAAAGAGGCTGTAAACTGGCTCCACGGCGGACAACGAATGAACTAACAGGGATTGCTCCGCCAACCTAGCAAAAAGCCGAGACCTTCCTCTTCGCGCCATTTCCCGAATGACGCTGGACGAGAAGAGTCGAGACATCGCAGCGAGTTGATCGGACGTCAGGCTCCCCCCTCTAGCCGCATCAAAGATGCTATTAGTCACCGTGTCGCCTCGACCACGCTGTAGCCGAACTGGACCCAAACCGCCTCGCGGGCCTCGTCAATGTACGCATATACCATACTACCGCGATTATTTCACCTATCTTTTTGTTTCTGTCGCCAACGGCTTCACCGGACGCATACGTCCCGACGATGGTCGCGAGGTTCGCGGTCAAGAGAGAAATGGCTGTGCCCTTGTCCCCCCTGCTCCCAAAAAAGGTGGACGACCAGCCCAGCGGCACCGATGTCTTCCGCGCCGGCGGTTCACAGAAATGATCCGGGCGACACACTCGAACCCTTCACCCTCATTTCCGGCGCACGAATTACACCGTCAAATGCATCAAATTCTTGCATGCGTGTCGAAGGTGGCGACTTCGCCATCCAGGAGGTGACGCAAATGGCGGATCTTCAAAGCCGACGGGTCTTAATCGCTCGAAGCCGGAACGGTCGGCGAAAAATTGGCCTGGTCTTGGGATTTTGTGCTTTGCTGGCGGGCGTTCCGGCGACGGCCAGCGCTCAAGAGAATACTGCGCCGTCGAGCTCCGGCAGTCCGAGCGTGGCGGAACTGGCGAGGCAGATCTCCGAGCTACGTGATCTGGTCGAGCAGCTTCAGGCTCAGGTGAAACAACTCCAGGCCAACGCCCAAGCGCCGGCGCCGCCCGAAGCCGGCACGCCGCCCTCACCGCCAGCCGGGCAAACATCGGGCGCGGCAGCGGTTCCCAGCCCCACGACGCCTCGAACCGCGGCGGTCACGGCGCCCGCCTCGCCAGCGCAATCCACCGCAACGTTTGCGACCGTCACGGCACCCGCCTCGCCAGCGCAATCCACCGCAACGTTTGCGACCGTCACGGCACCCGCCTCGCCAGCGCAATCCGCCGCAGCGTATACCACGCCCGCGCCCACCACAACTCCCGCGGGAATGCCGGCGGAGAGCCAGAAAATAACCGATGCTCTGCACGGCACGACGGTGAATTTCCTGTTTGACGGATATTACGCGTACAATTTCAACGCGCCGATCGGCCGGGACAATCTTTTGCGCGCCTATGACGTCAGCAGTAATGCCTTCAGCCTGAACCAAGGCGACGTTGTGCTCGAAAACGCGCCTGATGTGGCCAATGACAAACGCTGGGGAGCGCGGCTGGATCTTCAGTTCGGGCAGGCCACCGAGACGCTTCAGGGAAATGCCGCCAACGAGCCGCGGCCTGAGGTTTACCGCAACATATTTCAGGCTTACGGGACGTATGTCGCGCCGATAGGCACTGGATTGAACATCGATTTCGGCAAGTGGGCCAGTTCGCTGGGCTTCGAGAACAACTACACCAAAGACCAGATGAGCTATTCCCGTTCGTTCTGGTTCGACTTTCTCCCCTTCTACCACGAGGGCGCGCGAGTTCACTATCAGCTTAACTCCGTCGTGGGCTTGAATTATTGGATGGTCAATGGCACCGAGCAGACGGAACCTTTCAACGGCTACAAAGACCAGTTTGTGGGGATCGTTCTTCAACCCTCGAAGAAGTTCAGTTGGACCTCGCAATACTACCGTGGCCAGGAGCACCCCGATTTCCAATATGTGACCAGCGGGCCGCCCAACCTGCCCACGGTTCAAGGCATGCCGTTTGAGCCCATCCCCAACCCCGCCACGGGCAGATTGAATATCCTGGATAACTATGCCACCTGGAACGCCACTTCCAAGCTGACGCTGGCGCTCGAAGGGGATTATGTAATCGAGCGCCTGTACACGACCTCGGCCCCTCAGCATACGGACGGAGGCGCCGCTTACGCGCAATATCAGTTCACGCCGAAGTTCGACATCGCGGCAAGAAGCGAGTATCTCTCCGACCGAGGCGGCCTGTTCACCGGCGTTACGCAAGCCGTGAAGGAAGGAACTTTGACTTTCGAATATAAGTTTTCCGACAATTTCCTGATGTTCGAAGAATGGCGACGCGACTGGTCCAACCGGCCCTACTTCCTGACGCCTACACTTTTCGTTCTGAAGAACTACCAGAACACCGCGACCATCGGATTGGTTTGGTGGTTCGGAGGCAAAAGCGGGCCGTGGTAACGCACCGAGATCCCGGCCAACCTGCTTCAGTTGCGCGGTTGGCGCAGACATCAAGAACCGTATGTCTGCGCCAACCTGCCGGGACTAGGGATAAACTTTCAAGGGCTTCACCAGGACCTTCGAATTCCTCCCGCTTTGATCGTATTTTGCCCGGCGGACAGGCGGGAGGTTATCCGCGGCGCCTTCCGAGAAGCCGCCTTTCGACTGGAAGTAAGTAAAGGCCTGCGTCGAGAGTACGATCAGTTCATTCAACCCGGCTTCGCGCGCTTTGTTTTCGATAAATTGAATCAGCTTTCGGCCGATGCCCTGGTTTTCGTGCGCGGGACTCACAAAAAGGCTGGCGAGTTCTCCCAGTTTTTGCTCGGGATAGATGTGCAAAGCCACGCAGCCCACGGGGTTCTTGTCGATTTCAAAAATGTAGTAGTCCCCCAGGTTCTTCTCCATTTCGACGCGTGTTCGCCGGATGAGTTCTTCCGCTTCCACCGCCTTCTTCGTCAGCCTCTGGATGGCCCGGATGTCTTTCTTCTTGGCAGGCCGTATCTGCTCGTATTCGTTGGCGTAAATGAGCGTGCCAATACCCTCGTTGGAGAACACTTCGGCCAGCAGTCCTTCGTCCTCCCGGCCGCTGGCAATGTGGACGCGCTCCACTCCCGCCGAGCACGCCGCAGCCGCATGCTGGGCCTTCGAAAGCATTCCCGGCGCGAATCCGCCGGGGGCGACTTGTATGAGTTCTTGCAGGTCCCTCACCGGCATCGTGCGAATCAGTTGACCGTTGTGCCGCAGCCCATCCTGCGCCGTGAAATAAATCAGCTTTATTGCCTTTAAAATCTCAGCCACCGCAACCGCGACGCTGTCGGAGTTCGTCCTGTAAGTCTTGCCGTCGCCATCAATGCCAAGGGGCGGAAGGACGGGAATGATTCCCCGATCCAACAAAGTTTGGAGAAGCTCCGTGTCGATCCGTTGAACCTTGCCGGTGAATTGGTGGTCGATGCCCTGGATGATTCCCATAGGGTGGGCAATGATCGCATTGGTGGAGGCGGCGCGCAGGTCATGGGCTGCAAGGCCTTCCAGAATCTCGTGCGTGAGCCGGTTCGCGGCGTTCAGGGCCATCTGCAGTGTCGGAGCATCCGTCACGCCCGTGCCATCGAGGTCGGAGGCCTGTATGCCTTGTTTCTCAGCGGCAGCCTTAATTTGTGCTGCCACCCCATGCGCGAGCACCACGCGGATGTTGAGGGAGCGCAACACCGCGACGTCCAAAAGGATGTTCGGGAAGTTTTCGTCCGTGACGATGTCGCCGTCCACGGCAATTACGAAGGTCTTGTCCCGGAATTGCGGAACGTATTGAAGAATACCGCGCAAGTCGGTGAGTTTCACGTGGACACCCGATGGGTTGAATTGTCGCCGGACTGCCACCTTCCATTTGAAAACCGTTCCACTCTACACCCAAACAGAAAATCTGTCGTTCTCGAGCGGGTAGCGCAGACCTCGTGCCTTTCGAGGTCTGCGGCTTTTCTGCTCGGAACACGAGAAGAGCCGCGGACCTGCAGGGGCCGTACTTCTGCGCAACCCCTATCTCCTATGTGAGCGGGTTCCTGTTTCCGGCGTGTCAGCCCGGCGCGGGAGCCAGGCTGTCACTTCAGCGGTATCTCCACCTCGACGTAACTGCCGGGAGTCGCGTCATTGACAGCGGCTACGACCTTTTCGACGTAGCGGCGCAAAGTGGGCCATTGCTGATTGCCGAGAACCACGAAGGCGATTTTCCGTGCCCTGAGGTTTTGCTGGTAACGGATGTTCTTGTCGGTGGTCAACAAGACCTCGAAGCCCGCTACCTCGGCGGCCGCTATCAGTTCGCCGTTAAGAAACCGGTCCCATCCGCGCTCGAACGCTTCGACTACTACATGGCCTTTGAGCGCATGCCGGAGCGGCGTCGGAACACCGTTATCAAAGAGTATGCGCATCGAGCCTTGGGGCGGAGGGCTGAGCGGGCGGCGCATCGAGGCTTCGAGCCGCGAACTCAATGACGGCGGTCACCTGTTCGTGGGACAAGTGAAACCACTCCATGATTTCGCTGATCGTGGCTCCTGCTTCCAGATTGTCAAACACAACTGAAACCGGTGTGCGAGTATCCCGGAATACCCATGCACCGCTGCGTTTGCCTGGAACGCTCTCGACCATGTGGCACTTCGACCAATCGAGCATATTCCTGCCCCCTCACCGTCATTTTACACCACAGTGCATTATTTCCTGAGGTGCTGGTCGAAGAAATCCGAGGCGGCGTGATAGGCGGAGAGCCAGGTGCTGTGCCGCAGGAAATCGTGAATCTCGTTGGGGAAAACGAGCTGCTGGAATTCCACCTTCTGTTTCCTCAGCGCCTCGACCAGGCGGACCATCTCCGAGAAGGGCACGTTCCGGTCGTCATCCCCCTGCACCAGCAACACCGGCGAGCGCCACGTCTCGACCGACGCCAGCGGCGACGACTCCCACGCCAGCCTCGAAGCTTCCTCGCGCGCGGGCGAATGCGGCCAGTTCTCGATTTCGAGGTTCCAGTCGTGCACGCCGTGCAGATCAACCCCGCAGGCGAAGAGGTCAGAGGCTCGCGCCAGACCCAGCGCCGTCAAGTAGCCGCCGTAAGAGCCACCCCATAGTCCGATTCGACTTGGATCCACGTCGGCTCGCTGCCTCAAATAAAGGCCGGCGCCCTCGACGTCGTTGAACTCACTCGCGCCGCTGGGGCCGTAATTGAGCGCCTCGCGAAAGTCGAGGCCGTATCCGATGCCGCTGCGGTAGTTGAGCGAGAGAACCACGTACCCGCGGCTCGCGAGATACTGATTGAAGGCATAGGCGTTGTGATAGTAGCCCATGTAATGCCAGCCCAGCAGCATCTCCCGCCGCGAGCCGCCGTGCATGAAGATCACCGCCGGGTGCCGCAGGCCGGCTGCTTCGTCCTTGGGCAGGAAAAGCTGGGCGTGCACGCGCAGCCCGTCGGAAGCGGTGAGAATCACTTGTTGCGGAGTGACGAGCTCGGCGGAAGGGAAGTCGGCGGGAAGGCTCTCGGGAGCGAGGTCGCGGATTTCGCCCCCGCTCGCGAGCACCGCCGGACGCGCCGGGCGCTGGGCGTCGGAATGAAGCAAGGCAATGGTGGCTCCGTCGTGCATCATCACGGGCGACCATTCGATCCCGTCGCCACCCGTAAGCCGCGTGGGTTGGTCGCCCGAGACCGGCTCGGACCACAGATGGCGGCGGTCAATGTCATCCTGGTTCGAAGCGAAAATCAGCGTCCGCCGATCGGGACTGAGCGAAACGAACTCGACTTCGAAATCACCGGGTGTGAGGAGCTTCGCGGTTCCGCCCGCCGCGGGAACGGAATAAAGGTGCGTCCAACCGTCGCGTTCCCAGGGGAAAACCAGGACGTCTTGACCCCCCCATATGATCTGATACTTGCCGACAATTCCGTGAAAGACGCTGCCCCGGCCCGTCTCGGCTCGCCACACTTCGTGACCACGGCCGGTGGCCGCGTCGGCCACCCGGATCGACCATGGCTGGCCGGTTCGCCTCGGTCCGAAGGTCAGGTCGTCGCGCGCGGGAATGCGCAGGAAGGCAATCTGACGGCTGTCGGGCGACCATGCCGGCCCGGAATCGTGATCGACCGCCGGGTCGAGATAAATCAGGCTCTTGCTCCCCACGTTGTACACGCCCACAAAGCTGTGATCGCCGCGGCGGCTGACGAAAGCCAGGCTCGAACCGTCCGGCGACCAGTCGAGCGAATCGCATTTGCCTTTGTCGTGGATCAACTGCTCGGGCTTCGCCCCGGCAGCCAGCTTCGCCAGCCATACCTGGTCCTTGAAGATGTAGGCCACACCGTCGCCCTTGGGAGAACCGGAAGGCGAATGGCCCTCGGCCAGCTTACGCGGCGCTCCGCCTTCAAGCGAGACAACCCAGACGTCCTGTTCGACGCCCTCGGGTGCGCTTGACGGGTTGGGGTAGTTGCCGCCATTCTCGAAATCGCCCCCGCGAACGTAGACGATCGCCCTGCCGTCCGGAGTCCAGGTGAGCTCGCCAACGTCCTGCCCATCGTCCTGGGTGTATTGGGTGAGCTGCCATGAACGGTAAGCTCCGCCGGCGCCCGGCTCAGCCACCCAGATGTTACGCATCCCCCGCGCATCGAACACCCAGGCTACCTTGTTGCCGGTGGGCGAAGAGGCAGGTTCGGTTGGGAAGGGCGAGCTCAGCACCTGCTCGATTGTGAAGGAAGCGCGCGCCATGGCGGCGCCGATGAAGACGAAGAGCAGAAGGGCGACCGTCTGCAATCTGCTTCGAGTGAAGATGACCAGCATTTTTCCTCCTGGCGTGTAGTGGCGATGCGATTCCCGGCCTGACGGGACGCTGCGGCCCCGCGCAGCCTTAAACCGCCAAATCGTGACTTTGATTAACTCCCCTCCTCAGCGGGAGGAGGGGCAGGGGTGGTGGGTTGCCGCACCACGACCGGACCAACCACCCCTACCCCCTCCTTAGCGAAGGAGGGGAATCGTTTTCATGCGCCCGCCTTGAAAGCACTCAGGGCAAGCTTCCTCGCGGAGTTTACCCTGAGCACCCAGAGCGAGATTCCTTCACTTCGTTCAGGACAGGCTCTTCGCTCCGCTCTGGATGACAGCGAGGGGCTCGGAATGACAGCCCGAACGAGGTTCTTACGCAAGCGCGTCAGACCTGGCTATAGTGTCTCTCAATCTCTGAGGCGTACGTCATGCCAACGGTCTCGGCATTCTCTCGCAGCCATTCGCGCAGGCTCGTCGTGCCTGCAGGCGACTGAGTCGAGACGAGCAAGTTGGCCATCAGCCCGCTCATTTCTTCTCTGTTGAGTATGATGTCATGGACCAGGAAACCGAGAAGCTGAGAAGCCAAGCGGACGAGGGAAGGAGGAGCGCAGAACACTTTGCTTCTGCTACCGATCGATTCGCGGACGAGTTGCACAAGCTCCTTGTACTTATACGTCTCCGGGCCAACGGCGTCCACCACCAGGTTTTCGCGCCTGCGGCCAGATTCGACGGCGAGCGCTGCCAGGTCCTCCACAAATATCGGCTGCAGACTGTATTCTCCGTCGCCTGGAATTGCAAAGAGCGGGGACCGCCGCAACAGCCAAGCAATATTGTTGATCAGGATGTCTTCTCTCCCGAAAATCAGCGCTGGCCGCACGATGGCGTAGGTGAGAGGGGAGGACCGAATAATGTCCTCCACCACCGCCTTACCTCGAAAGTAGGACAAGGGTGAATTCTGGGAGGGGTTCGTAACGCTGAGGTGCACGATTCTTTCGAGGCCAGCGTGTTCCGCCGCTTGCACCAGGATTCTGGAATTCTCCACCGCCCTCTCGTGGCTGATCTTGCCGTAAGCGAAACGCACCCAGTAAGTGTTGTAGAGAACCGTAGCGCCGCGCATGCTGTCCGCCAAAGCTTGCGGGTTGCGAAAATCCAGTGGTGCAACCTGCATGAACGGAGCGCCCGGAGCGCGGTTGGTCAGCGCCAGCACCCGCTCGCCGCAGGAAAGCAGTCGACTCGCAATGTACCTTCCCGAAAAGCCGAAAGCTCCGGTAACGACGTTGAAGGGAGCACCGTTCATCACGGGGAGTCCTCCAACTTGTCCGCCATTTCGAGCAGGCTTGTCACGCTATTCCAGTTCCGCGCCGTCCCCGCCTTCTTCAGGATACGCTCCATCACCGCCGGTAGCTTTGATCGGCCCATTCCGTTCGGGTAATAGACAAACACCTCCCGGGCGTGCGCCTTGATTTCTTCCGGGCCCACCTTCGCCGCCTCGAGTTGTTTCCGCGCTTCGGGACTTAGTTCCTCCGTTAGAAAAATCACGTGGAATTTGCCGGGCTCAATCTCTTTGCGCGCGGCAAATGGGTTGTTTCGAATCACCGTCCGCATCTCGGCCGCAGTCCGCAGAACCAGCGGGGCGCGGAATCCAAACTTTTTCTCAAGAGCGTCTTCGAATCGCTTCGCCAGAGCGCTGAGATTGCGTTCCTTGCTTCGAAACACCACATTCCCGCTCTGCACGTAGGTCTCGGCGCCCTCGAGATCCAGTGAGCCGCACAAGGCGCGCAGCGCCTCCATACTGATACGGTTGTGCGGACCCACGTTCACCCCTCGCAGCATTCCGATAATTGCTGTCATATCAACCCCGTCCTCTCGCCGCGGCCCTTCCGCGCCTTCGCCGCCAAATCCACCACCCAATTCCAAAAACCATCGCCAGAAGAAAATAAGGCAGATTCGATCCAATCCACAACACGATGTGAATCCTCGAACGCAACAGCTTTGCCTTTCTGACCGCGCCCGTGGGAATCGTGACCGGCTCGTTCCAATTCATCGATTTTAGGCGCGGCAAGAATCCCTGATGCACGCAACCCTCAAGACTAAACACCCCCACCGTTGGCGAAAAATGAGCTGCGACTCGCAGGTCGCGCGAGAACTCTTCCCAGTCGAGTGGTGGAAATCGGGCATCCGTCGGAGGGTTGCTTTTTGTGATTCCCACTACGATTATCTGGGCCCGGGGCCCGTACGCCCAAACCATGGCGGAGTCCATGGCGTGGTTGAAACTGGTGTAGATCATCAGCGCCTCGCGATTGCCGCGCACGTCTACCAACCCGGCTAGCCGCTCCAGCAGGGTGGTGTGCGCGTCGCGCTCGTCAACGATGAAAGGAAATTGACAGGTCTCTACAAGGTAGCCTTGAGATTGCATCTGCCGAATGAGCGTCGCATACGCTTCGCGCATTCGCGGCACGCGTCCCACATCGAAATACCGGCCCAGCAGGGTCGCGAACAGAGGCAACTTGTTGTTCCGCAGTGCGGCAAACTCCTGAATATTAGGCTCGATGTCCAGGCCGATCGCCGCCCAGTGCAGGCTGTTCGTTGCGGTCCATTTCTGGAATGCAGCGAAACGCGCCCTGGCCTGCGGTTCGTTGCTTGCGTTGATGTAGTAACCTTGCTCCATCGGCAGGTCCAGCCAGGCATCCACAGGAATGCCGGCTGCGTTCAGACGGCGGACCACGCCGGCGCGGCCGTTACTGAGATCGCCCAGCCCCAGCGCCACGCCTGCATGCAGATCCTGCAAGTCCGCGATGATCGTAGGATCCGCAAAGAGCGCCTGCAACGACCCTAAGTCCGACTCGCAGGCAAAGACTATGTGTGGCGGATGCCCCGCTGCCGGGATTTGAATACCTCCAGCGGCGGGCGAAGGGATGTGAGTGCCAGTGGCACACGACCCTGCCATCATGGCCATGCCGAGTAGGAGTTGCAGAGATCTCAGAGCCCGCCCGTGAGTCACAATATTCAGCATACCTCTCGGGGTTGGGGGCTGCAACTCGGGGATCTAGGAATGCAACACACACGGCGGGCCGGCGGGGAGCCCGTGCTGAGTCCGAGGCTCTGGAAATCAATGAATTACGGAGCCTATGTATCTGGGCTATCATCTTCAAGGTGCGGCCCCGAAACTTGCGGATTTGCGGACTTGCTCTCGAAGCGTCAACGCTACCCGAAAGATGAGAACGCAAGGATGCCACTTTCGCTGGTTTTGAGTAGAATGGCAGGATGATGCTGAGCGAGACCACAGTTCGCCAGTTGCTCGAACCGTTCGGGCTGGACCTGAGCGCTGAGCAAACCGGCCAACTGGTCGCTTATTTGGATCTGCTGCTGCGCTGGAACGAGAAAATCAACTTGACGAGTATTCGCGACCCTGCCGATTGCGTGCGGCGGCATTTCGGGGAAAGTCTCTATCTTGGACTCTCGGTGGAGCTGAGCGGCAAGCTGTTGGATATCGGAAGCGGGGCTGGGTTTCCCGGGTTGTGCTTGAAGATCCTGTTTCCGGAGGTGTCGGTGACCCTGCTCGAACCGGTGGGCAAGAAGCGGGCATTCCTCAAGGAGGCCGCGAGGGTGTGCGGAATGATGGGCGTGGAGGTTCGGCGAGAGCGCCTGGAGGAGTTTGCGAGCGTGGCTGGGGCGGCGGAGGCCTATGACTCGGCGACGGCGCGCGCGGTGGGGAACTTTGAGGAGCTTATTCCGCTCGCCTCGCGTTGCCTGAAACCCGGAGGCCGGCTGTTCCTCTGGGTGAGCCGCCGGCAGACAAGCGAAATAGGCTACCAATATGGTGAGATGAAAAGGGTGAAGAGTCTTGCCGTGCCCGGAGGAGCCCAAGGTGAAATCTGGTGGGGGGAGAAGGGCGTTCGAGAACAAGAGGGCGCGGCAGAAACCCGGGTTGGTGAAACGAGGTGAGCTGGTGGGATTTCGGTCTCAGCGCACTTTTGGGTGCTTTGCGCGTTGGCGTGAAGCCGGTCCGGTTTCGAGCGGGTGCGATGGGTCAACCAGTGCCGGCATGTTTCACGTGAAACATCGTTTCAGCCATGGGGCTGTCGACACCGGCTGCAGTGCAGGACGTCCCACGTGAAACACCTTTCGCTTGCGTTATTCCCCCACCTTTGATACATTCGCTTTGACTCTTGACAGGCAGGTGCCTTTGGGACGAGTCATCGCCATCGCCAATCAAAAAGGTGGAGTCGGCAAGACAACTACCGCCATCAATCTTGGGGCAGCCCTCGCTCGCAACGAAATGTGGACCCTGATCATCGATTGCGACCCCCAGGCCAACACCACCGGCGGGCTAGGCCTCGCCCGCGACCCCGCGCGCAAAACGTTATACCACGCGATGATGCTCGATCTTCCCCTCAAGGAGCTCGTCCTTACCACTCCAGTCGAGGGACTTCACCTCATCCCCTCAAACAAGAACTTGGTCGGAGCGACGCTTGAACTTGTGGATCGCCCCGACCGCGAGAAGACTCTTCGTAAGAAAATGGAGAGCTTCCGCAACGAGTTCAACTACATCCTGCTCGACTGCCCCCCCGCCCTTGACCTGCTCACCCTCAACGCACTTGTCGCGGCGGATTCGGTCATCGTTCCCGTGCAGTGCGAGTATTTTGCACTGGAAGGAGTTTCCGAACTGATCGACACCCTGATCCGGATCAGGCGTTCTCACAATCGCAACCTGGCGATCGAGGGCATCCTTCTCACCATGTTCGACGAACGAACCAACCTCGCGCACCAAGTCCGAGACGATTTGCGGGATTTCTTCGGAGACCAAGTCTTCTCGACCGTAATACCGCGCAACGTCCGCTTGGCCGAGGCGCCCAGTTTCGGGCAGCCCATCTTCCTTTACGACCCCGATTGCAAAGGCGCGTCGAGTTATCTCGAGTTAGCAAAGGAGGTTATCAGCCATGTCCAGAAAGGTGTTGGGTCGGGGGCTCAACGCCCTCCTGCAGACGGTTGAGACCGCCACGGCCGGCCTCGAGCAGGTGCGCCTCGACCTCATTGACCCCAACCCGTTTCAGCCGCGCCGTGAGTTCCCTGAAGACACTCTCGCGGAGTTGGCCGATTCAATCCGGTCGAGCGGCGTCATCCAACCCATTCTTGTGCGGCGCAATGCAGCCGCCCAGGGCCGCTTCCAGCTCGTGGTGGGCGAGCGTCGCTGGCGCGCCGCCCGTCTTGCCGGCCTCGAAACCGTCCCTGCCGTTGTCCGAGAGCTTGCGGACCAGGACGCCCTGGAATTCGCCCTGGCAGAGAACCTGCTGCGCCGCGACCTCAATCCCATCGAGGTGGCCCATGCCTATCAGACGCTCCAGGACGAGTTCCACCTCAACCACGAACAGGTTGCCGAGCGCCTCGGCATTAACCGTTCCTCAGTTACAAACATGTTGCGCCTCTTGCGCCTTCCAAGAGGCGTGCAGGAGATGATTACCAGGGAGGAAATCAGCTACGGGCATGCACGCGCACTGCTGGCGCTGGATTCCGAAGCCGCCCAACTACAACTTGCGGCGAGGATTGCACAGCAAGGCCTTTCGGTGCGCGACGTAGAGAGCCTTGTCGCGCCCGAACAGCCCAAACAGCCGAAGCGCACGAGTGAAGCCAAGCCGCCTATGGACCCTAATGTTCGCGCTGCCGCCCAGGAACTGGAACGAACGCTTGGCACGCGGGTCAAAATCCGGGGCGACGGCCGCCGCGGAGCCATAGAAATCAGCTACTTCTCTTCCGAAGATCTCAATAGGATTTACGACTTGATCGTGAGGCAGTAATTCGTTGTATTATATCGCTCGAACACTGGGGGGCCTCGATCCCCCGATGGGAGGCAACGATGCCATTCGGCTTAGGAAAGTCCAGACGAAACCAACTGCCTGAACTCTCCGGCGACTGGGTCGGCTGGCTCGACCCAGGCGTAGAGGTTGAAGGGAAGATGAAGGTGGCCTCCGGCCTTTTCCGCGTCAACACTCACTTCAAAGGGGAGATCACCTCCGAAGGTGCGGTGGTCGTCCACGACCAGGGCGAAGTGGACGGTGACATTCACACCCGGATCCTCAGCGTCACTGGCAAAATAAAAGGGAACGTCCACGCTTCCGAACACCTCGAGATCAAGGAACACGGCGTCGTCCTTGGCTCAATTTACACGCCCTGCCTCCTCGTTGAGCCCGGAGGCTTCTTTGACGGCCAATGCCACATGCCGACCCCTGGGCCCGCGGCCACGGATGCGCCTGCTCCGGGAACCAAGACCAATTCGCAAGACGCCGCGGCGCCCGTGGGAGACGCCCCGGAACCGCACTGAGTCCCTGATGAGGCGGCTGCATTGCCGGGCGGCCCGGGTTCTCCGATCTAGAGCGTCGAATTCGCCGCAGGATCGGTCACTCGCAGTCGCTCCATTTCTCACTTTCGCTGCCGACCTACGGTCTCTGTCTCATGCCTGCCTGGTTTGATGAGGGCAGTTTCAAGTGACTCCCGGAAGGGGCTTTAGCTCCGCCGTCTGCGGGTGCTGGGCTGGAAAGGCCCTGAAGCCGGGCCGCTTCAGGGACTAAAGCCCAGTAATTAGCTCGCGAGATTAGCGGCGGGGCTGAAGCCCCGCCCTTCCTCTTCCGGCGAACAAGTTCGCTTACTTATTTAGCTAATCATTAGGTCTTGACGTAGTAGCGTATCACGATAGCCTACTGGTGGCGAGGTGAAGAGCGGGACCGCAGAGCTTCGCTCTGCGCTAGCCACTCCTCATTCCGGCCCACCCGCCTTCATTTGGAGGAACTACCACTGACGCTTAGTGGTATTATCCTCCATCGGTTCTACAGCCAATCACGGTGACGTGCATGACCCCAGCCTCCCCCTCGAACCGCATCTTCGGTGATTACACTGACCTCTTTGCGCGGCTTGGCGCAACCTTACTGCTCACTTTTTATGGGCTTGGTTTTGTCATCCTCGGGGTGCATGAAGCGCATTATGGGGTATTTCAGTTCAGCCCGTTACGCGCCCGGATTTTCCTCGTGGGTTTCGCTTTCATCGTGCTGATAGCGCTACCTGCTGCGGCGCATCACTATAAACTGGCGTACTATGGCCCGTTAGAGCCGGTCCTTAACAACACCGACCCAAAACTCCGAAACTACCGAGACGTGGTTCTGGCCAGCGGCTTCATCTATACAGCATGGTTGATGGCCAGCATGTTCAACTTCGTCCTCGTTTCAGCGCCCTCAGCAAAGTCGTATCGATGGAGGCACGCAGCGGCTTTTGTGGCCGGATACCTTGCTTTTTTGGGTATGTTCCGAATCGTCGGTAAGAAATTCGCGGAACGCCCGAGGACCGCCAGTGCCGCCGCATTACTAACCGCAGGCGCATTTATGGCTTGCTTGGCCCTTGCGGGCGTCGGCACCTCGAGTTTAACCCTTTGGTTCTGGCTCTGTGGGATAGGGGCGCAGCACGTGCGCCGCAGTCCTGACCGACTCCGTTTCGCGTTGGACTTCCGGAATTGGTTTTTCGTGATCGTCACCCTCTGGTTTTACATCGTGGCAGTCTTTGGAACGATGCCCCCAAGAATTGGTGGGGGAGCACCTAGTAACGTGGTGTTCTATCTAAACCGACCCGTTGCGTGGCTCGACCACACGCCAGCAAGCGTCTCGCTGTTAGACGAAACCGACCAGGGCTTTTACGTCCTGACCGCGGGCAAAAGTAAGGCACTGTTCATTCCGCGTAGTGATGTGGGTGCTGTTTACTTCGGACCAGTGGAAGATGTGGGAAAGTCGAAATAGGTTCGCGTCAGGAACGGACAAGGATCGTCGCTGATAACCGGGCAACCCCTCACGCAGCCGCTGCACCGTGATTCGGCGTCCAGCAGAGTCATGCACGTCTTCCCTGGCGATGAACACTCCCCTTGGCGCTGAGTGCGTTGCGCTGGCGCGGTGATGGGCGCTGGCGGCACGTACCACCGAGCTTCGGAAATCTCACATTGGGATGATGTGCGCCGCATCCTGGGATTGGTCGGAAAGGGAAAGGCGTAGAGATCGGGGCACCGCCGAGTGTCGCCGGGAATGCCCCTGGCCCGCTGCGAAACGCATACAACTCTCACGAGGCAAAAAGAAAGTCCACAACAGTTCTCAGGTTCTCCAAATCCTGTCTTGCCTCCGATTCTTTCAGGAGTGGTCGATCATGCATGAGAATGTTGCCATGATTCCGAATCCGATGAGCCAACACTCTGGATGGGCCATCAATGATGCCTATCTCCGCTGCGGCAGAGATTAGACGCTCCAACTCCCCCCTTCGCTCTCCCCTATCTGTTTTTTTCGGTTCATTCATAAGAGCTTCGATCCCTCGGCCAGAGGCGTATAGTTTGGCTTTTAGGGCTTCTTCCAGGCAGGCGCGGCCCAGTCCTACTGAGGCTTCGTAAAGGCCATACAAGAAGCACCGGGTGGCCTGTCGAAGGTAAAACACGACCTCCGCAGGAGCACGGCCAATTATTGCGGGTGGGGAGAGATTGAATGTTACCTCCCGCAAACGCCCGAGAACTTTCACCAGTTCGTGGGCATAATGAAAATCAGTGTTGAGTTCAGCCCACGCTGTACGTGTGACCGTGGCCTTTTCAACTAAATCGACCCATTCCGGTCCGGTTCCCTCCTCCCTTGCTCTTGCGAGCACTTCGGCAAGATTAACTCGGAGTAGACTGTCGTTGCCATGCTTCTCCGCTTCTTCCATTGATGCGAAAATTCCCGCCGCACCTTCCCCGATTATCATGGTACATGCGTCACCTTCTTCGTCCACTTGCGTCCTGGACATTCCAAAATTGAGTTGCTCGATGATCCACGTTAAGACGGTGTGGAGTGGATCGCCCTTCTCCAGGTCGCCGGGAAACTTTTGTACGTAAATCCAATAACGGTCATCGGTTCTCTCGATATGGAATTCAACCCTGCGCATAAGCCCTCCGCATTCTCAGTTGCGCAAGGAGTATTTACCACAGAGAGGCCTGATGCAAGCCGAAGCCGCCGACACCGAAGAATGTTGCTATTACGCCCTTTACGTGACGGGGGGGGAGGCTTTCGCTTGTCTGAGTAAGGGATACGGGTGTAGGCACTCACCCCAAAACGTAGAAATCTGAACAGATGCCGGTTTGGGAGAGTGAGACATCATCATCGCCGGACGCGGTTTGGGCTTGAATATCATCGCCGCAGGCGCGTTCGAGAGGAGCGCAATTTGGTAGGATAAGTTCCCGGAGGCGTGAAGAGGAGAACCCCGGTTGTTCGCGCAACCGGGGTTTTTCATTGGTGGCCCCGATCAAAGGACCTCCAAGTTAATCGCGAGAGTCATCCTGCC
>JBELAJ010000003.1:0-50919 GCA_049508935.1 Terriglobia bacterium | reverse complement strand
GTCAATCGGTAGGGTAATACATAATCCGAGAAAGCCAATCGGACCCAAAGACTTTATTTGCAAAGAATTACGGGGTTAGATGCCCTCGGCGGAACCACTTTCGCAGTAAACTACCGCTAGGGACCGGGGTAGCTCCTAAGCCGCCTTGACACCAAACTTGCACGCCAACCGAAAAGACTTGACACTTTCGCATCGCGCTTCGTATAGTGAAATGTTAGGCAGGGTTCAGGACATTCGCCGTAACTTATTGCAATGACAAGCCCTTATTTGCCTTTGCTGATTCATTTCCTTATTGTCGTGGCGGTGAGTGCGGCCATTCTGGGCTTGTCTGCGTGGGTGGGAGTTAAGCGCCCCTCACAATCCAAGCTGAGCCCTTACGAGTGCGGTATCCCCCCGGTGGGCAGCGCCCGGGAGCGTTTCTCCGTAAGCTTCTACCTCGTGGCGATGCTCTTTATCCTCTTCGACGTAGAAGCTGTTTTCCTCTACCCCTGGGCTGTGATTTTCAAGAGCTTAAAGTGGTTCGGCTTCTTTGAAATGCTCTTGTACATCGCCGTTTTATTGGCAGGGTACGTCTACATCTGGAAGAAGGGCGCTTTGGATTGGAAGCGGTAGCGCTCTTCCGAAGCGCCCGTTCGCCTCGCCCTCTCGAGAGTCTGTCATTCTGAGCGAAGCGAAGAATCTGCATTGTTTCGCCTGCGAACGGAACGGCAGATCCTTCGCTTCGCTCAGGATGACAGAGGCTATCATCTCCGTCAGCGGGGCCAGGCTCATGACCACTCGGAACTGCAACTTTGCTCGAAGATTCCGGGCGCCGCATCTTAACCGTCAACGGGGCAAGCACTCGTCATGCCTTCAGACCTCGAATCAAACCTCACTCTCAAGAAGCTTAGAGAATTTGCAACCCAGGGGCTTGAAGAGGCACGGGAGTTTCGCGGTGAGTTGACGATCTACGTCCAGCCCGGCGCGCTGATCCGCGTCTGCGAGTTCTTGCGAATCGATCCAACCCTCTCCTATAAATTCCTTTCAGACGTAACCGCGCTGGACCTCTACCCCAATGAACCGCGTTTTGAGGTTGTCTATCACCTGCTTTCACTGAAAAATGCCGAACGCCTGCGACTTAAGGTTCGCACCGGCGGCGACGCTCCGCGTGTCGACTCTCTGGTCCCTGTGTATCCGTCCGCCAACGCCTTCGAGCGCGAAGTTTTTGATCTCTTTGGGATACAGTTTGCGGGGCATCCTTACTTGCGGAGAATCCTGATGCCGGAAGATTGGGAAGGCCACCCGCTGCGCAAAGATTACCCTGTTGAGGGATATCGCTAGATGCCGATAACGCTCGAGAAAATTCCGGGCCAGGAAGAGCGGGTCATCCTCAGCATGGGACCCCAGCACCCCTCGACGCACGGCGTCTTGCGCCTGGTGCTCGAACTCGACGGCGAGACAGTAGTTCGAGCCGTGTATGACATCGGCTATCTCCATACGGGCTTCGAGAAATCCTTCGAGGACAAGACTTACTCACAAGGCATCACGCTGACCGACCGCATGGATTACCTCTCACCGCTCTCCAACAACCTGGGGTTTTGCCTGGCGGTCGAGAAGTTGCTGGATCTCGAAATTCCTCCGCGCGCCCAGTGGATCCGCGTGCTGCTGACGGAACTCACGCGAATTCAGAGCCATCTCGTATGGCTGGGAACTCACGCCATCGACCTGGGCGCCATGTCGGTTCTTCTGTATTGCTTCCGAGAACGCGAAACGATTCTCCACATTTTCGAAATGGTCTCCGGCCAGCGCATGATGACCAGTTATTTTCGCATCGGCGGCTTAGCGCTGGAGCCTCCCTTGGGCTGGCTGAAGCACGTGGAGAAGTTCGTGAAGGCATTCCCCCCGCGCCTCGAGGAATACGAGGATTTGTTGACCAAGAACCCGATTTGGCTGAAGCGCACAGTCGGGATCGGCAAACTCACGGGCGATGAGGCCACTGCCTGGGGACTCTCCGGCCCGTCGCTGCGCGGCTCAGGAGTGGATTACGACATTCGAAAAAAAGAGCCGTACTCGAGCTACGAGAAGTTCGATTTCACGGTTCCCAGGCGGCCCGAGGGCGATGTCTACGCTCGCTACGTGGTGCGACTCGAAGAAATGCGCCAGTCGCTCCGCATTGTGCAACAAGCCATGGAGGGCATTCCGGAAGGACCCATAAAGGCGAATGCGCCCCACATTGTGCTGCCTGACCGTGAGAGCATGAAGACTTCTATCGAGGCGTTGATTTATCACTTCAAGATCGTGACGGAAGGATTCCATCCGCCGGTCGGCGAAGTGTATCAGGCCATCGAATCCCCGCGCGGAGAACTGGGCTTCTATATCGTCAGCGACGGCTCGCCCAAGCCCTTCCGCTGCCACGTGCGCGCGCCTTCTTTCGCCAATCTACAGGCCTTGCCGAAGATGATCGAAGGCCGTTTGATTGCCGACGTCGTCGCCTGTATCGGCACGATCGATATTGTGCTGGGCGAAGTAGACCGGTAAGGGAAGAGCCGAAAATCGAAATTCGAAGTTCGAAATTCGAAATTCGGCACGGCGAGTTTCGGTTTTTGAATTCGATTTTCGTTTTCCGCTGTCATGCTACCAGACGCGCTGCTTGGACAATTCGATAAGTTGATCGCACGCTACCCGCTGAAGCGCTCGGCGATCGTCCCGTGCCTTCTTCATGCCCAGGACGAGATCGGGTACATCAGCGATGAGGTTATCGAAGAAGTCGCGCGTCGTGTCGAAGTGCGGCCCATCGAAGTGATCGAGAACATCGGCTACTACTCGATGCTGCATCGGAACCCGATGGGCAAATACAACCTTCAGGTATGCACCAACGTTTCGTGCATGGTGCTCGGCGGCGAAGAGATCCTCGGGCACTGCGAGAAACGGCTGGGAATCGGGCACAAAGAAACAACGCCCGACGGAGTGTTTTCTTTGGAGGAAGTCGAATGCCTCGGCGCGTGCTGCGGCGCGCCGGCCATGCAGGTGAATTACGACTTTTACGAAGACCTCACTCCCGAGAAGATTGACGCGCTCCTGGAGAGGCTGCGGGCGGGGAGTAGGGAATAGGGAATAGGGAACAGGGAATAGGGAACAGCAAATAAACGATGGGCAGCGTCACGGACAAAGGGGAGTACGTCATTCCGAGCGAAGCGAGGAATCTCGCTTTGGCTCAAGAAGACGGCGAGTTCCATTTGCGCGCTGTTCCCTGTTCCCTATTCCCTGTTCCCTAACGGTCATATGTCTGATTACCAAAATTACTTCAAAGGCTCGCCGCTGGAGGTGAAAGTCCTCACTCGGCGGGTTGGCCTGCCCAACTCGACCTCGATCGACGTGTATCTCGAGCACGATGGTTACAAGGCATTGAAAAAGGCCTTCGAAATGGGGCCTGACGCCGTCATCAATGAGATGAAGAACTCCGGCCTGCGGGGCCGCGGCGGGGCCGGCTTCAACACCGGCATGAAGTGGAGTTTCGTTCCCAAGCAATCCGCCCGGCCCAAGTATGTGGTCTGCAATGCCGACGAGAGCGAGCCGGGAACCTGCAAGGACCGGCCGCTGATCGAGTGCGATCCCCACCAATTGCTCGAGGGAACCATCATCGCCGGGTTCGCGATCGGGTCGCACCAGGGCTTCATCTACACCCGCGGCGAATACCGCTATTTGATCGATATATTGGATCGCGCTCTCGAAGAGGCCTACGCGCGCGGCTTTATTGGAAAAAACATTCTGGGCTCGGGTTTCGATTTCGAGCTCTGCACCCACACCGGTGCGGGAGCGTACGAATGCGGCGAAGAGACGGCGCTCTTGAATTCCTTGGAAGGGCTGCGCGGCTACCCGCGCATCAAGCCTCCCTTCCCTGCTATTGTCGGACTTTACGAGGGACCAACAATTATTAATAACGTCGAGACACTCGCTAACGTCTCGCATATTATCCTGAATGGCGCGGAGTGGTACGCCAAGCTGGGCACGCCTAAGAACGGCGGCACTCGCCTCTTCTGCCTGAGCGGCCACATTCGAAGGCCGGGTGTATACGAACTGCCCATGGGATTCCCTCTCCGCCGCATGATCGAAGAAGTAGGCGGCGGCGTGCCGGGCGGAAAGAAGTTGAAAGCCGTCATCCCCGGCGGTTCGTCATGCCCGGTGCTCACGGCGGACGAAATTGATGTCGCGATGGACTTCGATTCGGTGGCCAAGATCGGCTCCATGCTGGGTTCCGGCGGAGTCGTGATCCTCGACGAAGATACCTGCATGGTTAAACTCGCGCATCGCATCATGAAGTTCTACGCGCACGAATCGTGCGGCTGGTGCATTCCCTGCCGTGAAGGAACGGCCTGGCTGAAGTCGCTGCTCGGGCGATTCCATGCCGGCGGCGGGCTCGCAGGAGATATGGATACAGCCCTGGACGTTTCCTACAACATGCTGGGAAAAACGCTCTGCCCGCTGGGAGACGCGGCGGCGATGCCGACCATCAGCATACTGAAGAAGTTCCGTTCCGAGTTCGAAGAGCATTTGAAATTAGGGTATTGCCCGTACGAGAAGAAGGCGGTGGCGGTAGCGTGAAAGAAGACCAGCAAAAGTCGGGCTTTGAGCTGCTGGATCATCCTTTGAAGCAGGAGACCCGGGGTGTGGCAGGCCCCTACGTTCGCAGCGCCGCACTGACGCCGGGCCCTGCCGCCAAAAAAGCAGCCCCGCCCGAACCGGTCAAGCTCACCATCGACGGCAAGGCCGTTGCCGTACCGCCGGGCACCTTGCTCATCGAAGCCGCCAAGCAGGTCGGCATCGAAATACCCTCTTATTGTTATTATCCGGGCCTGAGCTTGCAAGGCGCTTGCCGCATGTGCCTGGTGGCGATCGAGCGCATGCCCAAGCTGCAGACCGCCTGCACCACGATCGTGGCCAACGGGATGGTGGTCCGCACCGAAACCGAGGAAGTGAAGAACGCTCGCAAATCCATGCTCGAGTTTCTGCTCACCAATCATCCTCTGGATTGCCCGGTTTGCGATAAAGGCGGGGAGTGCGAACTTCAGGATGCGGTCTTCCGCTACGGCGCGGCGGACACCCGCTTCATGGAACCGAAACTCCACCACGAGGAGCGGAAGTTCTCGAGCCTCGTCTATTACGATTGGCCGCGCTGCATCCTCTGCTACCGCTGCATTCGCGTCTGCGACGAAGGCATGGACGTGAACGCTTACGGGATCGGCTTCCGCGGCGCGCACAGCGAGATCATTCCCAACCGGGGGGAACAACTCGAGTGCGAAGAGTGCGGGATGTGCATCGATATCTGCCCGGTGGGCGCGCTCACCAGCGGCACTTATCGCTATCTCACCCGCCCCTGGGAATTGACCTACACGGGCACGATCTGCAACCACTGCGGCGACGGCTGTAAGACCACGCTCTCTATTAGAAACAATCGTATTATCCGCGCTAATAACCGCGACCACTCCGGGTTCAACGGCGAGTTTCTCTGCGTCAAGGGGCGCTTCGGATGGGATTTCGTAAACAACGATAAGCGGTTGACCGCTCCTTTGATCCGCCGCAACGGCAAGCAAGAGTCGGGCACCTGGGATGAAGCTCTTGGTTTCGCCGTGGAGCGGATCAAGGCCGTCCTGGCTCAGAGCGGCCCGGATTCAATCGCGGTTATAGGCTCGAATCGTATCACCAACGAAGAGAGTTACCTCCTGGGGCGTTTCACGCGAACCGTTCTGGGCACCAACAACCTGGACCACCACCGCACCGCGGATTACTCGTCTCTCGTGCGCGCCTTGACGGAGGCACAGGCCGGCGACCGTTATGCGGCCGTGGAAGACATTGCGCAAGCCTCGAGCATCCTGCTCGTCGGAAACGACCCGACGCAGCAACATCCTCTCTTGGCCTACCAGATTCGCCAGGCCGTACAGAGGCACGGCGCGAGGTTGTACGTTATCAATCATCAGGAAATCAAACTGCATCGCCAGGCAAGCCTCTACGTTTCTGTCGCACCGGGCGGAGAGGCGGAAGCGATTCGCACTCTGGCAGGAAATGGGACACCTTCAGCCGAGCACGCTGCCGTCGCTGATGCTCTTAAGTCCTTGCACGAAAAGCTGCGCGCGGAGAGCGATGCGATCATCATTTTCGGCGATGAGATCCAGGGCTCAGCGATTCGTGATCTCGTGAAGTGGGGGCTATCGCTTCCCGGAAAAACACGCTTCATCGCTTTGGGCGATTACGCCAATTCACGCGGCGCGGCCGATATGGGAGTTCTTCCCGGAACGCTTCCGGGATACTTGCCGGTCACGGACGAGGCGGCGCGCGCGCGCTTCGATTCCACGTGGGATGCGAAGATTCCCATTCGGCCAGGACGCAACGTGCGCGAAATCTTTGCGGGGATTGAGTCGGGTGAAATCAAAGCCCTGCTGGTGTTCGGTTCGAATCCTGTCAAGACGTTCGGTATTTCGAAAGAGGCTCTCGGCAAACTGGCGTTCCTGATGGTGGCCGAAATCTTCCCCACCGAAACCACGGAGATGGCGGACGTGGTGCTGCCCGCTACGACCTTCGCTGAAAAGGCCGGCACCGTCACCAACACTTGCGGCCAAGTGCAGGCGCTCAAGAAGACCATGCGCAAAGCGGGCACGTACAGCGATCTTGAAATCCTGCTAGCGCTCGCCCGCCTGCTCGGCCGGAAATCGAATTATCAAAACGCCGACGACGTCACGCGGGAGATTATCGCCAAGGTACCCGGCTACGCCTTGCCGCTTCCCAGCCTGCTGGTGGGCCGCGCGGTTGCGACGCATCCGGAGGGAACTCCGGATGAACCGGTGGATTCGAGCCTGGTTTTTTCTTCGCGCGATACGCTCTTTACGTCCGGGACTTTAAGCCGCTACAGTTGGGCGCTCAATTCAGTGGACGAAGCCAAGAAACCCGATGGCCACATTTTCTGACACAGGGTGGCTGCTCCTTATCACCCTGATAAAAATCGCGGTCGTGGTCTTCATCATGCTGACGTCGATCGCCTATCTGACCTGGCTGGAGCGGAAAGTCGTGGCCCACATCCAGTCCCGCTGGGGGCCTTACCTGGTGGGATATTCCGGCCTTATGCAGCCGCTGGCGGACGGACTCAAGTTCATTCTGAAAGAAGATATCGTGCCCCTCGAGGCCGACACGATTGTCTATTGGCTCGCTCCCTTTCTCGCACTTACTTTGGCCTTCCTCTCCATCGCCGTGATCCCGTTCGGGGAAGGCTTTACCATCCACGGCCACACCATCCTTTTCCAGATTACTGACCTGAATGTTGGCCTGCTCTTTGTCTTCGCCGTCACGTCGCTGGGAGTTTACAGCGTCGCGCTGGCCGGCTGGTCATCCAACAGCAAATACCCGCTGCTGGGCGGGCTGCGCTCCTCCGCACAAATGATCAGTTACGAACTTTCGCTGGGACTTGCGGTGGTGGGCGTTCTGATGATCGCCGGAACGTTGAGCCTGCGCGGCATCGTCAATGGCCAAAGCGGCTTCTGGCACATCGCCGGAGTGAACACCTACCTTCCCCATTGGAACATCTTCGTGCAACCCGTGGGATTCCTCGTATATTTCACCGCCGCCATCGCCGACACCAATCGCGTTCCATTTGACCTGCCGGAAGGAGAGAGTGAGTTGGTGGGCGGCTACCATACCGAATATAGTAGTATGAAGTTTGCCATGTTCTTCATGTCGGAATATGCCAACATGATAACGGTTTCATGTCTCGCCACGATACTTTTCTTCGGCGGCTGGCATGGCCCCGTTTTTGGCCCCTATGTGCTGCGCGTGCTGCTTCCGGTGTTTTGGTTCTGTCTTAAGCTCTTTTGCTTTCTCTTCTTTTACATCTGGATGCGGGGGACTCTGCCCCGTTTTCGATACGATCAGCTCATGGCGTTCGGTTGGAAATTCCTGTTGCCCCTGGGAATGCTGAATGTACTGGTGAGCAGTTTCGTGGTTGCGTGGATCGGTTCTCGGTAGGGGCACGCCATGGCGTGCCCGTACGGCGTGCCCCCACACGCTGCAACAAACATGGTTCCGCTCTTTTACATTTTCGCCGCGGTCGCCGTGGTTGCCGCCCTCAGTGTGGTCGCGCAACGCATGCCTGTGCATAGCGCCTTGTCGCTCATTGTGGTGCTCTGTTCGGTGGCGGTCGTGTATCTCCTGCTGGGCGCGGAATTCATCGCCGTGATTCAGGTGATTGTCTATGCCGGGGCCATTATGGTGTTGTTCGTCTTCGTGATTATGCTTCTGAACGCAGGACGGGAAACGCCCAGCCGCCGCAGCCGAATCGCAGGCTGGCTCGGCGCCCCGCTCGTAGCGGCTTTCCTGCTGGAAGTCTTGCTGGCCATATGGAAGCAATATCCCGCGGGAGCCTCGAATCCTGCCGCGAAGGTAGACGCCGGCCCTGCTGCTATCGGTCAACTCCTATTCAGAAGCTATGTATTGCCGTTCGAGGTTACGTCAATCCTGATCCTGGTCGCGATTCTGGGCGCTGTGGTTCTGGCGAAGAAGGAGCTCTGAGGCTTCGACATGGTTCCGCTTTCACACGTGCTGGCCTTGAGCGCCGCGCTTTTTGTGATCGGCGCCGCGGGCTTCGTAATTCGGAAAAACATCATCACGGTTTTCATGTGCATCGAGCTGATGCTCAACGCGGTCAACGTGGCCTTCATCGGGTTTTCGCGTTACCTGGGAAACCTGGACGGCCAGTTGTTTGCCTTCTTCGTGATCGTTGTGGCGGCAGCCGAGGCGGCGGTCGGCCTGGCCATCATCATTGCACTCTACCGGAATCGTGATTCGCTTAATATCGAGGACCTCGACTCGATGAAATTGTAGCGTCATCCGTTCGCGACAAGTCGAGAGTCAAGAGTCGAGAGTCAAAAGTGAACCGACAGAACGCAAATGCAACTGACAACGGACGACTGACGACTGACAACTGACGATTCAAAATGGAGACACTCCTCATCTTAATGCTGCTTCCACCCTTGGTGGGGACGGCATTGAACGGGATACTGGGCCGACGTTTCTCGCAGGCAGTGGTGTCCCTGATCGGCTGCGGCGCTGCCGGGCTCTCCATGGTCTTTGCGCTGCTGAACGCCTGGATCTACACAACCTCCTCTGCTCAACCTGCGCCTTTCATACACAGTTACTTCACTTGGATCGAATCCGGAAACCTGCGCGCTGATTACGCCCTTTTCTACGATCGCCTCACATTGGTCATGACTGTCACCGTAACGGTGGTGGCCTTCCTGATTCATCTCTACTCCCGAGGTTACATGGAGCATGAAGGCGGCTACTACCGGTTCTTCACCTACTTGAATCTCTTCCTCTTCATGATGCTGACCCTGGTGACGGCCGCCAACTACCCCGTGATGTTTGTGGGATGGGAAGGCGTGGGCCTCTGTTCCTATTTGCTCATTGGGTTCTATTTTCGCAAGCAGTCAGCCTCCGACGCGGGGAAGAAGGCGTTCATCGTCACGCGCATTGGCGACGCGGGATTCACCGTCGGTGTGGCGCTGCTCTTCTGGACGTTTGGATCTCTGAATTTCCAATCGACATTCAATAGCATCGCGGCCCTTCAGGCCGGCGAACAGCGGACCGCGTTGACCGCCATCGGCATTCTTCTTTTCCTCGGCGCGGTTGGGAAATCGGCCCAGATTCCCCTGTACGTCTGGCTACCCGACGCCATGGAAGGGCCCACGCCGGTCAGCGCCTTGATTCACGCCTCCACCATGGTCACCGCCGGCGTTTATCTCGTGGCCAGATCGAACCCCATCTATTCACACGCGCCGTTGGCGCTTGAAATCGTGGCCGCGATCGGTTGCGGGACCGCATTTTTCGCGGCGACGATTGCCGTCACTCAGAACGATCTGAAGAGGATGCTCGCTTATTCCACCATCAGCCAGCTTGGATACATGTTCATCGGCTGCGGAGTGGGCGTCTACGCGGCCGGAATTTTCCACCTGATGACGCACGCCTGCTTCAAGTCGCTTTTATTTCTTGCCGCCGGAAGCGTGATGCACGGCCTCGACGGCGAACTCGACATGCGCAAGATGGGCGGCTTGCGGCACAAGATGAAGACCACGTTCATCACCTTCTTCGTTGCCACCCTGGCCATCAGCGGCGTGCCGGGATTATCCGGATTTTTCAGCAAGGATGAGATTCTCGCCGCAGCCTATGAAGGCCCTCTGGCGCGGCATTGGATCTACTGGCTGGGAGCGATTACGGCCGGCCTCACGGCCTTTTATATGTTCCGCGCGCTCTTCCTGACCTTTTTCGGCAAGTCGCGCCTGTCGCCGGAAGCCGAGCACCATGTGCATGAGAGCGGTTCGAAGATGACGACTCCCCTGCTCATCTTGGCGCTCTTCTCGATCGTAGCAGGCGACGTGAGCTGGCCCAAGGTCTTTGGAGGAAGCGAGGCATTTGACCGCTTCCTCGATCCGGTGTTCAAAACCTCGAGCGATTTCCTGCGAGCCTCCGGGCAGGAGTCCGGCGCTCAGGGCTTCTCCGCCGGCGCCTTAATGATCTTCGCACTCTGCTTTGCAGCCGTCGCCATCCTGGCTGCCTGGTGGCTTTACCTGAAGAACACGTCGCTGCCTCACCGCATTGCGGAGCGGTTCAACCGCTTCTATCAACTCCTGGTTCACAAGTATTACGTGGATGAGATCTATAACTGGCTGGTGGTCCGGCCGCTCAAAGTCGGGGCGGAAAAGATTCTCTGGCAGCGCGTCGACGCAGGGGTCATCGACGGACGCGGCGTTAACGGAACCGGACGGAGAGTGGCCGACGTGGGAGACTTGCTGCGCCGCATTCAATCCGGCAACATCCGCAGCTATGCTGCGTGGGTCATGTTGGGGGCCACAGTATGGTTGGCTTACGCCCTCTGGCCGCGGTAAAACGGTCGGCAGTCGGCAGGTAGGCAGTGGGCAGATCGGTACGTGCGGAGCCCTCTCCCTTGGGGAGAGGGTGTCGCGCCGCCGGCGCTTTCATCAGCCGGAGCGCGACGGGTGAGGGGTCACGTCCACAAAATTCATGCACGACGTAGCGGACTCATTCTATGCACTGGCTAGCTGATCATCTTCTCACGATCGCGATTCTGCTGCCCCTGGCGGGGGCAGTCATTATCGCTTTCTTCGGTCCTACACGCGAGCAACCGATCCGCTGGGTGGCGCTCGTGTCATCGCTGCTCACCTTCCTGGTGAGCGCGATCCTCTATGCCGGCTTACGAACGGACGCTCCGGGCATGCAGTTTGTTGAAATCCATTCCTGGATCACCGCGCCACCGATTGACTATCACATCGGCGTGGATGGCTTAAGCGGACTGCTCATCTTGCTGACGGGATTCTTAACGCCGCTCTGCGTGCTCGTCTCCTGGACAGGCATCACGAAGCGGGTGAAGGAATTCTTCATCTTCCTGCTGGCGCTCGAGACGGGCATGATCGGCGTCTTTGCCTCGCTCGACCTGGTGCTTTTCTTCGTCTTCTGGGAAGTGATGCTGATCCCCATGTATTTCTTGATTGGCATTTGGGGCCACGACCGGCGGATTTATGCGGCAGTCAAGTTTATTCTTTACACGATGGTAGGCTCAGCGCTGATGCTGGCAGGTATTATCTACATTTATACCGTCACCGGTACTTTCGACCTGCTCCGTATCATCGCCACTTTTTCGAACAGCCCTTCATTATCCCCCTCCGTTGAACGTTGGCTCTTCCTGGCCTTCTTTGTGGCCTTTGCGATCAAAGTTCCGCTGTTCCCGTTTCACACCTGGCTGCCCGACGCACACGTTGAAGCGCCAACGGCGGGTTCCGTGATTCTGGCCGGCGTGCTGCTGAAGATGGGCACCTACGGCATGCTGCGCTTCTGCCTGCCGCTGTTTCCGCACGCCTCGCGAGAGTTTGCGCCGCTCATTATCGCCCTGGCAATTATCGGCATCATTTACGGCGCGCTCGTAGCAATGGTTCAGCCGGACTTGAAGAAGTTGGTGGCATATTCCTCCGTGGCACACCTTGGCTTTTGCGTTCTAGGGATCTTCGTGCTCAACACACAAGGAATGGAAGGCGCTATCTACCAGATGTTCAGCCATGGTGTTTCCACCGGCGGCTTGTTTATTCTTGTGGGCCTGCTCTACGAGCGCCGCCATACGCGGCTCATCCGCGAGTTTGGCGGCCTCGCCACTTCCCTGCCTGTCTACAGCACCTTTTTCCTGATCGTCACACTTTCGTCGCTCGGCCTGCCCATGCTGAACGGATTCGTGGGCGAGTTCCTCGTTATCCTCGGCTCCTTTCACCAGCGGGCCGTTTACGCCGCGCTGGCCGCCGTGGGCGTGGTGCTTGCTGCAGTCTACTTGCTGTGGATGTACCAGCGCGTTTTCTTGGGCGTGATCACGAATGACAAGAACAAGACTCTTCCGGATTGCAGCGCGCTCGAGAAACTGATCCTTGCCACCGTGGTGATTGTGATTCTCGCCATGGGGATCTATCCCCAGCCTTTCTTGCGCCGTATGGACCATAGCGTGAGCGCCGTCATGTCGCGAGTGCAAGGAACAGGGAATAGGGAACAGGGATTAGGGATTAGGGAACAGGGGACAGGGAACAGGGCAGTGGCCGTCGCAACTTTTGATTTGCCCGCCGGACGTAGGGTGCCAAACGTCAGGGCACTCAGTTTGTCCCCACATACACTCTCCGCCCCACCATGTTCTGTGTTTCGGCCTGTTCCCTATCCCCTGTTCTCTGTTCCCCCGTTGTTTGGGCCTGTTCCCTATTCCCTACCGCATGTTCCCTCTGCAGGGGGTGGCAAATGAGCCCCTTCCAGGCCGTCGACACGATGCGAATCCTCCCGGAGATCATCCTGTGTGGATTCGGAATTCTGGTGATGATCCTCGACCCGTTTGTTGTTCCCCGAAGAAGGTCCGCGCTCGGTTGGCTTGCACTGGCCGGAATTCTCGCGGCGGCGGGCGGCACGTTCTGGATTTCTGATAATCCTGGCCTGGCTTTCGGCAAGGCGATCGCTGCGGACCAATTCAGCTTCTACTTCTTCTACCTGTTCCTGCTGGTCGCTGCGCTGACCGTGCTGGGTTCCATCAACTACCTCGAGCGCGACGGGATTCAACATGGGGAGTTCTATGCGCTGGTCCTGATGGGCACGGCAGGGATGTGCTTCATGGCGGCTTCCACCGACCTCATCATGGTGTTTATCGGACTCGAGATTTCTTCCATCTCCACCTACATCCTGGTGGGCTTCAGGCGCAGAGACACGCTCTCGAACGAGGCGTCGTTCAAATACTTCCTGCTGGGTTCGTTTGCTACGGCCTTCTTCCTTTACGGTATCGCCTTTGTTTATGGACTGACCGGCACGACCAACCTGCTGGAGTTGAGCGCACGCCTTCCGCATCCGGAGCAGTGGACCACGCTGGCGCGCGTGGCGCTGGTTTTGATGTTCGTCGGCCTGGCGTTTAAACTCTCCACTGTCCCATTTCAAATCTGGACGCCGGATGTGTACCAAGGTGCGCCGGCGCCGGTCACGGCATTCCTCTCCGTGGGCCCGAAGGCTGCGGCCTTCGCCGTTCTTCTGAGGATTTTCCTGGGTGGGCTGGCTTCGGCGACTTCCGTGAGCTTCTGGGTAATCTGGGTCTCAGCGATCCTGACCATGAGCCTGGGTAATCTCGCGGCGATCTGGCAGACCAATATCAAGAGGATGCTAGCTTATTCGTCTATTGCTCATGCCGGTTACGTCCTCGTAGGTGTGGCTGCGGGAAGCAAAGAAGGCACCTCCGCAGTGCTCTTTTACCTCACAGCCTACGCCCTGATGAACGTCGGTGCATTTGTGTTGATCGCCCACTTGGCGGGTAACGGCGAACTCTCGACTCAAATTGAGGACTACACCGGTCTGGCCTACGTGCGGCCGGGAACCGCCGCTTGCCTGACGGTCTTCCTCCTCTCGCTTGCCGGAATCCCCACCACCGCGGGATTCTTCGGAAAATTCTTCCTTTTCCGCGCCGCCATTCACTCCCACCTGATCGGTCTCACAATCATTGCTTTGCTGAACAGCGTCGTCTCCGTGTACTACTACCTTCACATCGTCGTCGCCATGTATATGCGCGAAGGCACCACGAAGGCCTCCAGCACTTCGTTGCCGATGGCGCTGCGCACGGCCCTGGCTGTAAGTTTGGTCGGTATCTTCTACCTGGGCCTTTTCCCTAACGTGTTCCTGACGTTTTCAAATACCGCTGGGATACCGCTTCCGTAACGCAACACCGAACTCGACACCGCGGCCATCACCACGCCGGCCGATGCCGACTCAAAGGCCGCATTTACACCCACGAAAAAGAAAGGGGAGGCCGAAGCCCCCCCTCTCTTGGCTAAACCAGAACAAAGTCACGCTTATCAAGGCGAAACTTTGGCGAAGATGATGGCAAAGGTGTACAGAGCCATCGACTCAATCAACACCAGAGCCAGAATCAGTGCGAACTGAATGCCCGGCCGGGCACCCGGATTACGCGCCAAGCCCTCGCAGGCTGCTGCGGTCGCCTTCGACTGGGCGTAGCCACAGGCAGCGGACGCAATGGCCATAGCGAATCCGGCAGTGATGATCACCCATTTGATATTCTCCGGATGGGCGCTAGCGGCCGCCTCCTGGGCAAACGCAGGCACAGCAACCAGAAGCATTCCTAGAACAGTCAGAAACATCGCAACGTACCGCTTCATGCACTTCCTCCTTTGAACTCCCAACCACGCGGTGCGAGTTCACCATGAATTTCCGCCAGTGGGTGGTTTCCCGCCAACCCTCGAACAGGCCGGAATCACACTCGCGGTCTTGCAAAACTGGAAACTGGAAAACGGAAAATGGAAAATGGCTGTTTTCGGTTCATCGCCCGTTGCCGTTTCCCCACCTGCCATTTTCGAACTTCCAGTTTCCAGTTTCCATTTTCTAACTAGTGCTCTTCCGAAACTGCCATACCGATATAGACGGCAGGCAAGAGCATGAAAATATACGCCTGCAAGAGCGAGACGAAAACATGGAGCGCCATGAAAACCGCCGGCGCCAGGATGGCGATGACAGGTCCCAGAAAGGCCATGTGGAACGCGGCCGACATAGCAGTGGGGACCGGTGTGCTGAAAACCCATTCGAGCAGATCACCCACCATCATATTCGCATAAAGACGGACGCTGAGCGAAAGCAACCGGCCCACGTTGCCGATGACTTCAATCGGAAACATGACGATCGCGATGGCCAGCATCGGCCCGGAAAGGTGCTTGAGATAACCGATCACTCCGTGCTGGCGAACCCCTTGAAAATTGTAATAAAGGAACACCGCGACAGCACACCCCAGCGCCACTTGAATGTGTGCAGTGGGCGTCTGCAAGGTCGGAATCATTCCCAACAGATTACACAGGACTATAAAAATGCCGAGTGTCGCAATCATTGCCACATAACGCCCGCTGCCGTGGCCGATGATCTCGTCGCACATGTCCTGCGTGAATGTCACCACGATTTCCGCTATGTGTTGGAACTTGCCCGGGTTTTCAACCGACAGCCGCCGGCGCAGGAGAACCATGCCGGTCAGCAGCAAGAGAATAACCAGGATTTCCATGGCGACGTAATTCGGGATCGGATGGAGGGTATCGGCGGGCGCCCGGCCGATCTTCGCCAGCAGCGGTGTTACTGCACCGCCCAGGAGCTTATTTAGGATTGCCGCAAACCAAGTTTGATGTTCCATGTTCTTCCTGAGTCGAGAAGTCAAGAGTCGAGGAGTCGAGAGTCAAAAAGCTCCGCTCCTCAACTCCTCGACTCTCAACTTCATAACTACCTTGAATCCAATCCGTCTCCTATCTGGACTATGGCTTCAATCAAAATTCCAGCCACCGGCACGAACAGTCCTGCCAATACAGCCATCGGCGGAAGCCAGCCGGTCTTGAAAAAGAAAATGATAAGACCGATAGCCAGCGGATATCTTATCAGGAATTTTGCCACCAGCAACTTGGGAACTCGAGCCTGGCCTGCCTTCGTTAATGCCTCCACCGCTTCGTGCAGCCAATGGTAGTTTAAGATTCCCAGCGCGGCCCCCATGGCAAATCCGGCAGCGATCAATACCTGCCGGTACAAAAGCATCGTGATCAGCGCCACGAGTCCACAAAGTACCATCCATCGCGGCAGGCGCGCTTCAGCCCGAGCCAGGTCCGGAATTTGAATCGTTTCTGTCGGCATCCTTCTCCGCCCGGCCTAAAATCCGCAGAACCTCGGTTAAACCGGCCGCCGCACCCATGAATCCCAGGATCACAGTCAGCCAGGGGGAGGTGTGCAGCCAACGATCCAGCAACCAACCGACCGCACCGCCCACGAGCCCACCCGCAGGCAAAATAAAACCCAGGCTCGTGTAGAGTCCCACCTGGGCCCAGATGTTTGCCGGCTCCTTCGCCATGGACAATCGCAGGTCATGCGGTGTCATTCCGAGCGAAGCGAGGAATCTCGCTCTGTGTTGAGGCACGAAACAAGCGGGAATCAGTGCGAGATTCCTCGCTTTGCTCGGAATGACAACTGCGCACGGTATTTCCAATTCCCTACATGAAGAACGGCCGGATCGCCTCACGCGCGATCGAAATAAACGGCTGAGGATAAATCCCAACCACCAGCGTCATGCACAGCGTGACGGCGAGCGCCACGCGAATGCCCGCACTGGTCGCGAGCGGGATTGCCTCCGCGGCCTTCCGCATGAACATCGCCACCACAATGCGAAAGTAATAATACAACGCCACGACCGCGTACGCCACCGCCAGCACGGCCAGATAGTAGTGCCCCGTCTCAATCAGGGAAAGAAAGATAAAGTACTTCCCGATAAACCCTGCTGTAGGAGGAATACCCGCCAGGGAAAGCAGGAAAATCAGCATCAGGATCGCCATGCCCGGTGCGCGCGCCATCAGTCCGGCCATGTCGTCGATTTCGTCCCCGATCAGGTCTTTCCGCCGCATCACGATGATCACCGCGAAGGCTCCCAGGTTCATGAAGGCATAAACCAGGAGATAGATGGCAATGGCCGTCAGGCCCTCGCGATTTCCATCCGCGGCGGCGACAAGGCCGAGCAGAAGATAGCCCACATGCGCGATGGTCGAGTAGCCGAAAAAGCGCTTGATGTTCGTCTGGGTTATCGCCGCCAGATTCCCTAAGGTCATGGTGGCAACGGCAACTCCGATGGTCAGCAATTGCCACTCGGCGCGCAGGGGCCACAGTCCGGCGATCAGGATGCGAATGAAGAAGGCGAAGGAAGCCACTTTCGGGGCCACGGAAATAAAGGCCGTGATCGAGGTGGGCGCACCTTCATAAGCGTCCGGCGTCCACTGATGGAATGGCACCGCCGCCACCTTAAAGTAGATTCCCGCCAGAAGCGTAATCATGGCGATCCAGGCCAGTGGGTCATGCAGCGGACGATCTGAGAGCCGCTGAGCAATCACCAGCAGGTTGGTCGACCCGCCGATTCCGTACAGCAGAGACATGCCGTAAAGAAGCAATCCCGAGGAAAAAGCGCCCAGCAGAAAGAACTTCACCGCCGCTTCATTGGACCGCCGGTTGCCGCGCAGAAACCCCGTCAAGACATATTCGCAGAGGGCCATGAGTTCGAGGGCGATGAACAACACGATCAGGTCCGTTCCGGACGCCAGGAACATCATCCCCACGGCCGAAAAGAGAAGCAGGGCATAGTACTCGCCCAAATTCGCATTCTCAATCTCGAGGTACTTTACGGAGAGCAAGACCACAAGTGCCGTCGCGACCACGATGATGAACTTGGCAAAAATCGCGAACGAATCGAGGACGAAGACGCCGCCGAAACCGTTGTACCCTCGCCCCTGCAAGGCGACCCAGAACATGCCCAGCTTGAGCCCGGCAAGCGTCAGGCCCGCCAAGGCTGTCAGCGCGTTCATGTATTTGTCGCGTTTGTCGAGCAGGAAATCAAACAACAGGATTGCCAGCCCGAACATCGCCAGAAGGATTTCCGGCTTGATCGCCTGATAGTCCGAAGCGTTGAAGAAGGACGTGATCATTGGCTGCCGGCTCCTCCCGATCCAGGTAGCACAGGCACTCTTGCCTGCGCCGTCGCAGCCTTCGCACGCGCCGCCTGCACAGCCAAGAGTGGCCGTGTTACACCTTGTGTCGGCGGTGCTATTTTTGCCGATGATGATCGATAGAAATCCGGATTGACTCGCTGCACGATGGCCGTCACGGGCTTATCGAGCACATTGAAGAACGGCTTCGGATAAACGCCGATCCAAAAAGCCCAGACAATCAAAGGCACCAGAGTCATAATCTCGCGCCAGTTCAAGTCCTTGAGCACCTGGTTCTTGGGATTCTCGCAGGCGCCAAACATGGTTCGCTGGTAAAGCCAGAGCATGTAAGCGGCGCCCAACACGATTCCCGCGACGGCCCAGGCCGCCCAATGCCAGTTCGCCTCGAAAGCGCCCTGGAGGATCGTGAACTCCCCGATAAAGCCGTTCAGCAGAGGCAGTCCGATCGAGGAGAGCATCACAATCATGAATAAAGTGGCATAGACCGGCATCACATTCGAAAGCCCGCCGAATTCCTTGATCTCGCGAGTGTGGCGCCGCTCGTAGATCAAACCCACGATCAAGAACAAGGCGCCGGTGGATATTCCGTGGTTGATCTGCTGGATTACGCTTCCCTGCAAACCATGGGGATTCAGAGCGAAAATCCCGAGCGTGCAGAATCCCAGGTGGCTGACGGAAGAATAGGCAATCAGCTTCTTCATGTCGCGCTGCATCAACGAAACCAGGGCGCCATAGATGATCGCGATAATCGAGAGCACCGCCATGACCTTCACGATCGTGGGGTTGCTGCTGGCTTGCGGCAAAAGGGGCAGCGAAAAACGGATGAAGCCGTACGTCCCCATCTTCAGCAGGACGCCGGCCAGGATCACCGAGCCGGCCGTCGGCGCCTCGACGTGCGCGTCGGGCAGCCAGGTGTGGAACGGGAACATCGGCACCTTGATCGCAAACCCGATCATGAATGCCCAGAAGACCCAGTACTGGAGATTCAGCGGCCAGGTGTGCTGCATCAATTGCAACACGTCGAATGAATGGACGCCAGTGTCGGTGTGATAACGGAAGTAGAGGGTCAGTATTCCCAGCAGCATCAGAACGGAACCGGCCAGAGTGTAGAGGAAAAACTTGATGGCCGCATAGAGCTTCCGCGGGCCGCCCCAGACGCCGATAATGAAATACATTGGCACCAGCATCACTTCCCAGAAAACGTAAAAGAGGAAGAAGTCCAGCGACATGAAAACGCCCAGCATGCCCACCTGCAGGAGCATGAACATGGCGTAGTATTCCTTGGCTCGCTCTTGAATCGCCGTCCACGAGGAGAGCACCGAGAGGAATCCCAGCACGGTGGTCAGCATGATGAGAAGGAAGCTGATGCCGTCGATTCCGAGGTGGTATTGCGCGCCGATGCCGGGAATCCAATTATGGATTTCCACGAATTTGAACTGCTGCTCGGGCGACTCCCGCGAAAACCAGAATACCAGCGGGAGCGACACCAGAAAGCTCCCGAACATGACGATGTTGCCCCACCAGCGGATGGCTTGCTTGTTCGCGCCGGGAATGAACATGAGCGCAATTAGCCCCAGCGCCGGCGTGAACAGGACGATGCTCAGAATGTGATCATGAAAGTAAGCCATCGGGAACCTCGGAAGAGCAGTTGAGAGTCGACAGTCGAAAGTCGAGAGTGAAACTTTCCCTGGATTCGACCGCCGACTCGGTTATCGGCTTTTGACTTTCGACTTTCGACTCTTGACTTTCGACTCTTACGCTACTCTCAACGCCTAGAAATGCACGAAGTAATACACCATGAAAATCAGCACGCCCAGGGTGATCATCCAGGCGTAATTCTGCACCAGGCCGGTCTGGATGACCCGCACGGGATAACTCAGGACCTTAACTACGAACGCGGTGACGTTCACCAGGCCATCGATAACCCACGTGTCCCAATAACGCGAAGCCTCGCCGGACATACGTGTCAGCCAACCCGCGCCGTTAACTCCCCCGTCGATAACACCCAAGTCGAACGCCGCGAAGGCGTTGCCGACATTCTTCACTCGATTCACAAATAAGGCATCATACAATTCATCAATATAGTACTTGTGCAGTACCAGATTGTAGAGGGGCCCGGCCTTGGCTGCCGCGCGCTCCGGAACTTCCGGGCGTCGCAAGTACCAGAAATATGCAGCCAAAAAACCTACCGTCGCGACAGCCACGGAAAGCAGCATGAGGCCGAACTCGCTCTGCCAGGTGTGCTCGAACGCCGCCCGCGCGTTCGGGTTCTCGAAAACCGGCTCCAGGAAATGTTCGAAGTGATTCGCGCCGCCCAGTATTTTCGGCCAGCCGACGTATCCGGCCGCGAGCGCCCCGATGGCCAGGCAGATGAGCGGCACCGTCATGACCTTGGGTGATTCATGGATGTGGTGTTCAATTTCGTGCGGGGCGCGCGATTTGCCAGCAAAGGTCATGAAGAACAGGCGGAACATGTAGAAGGCGGTAAGACCTGCGGTTGCGAACCCGACCAACCAAAGCAAGGCGCTGCCGTAAGGGCTCGAAAAGGCTTGCCAGAGAATCTCATCTTTACTGAAGAATCCCGAAAAAAGCGGCGCGCCGCTGATGGCCAACGTAGCCACAAGCATGGTTTTCGCGGTAACAGGGATGCGACCCCACAGCGCCCCCATCTTGCGCATATCCTGTTCGCCGCTCATGGCGTGGATCACGCTTCCCGCGCCAAGGAAGAGCAGCGCTTTAAAGAAGGCGTGCGTCATCAGGTGGAAGACACCCGCGCCGAAAGCGCCAACCCCACAAGCCAGGAACATGTACCCGAGCTGGCTCACGGTCGAGTAGGCCAGCACGCGCTTGATGTCGTTTTGCACGAGACCAATGCTGGCCGCCCAGATCGCGGTCGCGGCGCCAATGCCCGCCACCAGGGCCATCGCCGTGGGCGCCAGGATGAAAAGTGCATTCGAGCGCGCCACCATATAAACACCGGCCGTCACCATGGTGGCTGCATGGATCAGGGCGCTCACCGGCGTCGGGCCTTCCATGGCGTCCGGCAGCCAGGTGTAAAGTGGAATCTGCGCTGACTTCCCGGTGGCGCCGACGAACAGCAAGATGCAGATTGCTACGATGACGGTGCTGCCCACCGGAAAACGTCCGCTGCGGGCCTGCTCCGTAACCTGTTGGAATTCCACGCTGCCGAAAGTAACTGCCATCAGCATGACTCCCAGCAGGAATCCTGCGTCCCCAATGCGGTTGACGATGAACGCCTTCTTACCGGCGTCGGAAGCGGATTTGCGCTGGAAGAAAAAACCGATCAACAGATACGAGCAGAGGCCGACGCCCTCCCACCCCACGAACATCATCAGGTAGTTGTTCGCCAGCACCAGCACCAGCATCGAGAACATGAAGAGATTCATGTATCCGAAAAACCGGTAGTAGCCCCCTTCATGCGCCATGTAGCCGACGGAATAAACATGAATCAGAAAGCCGATGCCCGTCACCACCAGCAACATGACCGTGGACAGCGGGTCCAGTTGGAATCCCACTGGAACGTTCAAGTTCCCGAGCGACCCGTTCGACAGTCTGAATGCGCCGGCAGGCAGCCAAGAATACAGAACCTTGGTGAACACGTGGACATCCGCCGGAAGCTTGAGAAACTCGGCGACGCATCCCAGAGCCCACACCAGCGCAAGGCCCGGAAGCCCAACCGACACAGCCGTGACGCCCTTGTTCGAGAGGCGGCGCCCAACAAAAAGTTGGACCGCCGCGCCAAGCAGTGGAAAAAGGGGAATCAACCAAATATAGTCAAGCATGTTAAAAGTCTAAAGGGTAAAGGATAAAGGCTAGCGTCCAGCCTTCGTTCTCCTCTTCGTACTAAGGATGATCCCAGTTATGACGGCAAATAACTCCTCAGTTTCCTTGATCAGGGGCCTCAACCTTGGCAATGGAACGATCCCGGACTCAGCTAGCAGCTTGAGCCAGTAGATGCTCTCCCTTGCTTCCTTTTGAGCGATGCCGTACTTGTGGACAAAATCCGGCCGACTTTCAGCCGATTGCGCCTCCTCCACATTCGCTCCGATCGATGTCGCCGCACGCAGGTACTGCTTGCCAAGCACCCAACCCGCCCCGTCCTTACACTCCTGTAATGCCCTGTAGAGCTTAATCGCGCGGAGCGAGTACCCGTACGTGCGCCTGCATATGTCTGGGGGATCTTCGCTCATTCTCCCCTAATGACTCTGCCTCTCAGAAGCTACGGCAACTCGTATCCTATTGACGAAGCCAGCTTCCCCGACTGCTTGAGCATGTGTGCGGCGATGCGCGCGTTCGCTCGCACGTCGGCAGGCCGGTCGTGGCTAGGTCCGAGAATTTTCCAAATGGCGCCGATGTCCTCACCGAGTATCCGCCTGTAAACCACAACTCTAAAGATGTCCAAGTCGAGTTCGACCCTAGCCAACAACTTTTCGGTGCTGAAAATCTTGTCAAGTCCGTACGTAGTCATCCGTACCGAGATCGGGTTACCATGAGTCAGAGCATGCAAGCAATCGATGAATGGCTCATCGATGCCTTGCAACTTGTCCCTAAGGCCCGACAGTTTGCCCTGGCCGAGCGCGTCGTTAATCATTTCGTCCATCTCTACCAGATTTGGACTATTAGGTCGTCTAAACGTGGGCATCTCGGCTTGCCTGAGAATCTCATCGCTCGCCCAAACCAAGAACCACATCCCACGGCGCGAGTATTCTATGAAGCTCCTGAGTGTGATGAGGAAATAGAAATCGTTGGCTCCCTGCTGGGTCTGCATTCCCTTGCAGATGAATTCGCACGCGTTAAGGTACCGGAGAGCAACCACTGCTCGATATTGACTCCCGTCCAACTGCACGACGTCGCTCATACCGCCCCAGCTCTACCCCTCACACTTTAGCCTTTAACCTTTACCCTTCACACTTTACCCTTTTATCACCATTTCAGAAGGTCAATTTCATCCGCATTAACTGTTTCCTTATTGCGGAAGAGGGCAATAATCAAGCCTAAGCCGACGGCCGCTTCGGCAGCCGCATCGGTGATGACGAACAGGGCAAAAACCTGGCCGTCTACGGAATGGAAATACTGCGATAGCGCGACCAGGTTGATGTTGACGGCATTCAAGATCAGCTCGATTGACATGAGGATGACCAGGACGTTGCGCCGCGTCAAAACGCCGATCACGCCAATCGTGAAAAGGCCGCTGCCCAGCAGGATGTAATATGACGTTGGGATCATTCAAACTTCCTCTTGGCCATGATCACCGCGCCCACCATCGCCACCAAAAGGAGAAGTGAAGCGATCTCGACCGGCAACATATAAGTCTGGTAAAGCGCCTGGCCGATCGCCTGCGTATTGTGCGCAGGAGCGGGACCCGCAGGCTGGGCCGGCAGGCTCATTCCGCTGCCGATCTTGTAAATCACGTAGGCAAGTTGCGCGAAGACCAGAACGGCGGTAAACAAGCCCACTTGCCACTGGCGACTGAACTGAGCCTGCTTCAGGGCCACGTCAAGGTTCACCAGCATGACCACAAACAGGAACAGCACCATAATGCCGCCCACGTAAAGAATGATCTGCACGGCAAAAAGAAACTCTGCGTGCTGCAGCAGGAAGATCCCGCCCACCGCGAACAGGGTAACGATCAGCCAAATAACGCTGTGCACGGCATTCCGGCGGGTAATCACCATGACACCGGAAACCAGAGCAAGCGCTGCGAGAATTCCAAATGCGATCAGTAGAAGCATGCTAAAACCAGAAATCAGAAATTAGAAACTAGAAAGCAGAAACTAGAAAAAAGCATCGTCACGCACCAGCCACACCCCAGCGAGAAGGGATGCTTTCTGCTTTCTGCTTTCTGCTTTCTGCTTTCTGCTTTCCTACCGTGTGTACCGCACGGGCCGCGGCCCTTCCTCGAGGGCCTGCCGGTCCCAGATCATTCCCTGCCTTGAGTACTGGGCGATTTCAAAATCCTGCGTCAGTTCGAGCGCGTCGACAGGGCAAGCGTCCTCGCACAAGCCGCAGAACATGCAGCGTGACAGGTCATAGGTAAAAGTGGTTAATCGCTTCTTGCGATCTTCGGTCCGGGCCCACCCCACCACGATCAGGTTCTCCGGGCAAGCAATCGAGCAGAGATTGCAGGCGATACAGAGAGTTTCGCCCGATTCCGGATGATTGTTCAGGCGAGGAGCGCCTCGATACCGCTCCGCTACCACCGGGCGTTCCAACGGATACTGGTCAGTGTAAGTGGCGCTGGGGTGCTGATACGAAAAGGTCAGCTTCAGACCTTTGATCAGGTCAACCAGGAATACTCGGCGAATCAAGTCCGTAAATCCCATCAGAGTGATCCACCACGCCCCGGCGTCCCGCTGTGTGGCGCCAGTTTTACGGGTCGCGAAATAATCCGTTCCCTTGTCATTCCGAGCGCAGCGAGGAATCTCGCTCTGCCTTGGTTCCACAGCACTGCGAGATTCCTCGTCGCCTGTGGCTCCTCGGAATGACAGGCGAAGAGCGTTTCTCCCCAGTCCGTTAGCCCAAGAACATCCGACCTGAAGTTCGGCGCTACGCTCTTGCGCTCACAAAGTATCGAACTACGGCCGTTACGATCAAGTTCCCCAAACCAATCGGGATCATCCAGTGCCAGCCAACCGTCATCAGTTGGTCGTATCGGTAGCGAGGGAACGTGCCGCGATACCAGATAAAAGCATAAAGAAAGATCAGGACCTTCGTCCCAAACCAGAAGATTCCTTGCACGGCATTGAGCACGGCAGGAACGGCCACCACGCCGGCGACCAGAATGCAGACCACTGCAAGAGCCATGAAGAAATATCGCTCCAGAGGCAGCAGGCTCTTCAGTCCGAGCCAGAGGATAAATGCCGCGGCGCCGATCAGTGAGGCGACCGGCGCGAACCGTAGGAAGTCTAGCGCCCGGACGTTGGTAAAGGGTCTGAGCCATCCCCCCAGGAACATGGTCACAGCGATGCAGGAGACAACCACCATGTTGGTGTATTCAGCAAGGAAGTACAAGGCGAAACGAAAGCCGCTGTACTCCGTGTGGAAGCCCGCCGTAAGCTCCGACTCCGCTTCAGGCAAGTCGAATGGATTGCGATTGGTCTCCGCCAGCGCCGCAATCAGGTAAATCATGAAGGCCACGGGCTGAAGGAAAACGTTCCAAACGCCCATCTGCTGCTGGCGATTCACAATGTCGACCATGCTGAGCGAATTCGAGATGAGCAGCACCCCCACCAGCGCCACGCCCGCCGCCACTTCGTAGCTCACCAACTGGGCCGCCGAGCGCATTGCGCCCAGCAATGGATAATGGCTGTTCGACGACCAGCCGCCCAGGATAATGCCGTAAATTCCCAAAGAAGAAACGCCCAGAATGAAGAGCAGACCAATGTTGATATCACTGATGAAAAAGTTGCCGGCAAATGGGATGACGGCGAAAACCGTGAAGGCGGCCATCACACTGATGGCGGGCGAGAGCAAGAACACGAACTTGTCCGCTCCGGCGGGAATGATGTCTTCCTTGAGCAGGAGCTTAATGCCATCGGCGACGGGCTGAAGCAGGCCCCAGGGGCCGACACGCATGGGCCCCAGCCTCGCCTGCATGAAAGAGAGAACCTTGCGCTCCATGTACACCAGGTAGGCCACTATGCCGGAAAGCACGAGGAACACAATCAAGATTTTGATGAGTGCCAGAATGATCGGATGAGCTTGGACGATGGCGATTAGGTTCTGCATAGATTCAATAACGAGTTACCACCACGGAGTCAGGAGTCAGAATGCAGCAGCCAGAATGAAGTGGAAACTCGACGTTCAGCAGCATTCTGACTCCTGACTCCTGACTTCTGACTCCTATCGATCGACCTCGCCGAGCACGATATCGAGCGTTCCAATCACCGCCACCACGTCGGCGATGAGGTGGCCGCGAATCATGATGTCCAGGGCCTGCAGGTTGATAAACGACGGGGGCCGCACGCGCACCCGGTAGGGGTTTACCGTTCCATCGCTCACCACGAAATACCCCAACTCGCCTTTCGGCGCTTCGATGGAGTGGTACACCTCGCCCACCGGCGGTTTAATCACCTTGCCCACTTTACCGAAGATCGGTCCGGGAGCAAGGCGTTCCACGCACTGCCGGACGAGGCGCACGGACTGGCGCATCTCCTGAATGCGCACCAGGTACCGATCGTAAGTATCGCCGTGCTCGCCGGTCGGCACATCGAATTCGACTTTGTCGTAGGCCTCATAGGGCTGCACTTTGCGAATGTCCCACTTCACCCCCGAGCCGCGCAGCACCGGCCCCGTCACTCCGTAAGCGACAGCATCCTCGGCGCTCAGAACCCCCACGCCCCGCGTTCTGTTGATCCAGATACGGTTCTTGGTCAGCAACTTCTCGTATTCATCGATTTTGGGCAGGAGGTACTCGCAGAACGTCAGGCAATCCTGGTCGAAGCCGTCGTAAAGATCGTACTGCAATCCGCCGATGCGGAAGGCGTGCGTGGTGAGCCGCGCCCCGCAGTACTTTTCAAAGATCTTGAGGATTTCTTCGCGCTCCCGGAAGGTGTAGAAAACCGGCGTCATGGCGCCCAGGTCGAGGGCGTGCGTTCCCAGCCACAGCAAGTGGCTGGCAAGCCGCTGCAATTCGGCCAAGGTCATCCGCGTGTACTGGGCGCGTGGCGGAACTTCCACTGCCAGCAATTTCTCAACAGCTTCGACGTAGCCCATGCCGTTCGTAACCGCGGCGACGTAATCCATGCGATCGGTGTAGGGCGCGAATTGGGCATAGGTCCGGTTCTCGGCAATCTTCTCCACGCCCCGGTGAAGGTAACCGATGACGCACTCCGAGCCCATGACCCTTTCGCCGTCCAGCTTCAGTTTGACCCGCAGAACTCCGTGTGTGGCCGGGTGCTGCGGCCCCATGTTGATCATCAATTCGCTGGCGTCGAGATAAGTGGTTTCGGGCATCAGTTACTGTCCGCTCTCGATTCCCAGGTTGGATTTAACCCAAGCGGCATCCTGACGCAGAATGTCATAGTCTTTGCGAAGCGGATGGCCAGTCCACTCTTCGGGAAGAAGGATTCGTTTCATGTCCGGATGGCCCTCGTAGACCACTCCGAACATGTCATAGACTTCGCGCTCCAGCCAATTGGCTGCGGGCCAGAGGGCCGTCGCGGAGGGAACGGGTTCGCCCTCGGCAATGAGAAGTTTCAGCCGCAATCGGTCATTGCGCTGGAATGAGTAAAGGTGGTAGACGATGTCAAAGCGCTTTTCGCGCTTGGGATAATCCACCGCCGTCTCGTCAGTGAGCAGCGTGTAGCCGCCGCCCTCCTCACCTTTTAGAAACCGGCACACCGAGAGCAGGAACTCCTTGGCGACGGTAACCGACGGCATCTTGCGGAAAATCACCGCCTCCTGAATGGCCCCGGGAAAACTCTTTTGGAGCTCATCCAGTAGCGGGCTTGTCCAGGGCTCCGGCTTGACTGGAGCTTTGGGGGCGGGCGGCGCCGCAGGCCTTGCCGGAGCACCCGCCGCGGGCTTAGCAGGCGCGGCAGTTGCAGGTTTCGCAGGTGCGGCGACTGCGGGCTTAGCAGGCTCGGGATTCGGGCCTGCAGGTGTTCCAGGAGCACCCGACGGTGGATTGCCCGCCGGCGTAGCCTGTGCCGTGGACGGAGGAACTGCATCGCGGCTAGGGGTGGTTACCTCGCCGCTAGTCCCAGGACCGGGCTTTGGCGTCTCGCCTGCGTTGTCCGCCTTGGGTGGCGACTTCTGTTCGTCAGCCATTTCGCTCGAATCTTGCGGGTAAGTCCCTTTCTTTGGTTAGTAGACTAAGAATCTTTGCACAATGCCGATCAGCATGTCAACCGACAGCAGGTTGCGGTTCAGTTTGAATCGCAAACAAGTATTCCTGACCACGAGGCGACCCCTCGCGGCTGGTCGTTCAACCCACACCAATTCTAATGGGATTTATCAGAGGCGACAGGGAGCGGTCTCACAAGGCTTGCTACCCACGCAAGGTCCTTTCGATTAGAGCCGTTGGTCGAGCGAGAGCATTCCAAGGCATAGGCAAGGAGCAGGCGCATTCCCCAGTTTATTGCGAGAGCGAGCGCCACCTGCCGGTTCTCCTTATTGAGGTAGCTTACTCCCCCGGCGACGGCTGCCTGCGTGATCGCTTCGTCGAGCTCCTGCTTAAAGATCACAGCGGGTCGGTCGATCTCAAGCCCGATTGTCGCGAATTCCGGGCCGGCACTCATACGACCCGCTTGCAGACGGACCACATTGTCGAGTGCTGCTCGCCAGTGCCCTGCGCCCAGGGAGGTTCCCAACTTCCGGCATGCAGCCGCCAGAAAGTAACAGAGAGGGGCGTAAAGCTTACCTTCCCTATCAACTTCGCTCTGAGAAAGGACCCTCGCGTTCCTCATCAGTGCATCCAACACGACGGCGTCGCGGTGTGGCCCCGCCGGTGCGATGCTGGACCAGCTCGCCTCAATGAGACGCGAGACGTTGCTGAACCAGCCGTGGAGCTGCTCTGCTACGGCTTTGATGACGCTATCCATCATGCCATGTCCGCTGACAGAATAGCCTCGTTAGGCGAGTGGAACCCCTCGTAAGGCCAAGCCGTTGGTGCTGAGGGGTATTGCAATTTAGACAGCCGAGGAGGCAGCGAAGAGGAGTCTGTAGGCCAGCATCTCGGACCCTCAAGGCGGAGCAAGGCTTGTTCATCCTCGGTGAGTTTCATCCACGTGTCCTGCATCTCGTCGAGGATTGCGTCTTCTTCGGCCGATTCCGCTTCTTCATGCCTCCACCGAACCATCCAAAGGCGGCGTTCAAGCTGGCGATAGTGTACGAGAAATTCAGTCATGCGCTTTGCTCCAGAAGGGACGAGTGCTCGCCAAACCAGATTCGAAAGCAGTCAGGAGGCACCGGCGGCTTGGCTCCACGAGCGCGTGGGGATAGCGGTCCTGCCGAACGAGCAATGTCAGCGGGAGAATTGCCGTTAACATCTGAATACCGGATCTCGACCCTCCCCACCCAGTGATCTGGGAAGACGAGGTTTGGGCAAGTTTAGCGCAGCATCGAGCGCAACCGACATTCCGCCGTCTCTTGGCTGGACCGTACCATCCTGCTCAACAGTGATATCGCGGCTTGGGCCGCCGATCCGAACGCCCGGAGCGCGACCGGAGCGCCCAGCCGTAGGCAACCCATCCGCTTCCGCCTTCATAGCTCGAAAGATCGGCTGTCCGGGCTCGAGGGTGTCTATGTTCTCCACTGCAATCTGAAATGACTCTGCCACGAAGTGATTCTCCCGAACGCGCGCTACAGGGTTAAAGGGGAGCGAACTGCCCTTCAAAGGAGCCGTGTAGGTCCGGTTCCTGATCGTCAGGCGGCAGACCGATTGTGCCACACGCCTAGCACGCTAACAGACCCTAGGTTAGCGAAGAGGGCGGGGGCAGTCAAGGAGAGGATAGAACAACCGCAAGAACGGGTTCCAGGTGGCACTGGTCGGGTGTCGGAATCCCGGTTTCAGACGCTAATACTCTGGTCACAACATCTCAGCGTTACTTTTAAGCCGTGGCCTTCTCGGATCGCTGCAGGTGACAGGCGGGCGGCCTCTGTTACTTCGGTATGTCAAACAACAGCGGCGCCCCATGCCACGGCCAGGAGACCAAGACTTTGCTGCCGTCCGCAGCCACTTGCAATTGTGGCTTTCCTGGGGCCGCTTGCCCGCCCATGATGCGGTCACTCAACTTGCGAAGAGCCGGCGGGAGCCGGCCAAGGTCGAGCTTTGATCCGGACTGCGTCCCGGCGGCGTGGGTGAGCGGAGCGAAGCTGGGTGAAATGCGAAGCAAGTCACCGCTGCGAGCATCCCACATCGCGAATCTCTCGTCGACATTCTCGGGCAGGTCCTCCATGGTGCGCCACGAATACCCGAATTTCTCTTTCCCCACGTAACCCACCAGGACACCCGCGTCACGAGAAAGCGCAAGGACGTCGTGCACGTCCCTCCCAGGACAGGCAATCGTCCGCTCAACGGCGCCAGTCTGCGCGTTCCAGACTTTTGCTTTCTCCGCACTGGTCTTCTGGTAGAAGAAATGAAACGGAGCCGTAAACACCTCGTGACGGGGTCCAAGGCAAACGGGTCCGGCAACGTCGCCCGTGTTGAGCGCGGAAAGCACTCGGCCGGAGGCCGAATCGAGAATCAGCACGTTATGTTCGACTTTCCGTTCAGGGCAAAAGGCCTGGGCCACCGGGTCCTCGCCCGGCCCGGTTTGAAGCGTCAGCACAAGGCTCGATCCGTCGGGCGACCATCCAAGGCCACCGATCCTGGCGTTCTCGAACGGCAGTTTCCACAATTCTCGCCCGGTCGCCAAATCGTAAACTCGGGCCTCACTCCCCTGAAAAGCCTGACACGGCGCTCCGTTCCCGAACCCGATCGAAAAATCAATTGGAGAAAGAGCCACCGCGATCCGGTCACCACTTGGCGAGAGTTGGAGATCAGTGATCCCGAGAGTTCTTGGGTCGGACGCGAGCTCCAGGTCGACTGACCGAAGCTCCCGCAGGTCATCAGCGGCAAGGATGTGCAGGCGAGCCTGCGACGCAGAGAGGGGTGAGGTCCCACCCTCCGGGCCCACCCGCGCACTGCCTTCCGAGACAACGAGAGAGGCGTCGGTTCCCGCATATCGCACAACACAACCCAGTGGCGCGAGCTCACGATCAGGAGATGAACTGTCGCCCTGTGGTTGGTGCGGGACCGCAACTTCCCGGCTTGTCAGCAGCGTTCGTTGATCCGCATCCCAGATTTGCAGGGTCAGCGGGTAGGGTCCCGCACCGAGAGAGGCGGGCGGAACTATGGCAAGGACTGCCACGCGCCGGCCATCCGGCGAGAGAGCAGTCGCGAGCGGCACGCCACTGTCAAGCCCGGTGTAAGCTGGGATGGCACGCGGCTTTAATGAACCTCGCGCCTTTGGAGATGCGCGGCCCTCCCCGCAAATTGACACGACAACCAGGAGCAAACAGACAGAGACGAATCGGAGAGTCTTTGACATGATTCTTGTACGGGCAGAAGCCGGGTCCGGGGTTTTGCCCCATAAGTTCTAACGTGACACCTCGAGTCTTCGCGATGTGGGTCTCGATAACCGCTGGTGAAGGCCCGGAGGGCCGCCAGAGAGTAGCCCACGGCGTGAGCCGTGGGATCGAGCGTCAGCCCGTAATTATATCAGCCCCAGAGGGGCGGCAGAAGCTCCACGCAGATCTGTCGCCCCTTCCGGGGCTATGAATATTCACCCCGCATCCGGTCCCACGGCTCACGCCGTGGGCTACATTCTGGCGCCGCTCCGCGGCTCGCGAAGTCCTAACACTTCAAGTCAACGCCTATGGGGTTCCACCCCCGGCTACTCAATTTGCTCCCCTCCGGAGATCGCGGGCTTCCCCTCGTCTCCTCGGCGCCGCACGCTCTCTAGCGCGACGGCAGCACCCCCACCGTAAGGCCCGAGGGCTGCTTCGCCGACCGGTAGACCCTTTCGGTGGCTTTTTGAAAGTCGCTGACTTTCGCCTCGTCAATCTTCACAAACTTTTGCGGGTTGCGATCCACCAGCGGAAACCACGAGCTTTGCACCTGCACCATGATGTGGTGTCCGCGCCGGAAGGTATGAAAAACCCCGGGGAGCTGAAATTCAACCTTGTCCGGCTTACCGGGCTCGAAGGGCGCTGGTTTGTCGAATCCTTTTCGGAATCTCCCACGAAACGGCTCGCCGCGAACAAGCTGCTCGTAGCCCCCCATGCGAACGCCTTTGGGGTTGGGATCGGGATCGGGGTAGTTCCCGGGATAAACGTCGATCAGCTTGACGATCCAGTCACTGTCCGTGCCGCTGGTGGAAACATAAAGCGTAGCGGTGAGCGGCCCCGCAATGCTCATGTCTTCTTCGAGCGGCTCAGTCTGGTAGACCAACACATCCGTACGCGTTGCGGCAAAACGCTGATCGCCCGTCATGTACTCGTAGGTCATGGACGTGCTTGTCCAGGAGATGTGCGGAACGGGCTTCGCCGGGTCGCTGACGTATTCATCGAAGTCTTCGCCGGAAGTCGAAGGCGGCTCGAAAGACAGCTTGCCGGTGCTTTGAAAGTAGAGCGTCTTCTTTTGAGCCTCCGGCGGCGGCCAGCTAGCTAGCTGGTGCCAGGTGTTACGCCCGGTCTCAAACACGTAGGCGCCCGCAAGCTTCTCTTCCCCTTTGTCTTTCAGATAATGCTGGAAAAACGGAAACTCGATCTGCTCGCGGAAGTAATCGCCAGTCTTCTGGCCCCAATGGACATCACCCAGATATTCGGCCTGATCGCCATTCCATTGGCCGTGCGACCACGGGCCCTCGACGAGAATATTCACCGTGTTGGGGCTTTGGTTGCGGATGGCTTCATAAGTGTGAGGCGGTCCGTAGATGTCTTCCGCGTCGAACAAACCGCCCACCGTCATCACCGCGGCGGTAATGTCCTTCAAATACGGAAGTGGGTCGCGAGACTTCCAATAATCCGAGTATGTGTCGTGGGAGACTAAATCGTCCCACCACTCGATCTTGCCCTTGAAATATTTCTGATCGGCGTTGGCCAGCGGCCCCATGCGCAGGAAGAAATCGTAGCCGTCCGGCGTACCGAAATCGAAGCCGGGGCCCGGGATCTCGTTCTCTCCCGTCTTGGGGCGTCCAAAACCGGAGAAGAAGCCAAAAGAGTGCGCCAGGAAAAGCGCGCCATTGTGCCGCCAATCGTCGCCGAGGAACCACTCGGTAACGGGGGCCTGAGGCGAGACGGCCTTGAGCGCCGGATGCCGGCTCAGCGCCGCCATGGTCGCGTAAAAGCCCGGGTAGGACGTGCCGGAGATGCCCACTCGTCCGTTGCTGTTCGGGATGGTCTTCAACAGAAAGTCGATCGTGTCGTAGGTATCGCTGGCCTCGTCAACCTGGTTCTTTCCGCGCTTGTCGGGAATGTACGGCCGGACGTGCTCGAACGTACCTTCGGATTTGCCCCTGCCGCGCACATCGCAGTACGCGAAGATGTAACCGTCGCGCGCGAAGAAATCCGAGGGGCCGAGCGAGCGGCGATAGTTATCCGCACCGTAGGGCGCCACGGAGTAGGGTGTGCGTTGCATCCAGATAGGATAAGTTTTCGAACTGTCTTTGGGCGCGTAGACAGAGACGAAGAGACGAACGCCATCGCGCATCGGCGCCAGGTATTCGTACTTGGTGTAATTGGCCTTGATGTAATCGCGAAGTTCGTCCGCCTTGCGGCACTCCTCATCTCCCGGCGCACACCTTTGGGCGGCGACCGGAAGAGAAGTCAGAACGACGATCAAAAACCCGGCAATTCTAACCAGCTTACGCATGCTTCACGGTCTCCAAGCAAGGTTTGGGATAGCAGGGGCATGCTACGCGAAAACTCGCTGCGAAGTCAACGCGCTCGGTGGTGTATCATTCATGATAAGGGGCATTCAGGGCCGTAAAGAAAATATTCGGCCGAATCAGGAGGACGTGGATGATGGGATCAAACCACTCGCTGACGGTCAGAGGTTTCCGGCGTGGCAAAGGGGCGTTCCATACGGGGCTGTCTATTCTGCTGGTCGTGGCGATTTCGGAGACCACTGCCGCTGCTGCGTTTGCGCAGACTTCCCCCGCGCCTGATCCTTCGCTGGTTGCGGCGCAGGTGAAGAAATTCGGAGTAGGAAAGTCGGTCAAGATCAAGCTGGTCGATGGCGAAAAGCTGAATGGGCACATTCAAAGCATCGGCGCCGAGGGTTTCACCGTAAAGCTCGCTAAGGCGGGCGGTGAACGGTCAATCCCCTACGCGCAGGTCGCGGAGATCAAAGACCCTGGTCCGCTTTTCTGGATACTGGTCGGCGCGGCTATCGTCATCGTCATCATCGTCGCGGCCAAACGTTGAGGTCTATCCGGCCGGTCTGGACAAACGGAGAAGTCAGACTCACTGAGGTGGGGCGTTCCTTTAAATGCGCGCGCAAACATCATCCCTTCCCTCTCTGGCCAACAGTTCTAGGCTCTAAAACCCGCGGGCGCCTATCGAGCCTGGGAGCTGCCCGCTCATGATTTCCAACATGGCGTGCCCCTAATCTAAGTCTACACCCAACCCGCTCATAGACGCCCGCCGGGCGGCAGGCATGAACCGGTAATTCCCGGGCTTGTCTAGCCGACACTCTGTCGTTATCAAGCCTCGCATTGAGATTTGACAGTTTCGCTTCGTTTTGCACAAGACGCGCTGTTTTTGCTCCTTTTAGCGTCCAATTGTGTTAATTTGCGCGCAAAACCCGCGTAATTTGCTGCATTGAAAAGCCTGATTTTCCTTTGTTTTCAACCACTTCTTAGCTTCGTTCCCACTATTTTTCATTTATTGTATTTCCCTACATTCCCCGCTCGCCCGGACCCCGGCGCCTTTCATTGCGACCCAGCCCGCCCGGCGTTTGCCTTCGACATTGTGTCCACACAACGACCACAATTATAGGCTATCACGGCTGTCGGGGGTTGTCAAGCGGAAAATGCAAAAAAGGTGAGCGGGCTTCCCCGAATTCCCAAGTCAGGCTGGCCGGATGCCACCCGGGCACTTTGTCGCCATGTCACAATGTCGCCTCCTCATCCGTCATGGTAGTGAAAGAAGCAAGTAACTCTCTCGAACCAGGAGGTTGACCGTTATGCAAGCACGAATGAAAAACCCCGTAATGCTTATTCCAGACGCCCTCCAGGCCGCTCAAGCCCTTGGCAAGTCCGTCGAGGACAGCGGCGTACCCGCACAGACGCTCGATCTTGTGCACCTGCGCGCCAGCCAGATCAACGGCTGCAGCGTGTGTATCGACATGCACGCCCGGCAGTTGCGGAAGGCAGGCGAAACAGACGAGCGCCTTTTCGCAGTGGCAGCCTGGCGCGATGCGCCTTACTTCACGCCCGCCGAACGCGCCGCGCTGGCGCTGACCGAGGCCGTCACTCGACTGAACGACCGAGCCGACCCCGTTCCCGACGAGGTTTGGGAGGAAGCGGCCCGGCACTACGACCAGCGCGCCCTTGCGGCGTTAATCGTCGCCATCGGCGCCATCAATTTTTGGAACCGCATCAACGTCTCGACGCGGCAAGTGGCCGGTGAGTGGATGAAATCCGCCGAGGCTCGAAAATGGGTGGAAGAGCACGCCGTCGCGCGCTGAGCGGCATAAGGCAAGCACGTTGATGCACTGGGTTCCCCGAAGGGGAACAAGATCATTAGCTGTAGGTGGAACCTACGGTTACGTCGGGGAGATTGATGACTCCTCCGACCCCGCAGGGGTCGATCAGTTCGACCCCTGCAGGGTCGGGACAGAATTCTTCGGTTTGCGTGTCCGTAGGTTTCACCTACGGCTATTCACGTTCATCCCCTTCGGGGATGACGGCTGCTTGTACAGGGTCAGCCGTGCCACGACAAGGCGTGATAGGTTGGGGCCGCGCCGCAGTGTCTTACTAGCTAGCGATCCAGGGCCGCCAAGTCGAGCCGGCGCAGCCGGGCAGGGTCGGCGACCACGTCGACCTCGGTGATTTTCCCGTGCTCAATCGTAAAGCGGAGTGCCCTGGTCAGCCGTCCATGCGGAGCGAGCACCAATCCCACCTGCCCATCCACGAGGACCGCTTGCGCAAACCGGGCAGCGCGGGCGAAGCTGATGGCTCCCTTGGCCCAATTTTGGGCGCCACGGATCTCTCGTGGCCCGCCCGGCTGTGCTCCGACCTCGTCCACGTGGACCACCGCATCCGGGTCGAGCACTGCAACAAGACCGTCGAAGTCACCGGCCCGCAGAGCCGCGAGGAAAGCATCCACAACTTCCCGCTGCTGTTGACGATCGACTTCGCCGGCCGTTCCCGCTCCCTGCACGCGGCGCCGCGCCCGGCTGGCGAGTTGCCTCACCGCGGCCGGGCTGCGCCCCACAATCGACGCGATCTCTTCGAACGGTGAGGCAAACATATCGTGCAGCACAAACGCGACCCGTTCGGCCGGGCTCAGCCTGTCCAGCACCACCAGCAGCGCCAGGCCGACGGAATCCGCCAGCACCGCTTCCTCCTCGGGGTCGCTCGGGCTCTTGCCGAGCGCCGCCGGTTCGCCCGCTTCCCGATCCATCGACTCCTCTCGCCGCGAGGCGCGCGAGCGCAGGATGTCCATGCACACTCGGGCCACCACGGTCGTCAGCCAGCCCTCCAGGTTTTCAATGCCGCTCGAGTCCGAGCGGCCGAGGCGCAGCCACGCTTCCTGAATCGCGTCGTCCGCCTCGCTCAGCGAACCAAGCATCCGGTCGGCCACCCCGCGCAAGTGTCCCCGGCTCTTCTCAAATCTCTCCGCCAGCCATTCGCGTTCGTCCATCCGCCTCCTTCTCCTGATTACTTTTATTATAGAACTGACGAACGGAACCCTGTCGAACTCCCGGACGAGGCCGTTACGACGATTGATGCGACGTTAGCGCTCCCGGAGGGCGGTCTTGAGCGCCGTGATAAATTCGCAAAACTTCGATGCTTTGCTCCTTCACGCGCTAGACCGCGATGTAGGGTAAGGGAAGAAACAGAAGCTCGCGTGTTCCTTCCTCGCGCCCCACACGGCCACGCTGCGGCCACTGCTTCAGTGATTGAATGGAGGAATACATCCTGCGCAGGGACGGCTCCCGGTATTCTGGGTGATGGTCTTTGAGGTAGTCGCTGATATGCTGCAGGTCCGCAGCGGCGGCCGGCGTCCAGCGAATTCGCATCTTTATGACCGCAACATCTGCTCCAGGCGGGCGTTCATTTCCGCTTCTCCGATGAACTCGCCCCGGTCGGCCTGGGCAATCCCTTCGCGCACAGCGGCACGAAAGCGGGCGTCTTCCTCAAGCAGACGCACTGCTGCATCCCTGACCAGCCGTTCGGCATCGGTCCCGTTCTGGATGGCAATCTGCGCAAGCTGCGCTTCCTGTTCGCGAGTAAGATGGATTTCCATGAGCTTTAGCATAAGGGAAAACTGCCAGGCGGGCAAGCCGTGCCTGGCGCTGCTCTGCGATGGTCAATCTCTCTGTTTCCGAAGGCCGCAGAGCTTTGTTCTGCGCTGCCAGCTAACTGGCTTTTAAGTATATCTCTACCCGGTCCGTTGTCCAGGTTGCGAGCCCGCTGCCAAATAGGTCCTGGTCCTCCGTCCAAATAGGCAGATCGAGCACTAGCGCAACGGCCACCACCGGCCAGTCATCGGGATCGCGAATTTCGATTCGCCGTCTCGCCATTTGTTCGTAGTCGGCGTACAAGGACAGGTCCACCGACTCCACGAGTTCACCGAGTTGCGCCAGAACACTGAGCCCCGATTCCGGCTTTTGGCCGCGCTTCTCCAGCACCAGCGTCACATAATGGCGTGCATCCTCGAAGCAGACATCGGGGCTGTAGAAGCTCGCCACGTCTTCATACGATTCCAATAGGCCGCGGACCCGCCTGCCTAATACAGCGCGCATCAGGATGTTGGCGTCGAGCACCAGGCCCTTTCGGCGGGTCATTTTGGCCTGCCGGCGCGCCAGCGCTTGAAGTCCTCAACCATCTCGTCTTCCTGGATGCCTTCGGCGTCGAGTATTTCCTCCAGCCGGGCCGCGGCCTGTTTCAATGCCGCTCGTTCGTTTTCGGAGCGCTTGCGTCGCGCAGGAAGATAGTAGCCCACCGTGTCGCCATGACGGGTGATGACCAGCGGCTTGTCTGCCTGCAATAAGTAATTGGCGAGCTTCTCGCGAAACTCGCGAATGCCGACCTTGAGTGTTCCCATATGCGTCCACCTGTGTACACATTTTAGCCCGAGGCCTCATGCTTGTCAACGGCTGGGAAGAACTGATGGGGGAGCCGCAAATATCAAAGGCGATGGATGCGCCGCCCGTCGAAACATGATACCGCTGCACCAATGAATTCGAAGTGTGGGATAATGCAGCCACTTGTGCAGGTTGCGGCGCCGGTTCAAGAGGAGGTCCACCCAGTCACGGAACCTCGTGAGTGCTCGTCCCGGCTCTGCCGCGGGTTCGCTTCGCGAGCCACAATTGGAGGAATTACTAAGTTAGTCGAGACCGGAGTTCACACATGAAAACCATTCCCACGAAGTGCTTCAAGCCGAGGATAGCAACGACACTCTTCGCGTTGTCAGCACTCGTATTTTCCGCCGCCCAACTCCTGGCTGCGCCTCCGCAGGCTGCCGGCGGCGCGGCTGCTTACCCAGTGAAGGTCAGTTCGAACGGTCGCTACCTGGTCGATCAGAACAACGTTCCCTTCCTGATCGTTGGCGATACGCCGCAAGGACTGATGGGACGCTTGACCGAAGCGCAGGCCGAGCTCTACTTCGCCAACCGCCAGGCGCACGGGTTTAATACCATGGGGTGGATTGACGTAGCCTGCGCAGGCTCGGACTATCGCGACAACAAAGAAGGCGGCACGCCGGATGGTATTCGGCCTTTCACCGGGTTCGTTCCCGGTGGAAACGATTTCCAGCATTACGATTTGACCAAGCCCAACGAGGCGTACTTTGCCCGGCTCGACCACGTCGTGTTGCTGGCGGCGAAGCACGGCCTGCTGGTTTTCATCGACCCCATCGAGACGATCGGGTGGCTCCCCACGCTGCGCAACAACGGGCTTGCCTCTGCATACTCCTACGGACAGTATCTCGGCCGGCGCTACAAGCGTTTTTCGAACGCGGCCTGGTTGAACGGCAACGACTTCAATAGCTGGAAGGATCCCAGGGACGATGCCTTGGTTCGGGCCGTTGCCAAAGGGATCAAATCCGAAGACCCGGCGCACCTGCATTCCGTCGAGTTGAACGTGTGTACAAGCTCTTCCCTGGACGATCCCACTTGGGCGCCGCTGATTGCTTTGAACGGAACCTATACCTATTCGCCGACATACATGCAAATGCTGCACAGCTACAATCAGACGCCGGTGCTGCCGACCTACCTGATGGAAGCGCACTACGATTGGGAGGACGTGGGCAAACCGCCGGATTTTGGAACGCCCGCGGTGCTCAGACGCGAAGAGTATTGGACCATGCTCACCGGCGGGACAGGGCAATTCTACGGCAACAAGTACACCTGGAGTTTCGCTCCGGGCTGGGAGACCCATATTGATACGGAGGGTGTGACCCAACTTACCATCTGGAAGAAGTTCTTCGCTTCCCTGCCCTGGCAGGACCTGGTTCCGGACCAGGACCACAAGGTAGTTACCAGTGGTCTCGGCACCTACGGAACGTTTGACACGCGGGTCAGCCAAAGCGATTATTGCACGGCCGCAAAGACTCCCGACGGCTCTTACGTTATCGCCTACCTGCCTACGGTGCGCACCATCACTGTGAATATGGCGAGTTTGGAAGCGCCTGCCTATGCAGCGTGGTTCGACCCTACGAATGGGGCGTACCTAAAGATTCCCGGAGGGCCGATCGCCAACACTGGAACCCGCCAATTCACGCCGCCCGGCAAAAACCACGAGGGAGCTGACGACTGGGTGCTGGTGCTGAATGCGTCGGGCTCCTTCCGCCGTTAACCCGGAAACCATGAAAGCGATTCCCCTCCTTGGTAAGGAGGGGTCGGGGGTGGTTGCGGGGCGGCGGAGCGACCACCCACCACCCCTGCCCCTCCTCCCGCTGAGGAGGGGAGTTATTCTCAAAGCAGCGCGAGATTCCCCGTCGCCACAAGCTCCTCGGAATGGTAGCTGAACCTGGTACCCCGTCAGCGGACTGGCATGACCGGAAGATTGATGTGCGACGGGCGCTCCCGGTCGTGGTAGAGGGTGTTCAGCGCCGTGACCTCGTGGGTCTCGTTGCCGGGGCGCTCGCCAGTGTTGGGATTCACATCGAAAAAGGGAAAGTTGCTGCTCGAGATGTCTACGCGGATGCGATGGCCGGTCCGGAAACGGTTGGCCACGCCCACGAGATCAATGGTCACCTTGCGGATTTCGCCAGTCTTCAGCAGGGTTCGTGCGGTAGCATAATCCCCCGAACCGACGCGAATGATGCGGTCGGCCAGGTTCATAGCGTATCCCGATGGGTAGTCACGATTGGGAGGAGCGACATCGACCAGCTTGGCTGTGAAATCTGTGTCAGACGCGGACGACGAAATCCAGAGATCAACGCTGACCGGCCCCGCGATCTCGAGGTCAGAGGCGAGAGGCGGCGTTTGGAACACCAGAACGTCGCGGCGTGAAGCCAAGGGGAGATCGTTGTCACAGCCGAAGATTCTGACATGGCAACTCTGGTCGCGAGGACCGGCAGGCGAAAGATCCTTGCCGGAATCAATCTGTCCGCCGATAGTGGGAACAGGGTTACGGGGGTCGAACGAATAAGTGCTCGCGGCCTCACTGCCGGGCTGTTGTTCACTTAAACTACCATCGCCATGCAGGTAGTAGGCGTGGATACTTACCTCAGGAGGAGGCCAGGCCGTTGTGGCGAGCCAGCGGCCGCCGTCCTCCATGGACCCGTTCTCGGTGCGCGTGCCTTCGCCGCCGCCCATAACGAAAAGGCGCACGCGCGGCTCGTCGAGGACGCCCGTGTTCTTACCCTTCAGAACCTGATCGAACCAGCGTAGCTGCTCCGCGATCATATCGACTTCAGCGGTAGGTCCGAAGTCGACATCGCCCGAGGCGCGCGGGCCGATTCCGTGCACCCAGGGACCCATCAGAAGCTTGGTCGGAGACTTGTGGCGAGAAGCCAGGCCCAGGTAGTTGTGAAGCGTGCCGCGTTCGAACAGGTCGTACCAGCCGCTCAGAAAATAGACGGGAATGTCCGGATATTGGTCGTAAGCGGCCTCGAAGTTGAAGCCGTTCTGCTTCCAGTAGTCGTCGTACCAGGGATGGTCGACGAAATCTTGAAACCAGCGCTGATTCACCGGATCGGGCAGCAGCGGAGAGGCGTTGGGGCGGAAGGGATAGGCGCGCAGCCAGCCGCCAATCTGCTCGCGCTGGATTTCGAGCATTTCAGCTTTCAGGGCCGGATCTCGTTCGGCTTCCTGGCTGGTGGAAGAAAGGATCAACGGATACACGAGGTTGTGGAGCAACGTGAAAGCGCCGCCGCGGTAGGCGCCATCGTCGAAGTAATTGGAGGTGCCGACCATGACAAACATCGCGGCGAGATGTGGCGGACGCAGGACCGCCAGGGCGTTCTGGACCTGCGCGAGGTAGGAGCCGCCGTAGGTTCCCACCTTGCCGTTCGACCAAGGCTGCGCCGCAGCCCATTCCACCGTGTCGTAGCCGTCTTTGCCTTCGTTCACGTCGATATAGAATGTCCCTTGAGATGCGTAGCGGCCGCGGCAATCCTGCACTGCGGCGACATAGCCACGCTCGGCGAAAAGCCGGGCGATGTTCGGCGAACCGGGTCCGGGCTCCTTGCCATAGGGAGTACGCGAGATCAGCGCCGGGAACTTGCCCTCGACCGGCATGCCCTCGCGAGCCGGCATGTAAAGGTCCGTGGCAAGCTTCACGCCGTCTCGCATGGGGACCATAACATTTTTCGCGACGACCACTTCGTATTTGGCGTCCGTCGAATCGCCTTGGGCAGCCGCGAGTCCAGCCGCCGCCAGTGCCCATAGCGCCAGGCCGACGAGTGTGTCGAATCGCTTCGAGTGCATAGTTTCGCCTCCCGCCTGAAGCCTAGTGAAACGCCTGGATCAATTCCAGGCTGACGCCGAGCGCATCGGTGTCCATGTAGGCGTAGCGCCCGGAGTTCGGCTTTCCAACCTCGCCCCAGGCGCCGCTTTGTACGGGCGACCAGCCGAGCTTCGCATAGCGCTCGAGTGCGCTGTCCAGGTTATCCACGGGCAATCCCATGTGCTGTACGCCCTCGCCGTGCGCGCGCAGAAAGTCGTCGTAACAATTCGGCGGGTCTTGCGGCGGTATGATCCATTCATATGTCGGGTGCGAGTAATTCTGCCAGCCGACCACAAACGGCAGCAGCAGCGGCTTGCCGTGGTAGCGCCCGTCCTCGCGCGGAGAGGCATTGGCCAGCGACATCTCGGGAAATCCGAGCTTGTGCCAATACTCCGAAACAGGCGCAGCCTTCCGGATCACCAATCCGAGGTGCGTCACCTTGGCCGAGCCCGCACCAGCCTCGACCTGGGGGCGCGAGACGAGCCCGAGGACATACTTGCCGTAGGGTTCGGTATCGAAAAACGTATAGCGCCCACCGGCCGCGTCGAGTGTATGTAGCACCCGGACGCCCAGACCACCCAACCGGGCGGTCTCGCTCTCCAATTGCTCACGGTCAGGCACCACATAAAGCACCGCAAAGACGCCATCATGGTGGAATGCGAGAAAACCGTCGAACACAGGATCGCCTGTAGCGGGCTGAAGGATTTCCACCGCGAAGCTTCCCAGGCGTCCGGTGACGAACCGCGCCGCGTGCCGCCCGGAGGCGTCCAACGTAATCCGGCCGTGATCGCGTACGTCTTCCAGGCCCACGTTCTGCCACGCGGCGATCGGCCGCGACGCGTCTTTCACAACCCATAACGCCCCGCCCATAGTTTTGTAGAAGTCCGGCAGTTGCGCCCACCCCGCTGCGCCCGTAGATACCATCATCCCTGCCAATACAATCCAACTCAAAAGATGAATCCGCATTTCGTCCTCCCGCCTGCCGATCCGCCTGAACCTCCCTGGACTTCCATTCTCGGTCTCTCTGGGGACGAAAGTATACATCGAATCGCCGCAAACCGAATCCAGCAATCGAACAACACAAACCGCTGGAAAGATCATAAAATGGAAGCGATCAACGAAGCACCAGCACGTGGAAGAGCAATACCGCGCACGGCCAAGGTAATCAACGCGGACTGATGCCGGCTACGCGGCCTTGGGCAGGAATTCAGATCGGGCCAAACAGATTATTGAGCGAGTTAACTATGGCGGAAACCATTCGAGTGGGGCTCGTAGGAGCACGCTTCGCGGCACGATTTCACTGGGAGGGGTATCGGCGCGTCTACGGAGTTCCGGTGCAAGTGGTGGGCGTCACCTCGCAGGGCGTGGAGTCACGTGAAGCGTTCGCGCGCGAACACGGAATAGAAGCCATTGCAACCCTCGGAGAGATCTGCGAGGCGGCAGATGTGATCGATGTGTGTACGCCCACCGCCGCGCATGAGCCGATCGCGATTGAGGCCTTCGATCGCGGGAAACACGTCGTGATCGAAAAGCCCTTGACGGGATATTTCGGGCCGGGAACTGAGGATTTTCAGGGTAACGCCTTCAGTAAAGAGCTGATGCTGCGCGAAGCCCTGGCAAGCGCCCAACGCATTCAGGACGCTGCCCACAAGGCGCAGCGCCGAGTTTGCTACGCCGAGAATTGGGTTTATGCGCCCGCTATTCAAAAAGAGCGCGAGATTCTGGTGAAAACCGGCGGGCAGATTTTGCGCATTATGGGGGACGAATCGCACGGCGGCTCGCATTCGGCGTATGGGGGGATGTGGAGATATACGGGCGGCGGGACTCTGATCAGCAAAGGATGCCACCCGCTCTCGGCAGCCTTGTATTTGAAACGAGCTGAGGGTGAGGCACGCGACGGGAAAGCTATCAGGCCCGCGACGGTTTCGGCTCGAGTCCATGAGATTACAAGGCTCAAGACTTTTCGCGACGCCGATTTTCTCGGCACGAGATACCAGGACGTGGAAGATTATTGCCAGCTCCACGTGACCTTCGACGACGGCACGGTGGCGGATATATTCTCGTCCAACCTGGTGCTGGGCGGCGTCTACGGTTGGCTGGAGGTTTTTGCAAACAACCATCGCACGCGCTGCCGTTTGAACCCGGTGAGCATGCTCGACACATACAATCCTCGTGAAGACCTCTTGAAGGAAGTGTACGTTGCCGAGAAACTCGGCTCCAAACTGGGCTGGAGTCATCCCGCGGCCGATGAAGCCTGGCAACAGGGATACCCACAGGAGTTTCAGGACTTCGTGGAGAGCATCGCACTCGAGCGCGAGCCCCTCTCGGGTATCGATCTCGCGTGCGATACTGTGGCGGTGTTGTACAGCGCCTACCTCTCAGCGGAGCGGCGCGGGGCGGAAGTGAACATCTTGCGGATTGTGGATGGGCGGTTGCCGATGGCCGGCTGAGGAAGAGGCACGTGGTGGGATCCGCACCTTATAACCCTGGCAGGATGCCGAAAAAACCCTTCTGGTATGTCATTCCGAGAAGCCGCAGGCGACGAGGAATCTCGTACTGCCTCGCAAACGCTCAGAGCGAGATTCCTCGCTTCGCTCGGAATGACAGTACGAAGGAGGTTCTCACGCAGACTCTAAAGCCCCGCCCTTCCAATCTTCGCGTCAGCGAAGAAGCTATGATCCAGGCACTCCGGCCTTTTGGAACAACTTATCGATCCGGAGGAACTCCTCTTCCTCTTCGATCACGCCGATCGATCGAATCATTTGGCCGACGGTGACGCTGGGGTCGTTGGACCAGAAGATGCCTCGGTCTTCATCTTCGTAGTAGTGGAAACCGACCTTATCTCCATACTTCTCGCGAAGCGCTTCACCGTTCTTCAGTTCCTTGCTCCAGGGCACCAAGGCGTAGCTCAGATCGATCTCGTCCACCAGGACCTCGACCGGCGGCTTTATCTGAGCGGCGATCCTGCCCGTAGGCTCGAAAATCGAGGCGTTGTTGCGCCAGGTGCTGGAAACGACGTAGTAGCGGTGCCGCATGGCACGGAAGGCGGGTTGCGCCGTCTGCGGCGATTGAGTGGGCCAGGCCACCAGTTCAGCACCCTTGCGAGCGAGTTCATCCCAGCCGTAGTCGTACTCCATGTCGAAACAGATCTGGATTCCCAGCTTGCCAAAATCACAAGTGAAGACGGGGACCTCTTTACCCGGAGTCGATCCGCCTTCCATGGAGTCGCTGCCGGCCGGCACTGCCAGGTGCAGCTTGCGGTAAATACCTACAACCTCACCGCTTCGGCCGATGAGGATGCCCACGTTTGAGGAGATTTTCTTTCTCTGAGTCTCGAGCAGATACGTCGGCACCACAATGTAACAATGGTGTTCCCGCGCCTTTCGTGCAAAAGCATCCTTCAGAGGACCTTCAAGCGGTACGGCGGAGTCCACTGCATTGCCTGTGGCCTCTCCTGTCACGGCTGTCTCAGGCAGTACGGCGAGGTCCAAGTCCCGCCCGTACTTCTTCTTTGACTCTTCAGACATTCGATCGACAATGGCTCCTAGTTCTTCCAGGCGCTTTTCAAGGCCCGGGTATTCTACCCAGAAAGCCTGCATCGCCGTGCCTACGATCACCTTGCGGGGAGGCTGGTTCGAGGTGCTGGCGAGTTTGGGTTCGCCAGCCGCGGCGGCTTGAACAGACTGAGCCAACAAGATCGCCAAAGCGATCGTGGCGGTGGCGTTTCTAAAGCGCGGTCCCAAAGCGGGAAGGTGCGTTCGTAGCGACGGAAGACCGATCCTCGCCGCTGGGTTGCCCACCGCCCCGGCCGTCGATACGTCCAAACGTGTTTGTGATGACATTAGACTTCTTCTCCAAATTTCCTTGGCTTTCAATCATAGTTCGTGTAAGATTTTCTTACTATGGAACTGAAGCTCTCCACCAAAGGCCAGATTGTACTCGCTGGTGCCCTTCGGCGCAAACTGGGCCTCCGAGCAGGCGATTTACTTGACGCCAAGGTGCAAGCCGGGCGGATTGTGCTCACGCCCCGTAAAAGACGCTTCTCGAAGGCGACCATCCTGATTGACCCGATTACCGGACTTCCGGTTCTGAGCGCGGGCAAGGGGGCTCCCCAATTGACCAGCAAGCAGGTCAGGGAGATATTGGAAGAATTCCCATGAGATACCTGCTCGACGTGAATGCGCTGGTCGCACTGGGTCTGGCGGAGCACGAATTCCACGAGCCGGTTGCTCGTTGGTTGCGCGGACTCGCCTCAAAGGGGACTCCCGAACTCGCGACCTCCTCGATCACCGAACTTGGTTTCGTTCGCATCCTGGTGCAAGCTCCCCAGTACGGATTCACAGTCGGCCAGGCGTGCAACTTGCTGCAACGAATGAAGGCGACGCGTGCAGCCAATTTCACGTTTATCGCTGACAGCCACGATATCTCCCACCTTCCAACATGGGTCAAGACAGCGAAACAAATAACTGACGGCCATCTCAGCCAACTCGCTCAAGAGAACGGTGCGTTACTTGCCACGCTGGACACTGGCATTCCGCACGGGTTCCTGATTCCCCTGGAAAAATAAAGTTCCCGGGTCGCTCTGCGAAGTGAACGGGCGTATCTTCCCGCCACCCTTCCCCTCACCCCGTCGTGGCGGAGCTTGGTTCACCTTTCGTCAAAACGAACGTATCGCCACCGCGAAGCGGTTCGTCAGTGCCCACAGCCGACGTTGGCCACTGCCTCGCTCAAGGCCACGGGTGCGGGCGGCACAACAGGCACGAGCGGCACGGTTTTTCTCACCAAGTCCGCGGTGCGCTTCACATTCAACTGTTCAAACAAGAAAGCGAATTTCATTTCCAGTTCCTGCCCCAGGCGGGCGCGGACGTCCGCAGGCAGATCCCAGAATTTGCGTTTGAAAGGACCGAACGCCTTCTTTCGAGTCTTGTACAAGAATTGCGCGTCAGTGTCCGAAGGTTTCCGTTCATCGGCGCAAAGCTTCCGTAAAGTTTTATAGATTTCTTCTTTGAAATCCCTGGGAAACGCCGTGTTCTCGTAGATCATGTTCTGGAACTCTGTCGCCAGGTGAACCTCAGAGGTCTCGCATTCCACAAACTTGTGGAAAGCGTCGGCAGGGAGCGTGGACGCTCCGTGCTGCACAGTGCCTGCCATCCCATAGCGGTCACGTGCTAAAGCCGAGAGGGCGCGCAAGGTCTCAAAGTCGATGGCCACCTGAGTGATGGTGCCGTCAGGCAGCACCACGCCGCCATCCCTTGTTCCGGTCTGCACGCTGATCTTCGCCAACCCCTTCTTGTAACGGCTGCGGCGGGTTAGGGTCTCCATAAATCCGTCCATGAAGGAGGTCAACTCCTCAGGCGTGGAATTCCGTTCCCCGATTTGGCCGATTTCACCTCCCTGCGTTAGGGTTACGCCCGGCGGCTCAATCGACCGAAGGTAGGCGGCAAGATTTGCGGTTGCCTCAAAGTTAGCGCGCTGCTGCTCATGGACGCCAGGCTTGTCGAGGTTCACAAGCGTGGACGCGTCGATATCAATGTTGTAATACCCTGCCGCAACCGACTCCTGACAGAAGTCACGCACGCCTTGCAACTCGGACTCAGGGTCTTTTGCGAATTTAAGAGCGTTAACCTTGTAGTGGTCGCCCTGAATGAACACTGGGCCCTCGAACCCCTCGCGAATCGCCGCTGCGATAATGACCGCGGCATATTCCGCAGGGCGCTGGTCGGTGTAATGACTCTCGGTGCGTGTGAGCTCAAACATGAACGCGCCGGCCTTCAGGCGGAGCGCAGCACGGAAAACCGCGCGGGCGACATCGTAGCTCAGGCCGCGAACGTTGATGGCGGGAACCGTAAAACCCTTGCACTCCTTCCGGGCACGGGCCTCATAAAGACCCTGGATGGAAGAAGGCACAACGCCAAGTTCCAATCCGGCCCGGCGAATAATCCAGCGCGCCCCGTTGCGTACCTCTTCAGTTTCTCCAAACACCGCGTTGGTCACCAACTGGTCGAGTGTCTGGCTTACGAATTTCTGAGGATTCCTCAGAACAATGCTTCCGCCGTTGGAAAGCTCGAAAACCGACTTATGACGCGTGAGCAAATCTGGAATGGATCGTGAACTCATAGCAAGCCTCCGCAATGCCCCAGCCCCAAGGCGCAATCGCCTATTATAGCAGAGCAGTATGACAAGCAAATTGGGAGACTTTTGCGCTGGAAAGAAGTCAGCTGCCGCTCACACAGACTCTGAAGCCCCGTCCTTCCGGTCTGCTCCAACCGCAGCGGGTTACACCCGCCGACTGCCGAGATGCCTCGCTGCGCTCAGCATGACAGGGGCATTATAGGCTCGCCACCAGGTGGCCGGGACCATCGGTTTGGATTTCCGAGAGCAATTCGGGAAGCAATTCGTAGCCAGTGCGCCCCAGAAAGTACGCGCCGCCTACTTGGCGTTCTTGCAGATCCTTTTGGGGCATGAGAAACCGTGCGAGAGCCTGCGCGTGCCGGGCGAGCAACTCGGAGCGCGCCAGGCCGGCGCGGCTCACCTTCCCGCGCAGCCGATCCATTTGGTAAAGGATCTTTTCCTGAGCATGCTGCAGTGCCTCGAGCAACGTGGGATCGAGCCGCTCGACATCCCCACGGAGGCGATCCAGCAGGCCGGCCATGTCCTGTTGAGCCTGCGTGAAGCGGTCTGACCATCCCTCGGCAAGCCCGGCCGCGGCGATCTTCCCGCCCAGGTGCTGCTCTCCCAACCATACATCTTCGACGTTCGAATGGTACTTCTCCAGCAATCTCTGGATGCGATGATCCACGAGGGTGAAAGAGGCTCGGGGGAAAACCACGGGCTGTGGCCGGCCGAAAGCGTGGTACAAAACTTGTGCTTGCGCAAGATAAGCCAGCTCAGAGGGACCTGCAACGTAAGCGATGGTGGGCAGCAAAGTATCTTGCACCAACGGTCGCAGCAGCGCGTTGGGCGAAAAGGATATGGGGCCATCGGAAAGTTCCTGCCTCAGCTCTTCAAGCCGTGTCTTCCCTGCCCCCTCCACGGAATACTCGCCGTCGCGCTCGTGAATCGGCAGCCGGCTGCCATTCCTGGTGACGAACACCAGCGTCGAATCCTCCGCCACCTTCACCTGGGCGTGATAGCCGCTCGCGGTCAACTCCCGAGAGCGCTCGAGCAGTTTCCCTCGCAATTCTGGCGCGCGTTCGAGGGCCTGCTTATAAATCTGAACGCCGAGTTGATTGACAGACGAGTCAAGGGGATTAAGAAAGATCACTCCCCAACGGCTGAGAAGGCGCGCCAAGAATCTCCCGAAGGCTTCAACCCACGTCGCTCCGGGCGCATAGGTTTCGCGCAGGTCCTGCAACAAGGCTTGGCTCTGCGGCCCGGCAGGGAGACAGCCCTCAAGCCGAGCAAGGGCTTGGGCGGATTCATCGGTCAGTCGCACATTCCCTACCGGCGACCGCGGGCTGGGCGAATCGCCGTGATCGGCAAGGGCGATGAGGTTGTATTCTTCATCCAGGATTCCCACCTGCGCCACTTCTGTCAGATCGTGGTCCTGAGACGCAAGCCAAAAGATCGGCACTACCGGGATTCCCTGCTCGGTGAGGTCGTTTGCCAGACGGACGGTAGTCAAGGCTTTGAACAGCGTAAATGCCGGCCCGCTAAACAATCCCACCTGCTGGCCCGTGACGACAGCAAAGGCTTCACCCTGCGCGAGTCTCTTCAGGTTCTCAAATGTGGCCGCTCCGCAGCCAAACTCCTTGTTCTGGCGCGTGAGGATTGTGCAGAGCTCCGCCCGCTTCCATTCGAAGCCTCGAAGTTGGGAACACACATTCTGGTAACTTGAATGCGGGTACGGGGGCGCATTATAGAAGCGCGAAACCCGGTCAAATTGATAGAGGTAATCGAGAAAGAGCGCGCTGGAGTGTGGAACGTGCTGGTAGGGAATGGATGTGCTTGTCATCGGAATAGTGAATTCTGAAAAGTGAATAGTAAACTGCAAACTCTCATATACGTTGCGCCGCGCAGCACCACATACAGCCGAGATAGGCGTCTTTCTGCTTTCTGCCTTCCGCCTTCAGTACTCGAGCCCGGCCCGCGACTCGTGAAGCGCCTCCGCCACCGCTTTGCGTGCTTCCGGACCCAACGGCGACAGTGGGGCGCGAGGGAAGCCCCCGGCGTAGCCGTTGAGGTCGAGCGCCGCCTTTATGCCGGGAACGCCATAAGGCACGGCGATCTTGCGGGCTAGCGGGAGGAGTCTCTCTTGGAATTTCAGCGCCTCTTTTTTCTTTTTATGCCGGAATGCCTGATAGAGGCCCACGCACAACTCCGGCGCATAATCCGCCTGGCTCAGCACCGCACCCACCGCTCCGGCGCGCAAAGATTCATAGAGAATTGACACCGATCCGACCAGCACTCGAAAGCCGGGCCGCACTCGCCGCAAAACCGCCCGCACAAACTGTAAGTCTCCTGAGCTCTCTTTCAATGCCACCACGTTGGGGATCCGCGACAGCTTGCCAATCGTGGAAGGCTCAAGGTGAAGCCCCGTGAACTGGGGGATCGAGTAAACGATCACGGGCCGATCAACCTTGCTCGCTACGGCCCGATAATGGCGCTCCATCGCGTCCGCATCCATCTTGGATTTGTAATAGTTCGGCGTGATCACCAGGAGGGCGTCAGCGCCGCGCGTAATAGCTTCCTGCCCGAGCCGGATCGTCGCATCGGTACTCTCGAGACCCACGCCCGCAAGTAGAATTTCGGGCGGTTGCACCACACCTCGCGCCACTTGCACCAACCGCATTCGCTCTGCTTCCGTCAGATAGGGAGCCTCCCCAGAGGACCCCGCGACAAGCACTCCCGCAAGCCCTATTCCACTGAGCTTCTGAAGATTCTCGCGGAACAATCCCTCTTCAATCTCACCCCGCTGGTTAAACGGCGTAACGACGGGAGGGAAGATCCCTTTAAGCCCTTGGATAATCTCTTTGCGCGTCATGTTTTTCCAGCCCTTCTTCCCTCTATCATTCCGAGCGCGGATTCCATGATCCTTCTGCTCACCACTTGGCATGAAAATGATCCCCTCCTTGGTAAGGAGGGGTCAGGGGTGGTTGTCGTTCGCTGACGGTCCCACCCACCACCCCCTGCCCCTACTCCTGCTGAGGAGGGGGGTCATTTTGATGGCAGCGAGGAATCTCGCTCTGTCCTATCCCGCGCCCACTACGGTGTGGCCCAAGCTCCGG
>JBELAJ010000299.1:0-9947 GCA_049508935.1 Terriglobia bacterium | reverse complement strand
CTACAAGAATCTGCGCTATCTGCTCCTGAAGGCGCAGCGGATGGCGGTAACCAAGACGGAATTCATCACTCTCCAGAAAGCAGCCTAAAATGCCCATGTCACCAAATCCTCGCGCAGAACCCTTTTCTTATTCGATCATAGACATCTTGGCGTTGAGCCTGTTCCAACGTTGTTCCCACTGTCCAGGGGCTCATGCTGGCTTCCTTGGCTTCGGAAACAGGGTCACCCTGAATGACCTCCAGCGTGCCGCGTGAAGGGTCTTTTTCTGATTGAGTGAATTTCAGGATGCGGCCCGATCTTATATCCTTTTGCCAGAAGGTCCATTTGTCGCCGTCGAAATCACCACGGACAGGATCATCACTCAAGTATCCATAAGTGTCTGGAGTTGCATTTCCAGACATGACTCTTTGCTTAACAAGCCGGGCCACCGCGCGACTTGTTCGTACTCCGTCGTGCATGTCGCCAATCATTACCAGAGGGTTGCCGTCAAGGCTGCAAAGAAAGAAACACGGCGGGGCGCGATGGAAACAGACAGCGCAGCGGAGACACCGGCAGTCAAGGCGCTTGCGGTGTTGACCGCGTTCGCATCCGCAGGAGCGAGGGCTTTCAATCTCACGCTGACGGACATCGAAGGCGTAAAGATCGAGGGCGGTTACCGGCCCAACACACCGCTTGAACGGCTACGCCGCACAATCGGGCGCATTTTGCAGGACACCGAAAAGTCCCGCTACAACGTCATCATCCGCCCGCGATCCAATACGGCCACGCTGATACAGCTTGATGACCTTGACTTCGCAAGGGCCGAGCGCATCGCGCCGCAAAGCGTTATCGCGATTCAGACCTCGCCCGCCAATTATCAGGCGTGGGTTGCCGTGGAGAAGGACGCGCCGGAAGACTTTGCCCGCAGGCTTCGCAAGGGCCTGGGAGCCGACGCGACGGCCAGCGGATCGACGCGCATCGCCGGGAGCCGCAATTTCAAGCAGAAGTACGCGCCGACATTCCAGCGCGTTGAGATCATCCACGCGAACCCTGGCAATCTCACCAGCACCGCCGAGCTTGAACAGGCCGGTTTCGTTGCCCCTCAAGAGCAGCCGCGCCCTCCCCGGCCCGCGCTTTCTTCACGCCGAGAGCGTTATGCGTCGGCACGGCCAGGCTGGAAGAATTGGCCGAGCTATGAAATGTGCCTCAACGGAGCGCCCAAAGGCACCAGCGGCAATCCGAAGCGCAGCCTGGCGGATTTTACGTGGTGCCGCACGGCCATTGAATGGGGATGGAGCGTTGAAGCAACGGCTGGCCATCTAGTGGAAGTCAGCACGAAGGCGAAGGAGAACGGCGAAGCCTATGCCATGTTGACCGCGCGACGTGCCGCCGAATCCGTAGAACGCAACCCTTATCGCCAAAGATCGACGCCCCGGCCCGCGTGACGTTCTCCGGGCAACTCGCGATTTGACTTGCTGCGCGAATCAGCTAATGTGCACATCTGCAACTTCGAAGGTGTGCACATGAGAACAGTTGCAGTCACGATCAATAAAGGACGGGGGTCTTCCGGTTCTTTATGCATTGTGGGCGGTGGAGACCGGCATGGGGGGCTCGCATGATGAACGGAAAGCCAAGCAGGTTCATCCATGCTACGGTACGTCCTTGGAGCGGTCCGGGCTCTGGCGTGACTGAGCCGGATCGTAATCAGGCACATTCGGGGTCAATCTCCGGATGACAAATTCTTGAGCGAGATTAGCAACAGCATCTACGCCGAAGCCAATAAAAGCGTCTTCGAACGTTAATCCCACTCCACGGTCTTTCGCTGGATAGTAGAGGTTCGAGATACCGCCTGCGGCGAGGCTTCCGAAGATATTCGAGTAATTTGGCTGCCAACGCTTGTTATCGCCTTTGCAAACAACTGAATTGGCGATCGCGTACAGAATTCGCGATCGCTTACTACCGGTTCCCTTGTAAAAATAGCGCGGATCTTGTTTCAGGAGCGACGGCAATATGGCACTCCCAATGAACGTACCGATAGCAGCGTCGGCATAAGCGGCGCCGAAGCGTTTTCCATAACCTTGTGCGCCCTGCCCATATCCACTGAAATCATTTCGCGCCTGCTCAATTCCTGCAGTTGCCGCGGTTAGTATGATGGTGACTGGGTCGATGGTCGTCTTCCAGGCAAGCTCAAACTTTTGCTTCGAATTAAGAGGAAATGCGTCGCGGACATAGGATACATAGAAATTTGGAATGATGCCGAGCACGCGCTGCTTCTCTTGAAGCCTGATCTCCTCCTCGGCCACTTCGGTCCCTGCGGCTATCACCTGCACTTGAGTGGTAGCCGTCACAAGAGCTAGAGCGATCGGCGGAACCATATAGGACTCCCCCGGATGCAGGTTTCCAGTGAATGTCTGCGTCGTAAAGTTCGCCGCAGTGATTGTGATCCTGAACGATCCGGGAACGAGGTTGGCAAAGGTGAATTGCCCATTGTCTCCTGACAGCACATTTTGTTTTGGAGACGGATCTTCGCGCGTAAGTGTTGCCAGGGCTCCGACGACATGGTCTCCACTTCGATCAACAACTGTTCCGTTGATGCTTCCGTTCAACTGCTGTTCCGGCAACTGCTGGGCGGCTGCTATCCCTGTCGCGGGTGGTTGGGGGACCGGGGGCTGCTGCGAATGAGCCGGGGTTGAAAATGCAAAAGGCAGAACTGCTACGCTTAGCCAGACTATGCTCAGGGGGCGAAAGACCCGGCGCGGGGCGTTTCGTGCGCAAATTTTCCTGCCGGAACCCTTCTCGGTAGAGTTCACGATTTATTACCACCTTATTGAAGTTATGCCCCTGGCTTTCAACAAGTTTCGACTCTATATAGCGGGTGGAGGTTGCCTCGCGTGAGCCGTGGGGGTGAAAGTGACGTTGATGGTGCATGAGCCGTCGGCTGCCACGCTGCCGGCGCAGGTGTTGGTCTGGGCGAAGTCACCGCTCGCAGTGATCGTGAGCGGGGTCAGGGCTCGGTTGCCCGAGTTAGTCAGCGCAAGGGTCTGCGGGATGTAACCAAAGACCGGAGTGCTTGACGGCCAGCCTTCGGATTGGCCCAAAAGATAGGTGCAAGTATGTTGTAGCTACGCAGCCGGGCATACGTTGGGAGTCAGAGGCCAAGTCTGGCTCCAGCTTTCCTTATACCAACACACATTTAGTGCACTGCCCACGAATCGTCCATCTTCAAACGCTCCTCGCATCCGTTGGTATTAGGGGATGGGTGTTGTATCTGGTCAAGGTGCGGGCAATTTTCCCGCAGGGCCCCACTCCTCTATTCCCTCGATGATTGAGCCTTCGGCTGAGTGACGGGCAAATAAACCTGGAATCGAGTGTCACCCGGGTGCGAAGAAACGCGGATCTCACCATGATGATTCCTGATGATGCGGCAAACCGTGTCCAGTCCCAGACCCGTCCCCTCGCCGACTCCCTTGGTGGTGAAAAAGGGGTCAAAGATATGCGGCAGAACCTCTGGCGAGATTCCGGGTCCGTTGTCGCCAATTTCGACGAGCACGCGGTCGAGGTCGCGCGTGGTCCGCACCCGCAGTTCACCCTTCCCTTGCATGGCCTCGATGGCATTGGAAATGAGGTTCGTCCAAATCTGATTGAGCTCACCGCCAAAAGCACAAATTCTCGGAAGGCCTTCGGCGTATTCCCGGAGTACGTTTATTCCGCCCTTGAGGCGGTGGTGGAGAATGGTCAAGGTATTCTCGAGCCCCTGATGCAGGTCGATCTCCTGCATAGCAGGCTGGTCCATGTAGGAGTATTCCTTGATGGCACGGACCAGCTCCGAGATGCGTTTCGAGCTGACCTCAATCTCGCGGATCAGTCTCGAGATCGTGAGTATGGAAGCGATGCGAATGAGTGCGTCACTGAGCACCACGTCGCCCACGTGGGCAGCCAAACTCTCCAACCTGGGAATGTCCACGCCCGCATCGGCGATGGCCGGCGAAATCTTCCAGGCATCGGGCACGTGGCGTGCTTCGAGCCACGCCGTGACGCGCTCCTCGCGGTCAGCTTGGGCCAGTGGATCCGCGGGAATCGTGACGGTATATTGCCCGGCCTCCCGCTCGAAGCGGGTGATGATTTCGCGCTGTTCCGGGGAGAGGGCGTGACGGTTGAGCCGGATGCTGGCGTCGCGCACGGTCTCCAGCGTTTCGCGGAGGCTTGCCGTTGCCCGTTGGGCTGCGGCGGCCGGGTTGTTCAACTCGTGTGCCAAGCCGGCGGACAGCTTGCCCAGCGCCATCAGCTTATCGCGCTGGGTCTCAAGCCTGGTGGTCTCCCGTATGCGGTCTGACATGAGGGCAACCAAACGCTGCCCAAGCTGCGGCATTCGCTGCAACAGTTCGGGAAAGAGGTTTCTGTGGAGAAGCAGAATGCGGGTGGGAAGCACGGCTTGGATCGTGCCACCGTAATGCGTCGACCGCGAGTACGGCAGCAAACCGGTAACCTGGCCGGCATAGGCTCTAAAGATAAGCGAGTCCGCGCTACTTCCCCGTTCTATGCGAATCTCCCCCTCGAGGATCACGACGAGATGGTCCAGAGGATCACCCTCGCGCGCCACGACCTCTCCCGACTGGAAGCGCCTTTCCTCAAACTTTTCTGCCAGCCAGGCGAGGTGTTCTTGAGGCAGGTCGGCGAAGACCTCGATCTTGCGCAGATCGTCGATCAAACCCTTGCCCGTTTCGCTCGTAACACTCTCCGCCATGTCACACCGCACTGAGGTACTGATGAATGAACTGCACTGCAATTGAGCCTTCGCCCACGCCCGAGGCAACTCTCTTCACCGAACCGTGGCGGACGTCGCCCGCAGCGAAGATGCCGGGGACGCTGGTTTCCGTCCAATACGGGTCACGAGCTAGCGGCCATCCCTGAGGTCGCTTTCCGTCGCGCAGGAGATCAATTCCGGTGAGGATAAAGCCGCGTTCGTCGCGCTCCACCACGCCCGCCAGCCAATTCGTGTTGGGCTCCGCCCCAATGAAAACAAAGAGCGAGTTCGAGGGTACCCTCTCAGTTTGGCCGGTGTCCCCGCAGTGAATGGAAAGGGCTTCGAGGTGCTGATCGCCGAAAACTTCCACCACCCGGGCGCGCGTTTCCACCCGGATATTCGGCGTGTTTTTGATCTGGTCGATCAGGTACTGCGACATCGAAGCGGAAAGGGACTCGCCACGGACCAGCATCACCACTCGTCGCGCATACTTAGAGAAATACATCGCCGCCTGCCCGGCGGAGTTCGCACCGCCGATAATGTAAATGTCCTCATCCTTGCACGCCATTGCCTCCGTCAGGGCCGAGCCGTAGTAGAGGCCGCTCCCTTGTAGCCGCTCCGCGCCGGGCACGTCAAGCTTGCGGTAAAAAACACCGGTCGCGATCAGCAACACTTTGCAACCGATTTCGCTGCCCTCCGCCAAGTTGACGATCCGCGAGGGGCCTTCCACGCGGACGGCAGTAACCTGCTGCGGGGCGAGAATTTCGACTCCAAAACGCCTGGCCTGGGCCACGCCGCGGCGCGCCAAGTCACCCCCGCTCAATCCCGAAGGGAAGCCGAGGTAGTTCTCAATGCGGGAGCTCATCCCCGCCTGCCCTCCCGGCGCTTCCATTTCGACGAGTACCGTGCGCAGGCCTTCCGATGCCCCGTAAACGGCCGCCGCCAAGCCTGCCGGACCGCCGCCCACGATCACTAGATCGTAAAACGCCATCTCGGGCCGCACGCGCAACCCGAGTTTTTCGGCCAGTTGCGCCGTGCTCGGATCATCCAAAGATGAACCATCGGGGAAGAGCACCTTCGGCAAGCTGGAGGCTTCCGCTCCCACCGCCTTCATCAGCCGGCGAACCTCCGCGTTTTGTTCCTCCGTCTCAACATCGATCCATTCATAAGGGGACTGATTGCGCGTCAGAAAATCTCTGATCGCGTAAGAATGAGGAGACCAGCGCGTGCCGAGAACTCGAACCCCTTCGAAAGGAGGGCGGAACGACGCCATCCAATCCTCCAAAAGGTCATCGAGCACGGGGTAGAGGTGTTCCTCCGGCGGGTCCCAGGGCTTCAGCAGGTAGTGTTGGATTTTGGCGCTGTTGATGGCTTGAATCGCCGCCTCGGTGTCGGCGTAGGCCGTGAGCAGAACGCGCTTGGCGTTGGGGAAAAACTCCATCGCCCGTCCAAGAAATTCCACCCCGGTCATCTGAGGCATCCGCTGATCGGCCAGAAGCAGCCCCACCGAATCGTTTCGCCTCTTGAGCCCCTTCAGCGCCTCCAGGGCGGCCGCGCCGGAGTCAGCGCGCAACACCCGGTAGCGCTCGCCATAGCGGCGCCGCAAGTCACGCTCCACCGCTCGTAAAACTTCGGCATCGTCGTCCACCGTCAGCAGTATGGGCTTTACCATTCGTTCGCCTCTGGACCGGGCTCAAGGGGCTCGAAAAGGTGAGCTTCACTCGTAACACCGTCGTCGGCTCTACAACAATCTATCGGATGATCCTCGGCCATGGTCCGTTTCAATCCTGCCGACCTGCTCAATTCCGGTCTGCGGCTGGATCCGGCCCTCAGCTAATAGATCCTTGGCGTTAGAGTATGATTGAGGCAAGCGTCCTTGAAGGGGACCGACCTGGACAGCGGATGCAATACTATCGAGTTTAGGATAGCCAACTTTACGGAATACTTGCTCATTGTGGTCGCACTACGCGGGCGGGGATTCTGCCCGAAAAACGTTTTGGAACGGGCACGAGCTTAAGATAAGTTAGGAGGCTTTGGTCATGGTAAACCGGCGAGATTTTTTGCAAACATTCTCCATCGGAACGTTGCTGGCCACGCGCAGCCCGGGCAGTTCCGGCGCTGTAACCGGGTCAGACCCAACAGGATGGTACGACCGCCCGATGCGCTGGGCGCAACTCGCCTTCGTCGAGGACGATCCGGGCAACTACGATCCCGCCTTTTGGCTGGATTTGTTCCGCCGCATTCATGCCGACGCCGCATGCCTCAGCGCCGGAGGGTGCGTCGCCTTTTATCCCACGCAGATTCCTCTTCATTACCGAAGCAAGTGGCTGGGCAATAGGGATGCTTTCGGCGAGATGGTAAAGGGTTGCCGCGACTTGGGCATGAATGTGATTGGCCGGACCGACCCTCATGCCGTGCATCAGGATGTCTGCGACGCGCATCCGGACTGGATCATGGTTGACGCCGAGGGCAGAAAGCAGCGGCACAACTCGGACCCGGACTTCTGGATTACTTGCGCTCTCGGCCCCTACAACTTCGAGTTCATGACCACCGTGACTCAGGAGATCATGAGGCTCTACCACGTCGACGGAATCTTCTCGAACCGCTGGGACGGTTCTGGCATGTGCTACTGCGTTCACTGTCAGGAGAACTTCCGGGCGTTTTCAGGAATGGATCTGCCACGCACCGACGACCCGCAGAATCCGGCGCGACGCCAGTACATCGTTTGGCGCCAGAAGCGGCTCTTCGAACTGTGGCGCCTCTGGAATTCCGCTATTAAAGCCATCAATCCGGGCGCCGGCTACATCGCGAATGCAGGGGGCGGGGCGCTTAGCGGACTCGACATGAAGACCATTGGCGAGATGGCCCCCACATTATTCGCCGATCGGCAAGGGCGCAGTGGAGTGATACCGCCATGGGCCAGCGGCAAGAATGGCAAGGAATACCGTGCCACACTGGGGCGCAAGGCGATTGCCGGAATCTTCAACGTCGGCCATACCGAAAAGTACCGGTGGAAGGACTCCGTTCAAAATGGCGACGAGATCCGGATGTGGGTTGTCGACGGCATTGCCCAGGGTTTGCGCCCCTGGTGCACCAAGTTCAACGCCAAGCCGATCGACCGGCGGTGGCTTCCGGTTGTCGAAGAACTCTATAACTGGCATTACCGGAATGAGAGGTACCTGCGGAATGAAGCTTCACTGGCCCGGGTTGCCATGGTGTATTCACAACAGACCGCCACATTTTACGGAGGCGAGCAGGCGCTGGCCAAAGTGGAAGATCACGCTCTCGGCTTTTACCAAGCGCTCGTTGAAGCTCGGATTCCCTTCGAGATGATCCATGACGCGTTGCTCGACTCCGAGCACGTGGGGCCTTACCGTACGCTGATCCTGCCGAACATTGCAGCGCTTTCTACGAAACAGTGCGATCAGATCACCGAATACATGACCAAGGGTGGAAGTGTTATCGCCACTTATGAAACGTCGCTCTATGATGAATGGGGCGTCCGTAGAAAGAACTTCGGGCTTGCCTCCCTGTTCGGTGCTTCGTTTGCCGGCAGGGTGGAAGGGCCGATGTTGAACTCCTATCTGACCTTAGAAAAGGACCCGGCGACCGGCCGTTTCCATCCCCTGTTGTCCGGGATGGAAGATGCAACACGCATCATCAACGGAGTGAATCGGGTGATCGTGAAACCTGCCGAAGAAGCCACGTACTGTCCTCTGAGAGTTGTCCCTTCGTATCCGGATCTTCCCATGGAAGAGGTTTTCCCGCGTCCGGCCACGAGCAATGAAGCGGGGGTATTCATTCGTCAAATTGGACGCGGACGAGTGGTTTACTTCCCTTGGGATGTGGACCGCACCTTCTGGGAGGTGTTGGATGTGGACCACGGGAAGTTGCTGCGCAACGCGGTGCTATGGGCCACGAACGAGCCGACGCCGGTTTCTGTGAAGGGTGCTGGCGTCCTTGACCTTTCGGTCTGGCGGCAAAAGAACTCACTCACCGTTCATCTTGTGAACCTGACCAATCCCATGATGATGAAGGGTCCCCTGCGGGAGATCATTCCTGTGTCGCGCCAGCAGGTGCGCATTCTCATTCCCAACAGCCAGCACATCGCAAAGGTCCACCTGCTGGTGGCAAAGCAATCGATTCCCTATCGGCGAGACAGGGGCTACATTGATCTGGAGATCCCGGCAATCGACCTTCATGAGGTCATCGCGATTGATTTTGCATCTTAGTATCCTAGAATTGAGTGTTGATCCCAAGAACGCCATAGACGCCTATTGCGCCAGCCAGATTCAACTGCTCACGCGGCTTCACGCCTCCAAACGCCAGGGCCGTCGCGACTAAGCACGACTGGAATGCCCGGCACTATGGATGACCTGAACCCTGCCGACTTTACCGCCCTGCAACCTTACCTTGATCCCGTGCGGGTGAAATGGGGACTTCGTGAGAAGGTCCTGCACGATGCCTCGGGTCTGTTTCCCTGTCGGCTGGTCCTCTTTGAGGACAACTGAAACGTCTGCTCCAAGCGCCACGTCGCTTCGGTTCCGTCCATCCATGAAACTTACCCCCTTCACAGCCTCGTCAAAAACTTCATTCGGGCTACATATCACAATAATCCATGGGGGCGACAAAATCATCCCGCCCCCTGGGCTGGGAAAGTAGATAGCGTCTAGTAGGCTACACAGCTCAGCCGCTAAGGTGGCGAGGTTTCTTCCAAGTATGTGATTCAGGTGCAATCTGCTTGTTGATACGGTAAACTTAGCTCACTCGATAAATCCAACGGGACTAACACGATGAGAAACTCACATCTCTTGCTTTTTGCTCCATCGCTGCTCGCCGGATTGCTATTCGTGGCCGGCGCACATCGGATCCAGGCTCAGCAGGCGAACAGCAAGACTCCCGAACTTGCCGGGAATAAGCCGGAGGCGCTTGGCTTCTCGTCCGAGCGACTCGAGCGGCTCCACTCCGTCATGCAGCAGGAAGTGGACGAGAAGCAACTTGCCGGCATCGTCACCATTTTGGCGCGCCACGGCAGGGTGGTGGAGGAAAAGACATACGGCAAGAAGGACATCGCAAGCGGCGCGCCGATGACGCGCGACACGATCTTCCGCATCTTCTCTATGACCAAGCCGGTCACCGGCGTTGCCATGATGATCCTCTATGAACAAGGTAAATGGTATCCGTTGGATCCGGTCTCGAAGTACATTCCCGAGTTCGCCCATCT
>JBELAJ010000298.1:0-9948 GCA_049508935.1 Terriglobia bacterium | reverse complement strand
GATCGTCATCTGCGGTTTGATGGGGACGACGGCGTAAAGCCCCTTGTCGTTCTGCGGTCCGTCCATGTCCATTCCCATCGTTTTGCCATCCCGAGAGAAAGAATGACAGTTGGCGCAGACCACCATGTCCTTCAGAACTACGCGGCTTTGCATCTTGCCGATGTCGCGCAGCCGCCATTCGATCAGCCGAATTGCAGCCGGCGCCAGAGGCTTAATGATGCCTTTCTCGGTTTCGGAAGGCATCAGTGGCACATCGCGATAAAAGATGGGAGCGCCGACAGGGTCCCTCGAGGTGAAGATGCTCACGCGGCCGCTTGACACCGCATGCCTGGAGTCCTGCCCGGTGAACCCTTTTACGGTGAGCACCGCGGGGCCCGCCACGGAGTGTTTCTTGATGGCCTCCCAGACCCCTGCCTCGGGGCTCCAGGTATGCGCTCCTGCCTGCTCCGGCGTAAGCTTGGGCAATTCATTCGTGGAAGAAATGCAACGGGGATCAATCTCGCCGAGGGACATCCGCTCTCCGGCCGAGTCGATTCTCATTCCAACCGAGCGATCGGTGAAGGCGATGTCGATCCGCCAATGGGTGGCGCTCGACGCATCATCGCGCCAGATGAACGTCGGCCGGGTGATTTCAGGAGGAAAAATCGAACCGTCCATCGGATAGTCGATCGTGACCGAGGCCAGGTGCGCGGTCGAACCGTTTGGGAGGCTCTTCGCTTGGGCAGCCCTGCAATCTCCGAGCGCCGAGAGCGCAGTGACTACGGCGCCCAGGATAAGGAGAGTGATACAGAACTGGCTTACTGCGCCTCCCCCCTTATGCACTTTCCTGGACTCGAGTCCGGCCGGTTGATGCATGGCAATGCCTAGAGCAAACGGATTGAGCCTCTCGACTGGCACTGGAGGATGCAGCGAACAACCTCCTGGATCGCAAGCGTTTTGTTTGGCTCCCTGCCGACTTCAATTGTACACTCAATTGGGAACTTTGGAGCCTATTGTTTTTCGCTGTAAACTACCGTCAGATGATCGAACGAATCCTGCTCTTCATCTCGCTCGGCGGACTCGTGACCTCCGCAATATTTCTGCTTCTGGCGCTGATTGCGGCCATTCGCTTCCGCTGCGTGACCCCCGCAACAGTTTGCTCGGGTGATGGAGACCTGCCCTTGCCCGCGGTAACGCTATTGAAGCCACTTTACGGGATGGAGCCTTTCGTGGAGCAGCGGCTGGAGAGTTTCTTTCAGCAGGATTACCCGAGTTTTGAGCTGATATTCGGCGCTCGCAGTGCGAGCGATCCAGTTTTGAAAGTCGTAGACGCGCTTCGACAGAAACATCCCGACGTTCGGGTTACAGTTGTGCACTCCGGAGAACCTACTTACCCAAATGCCAAAGTGCACTGCCTGGAGAAGATGACTACGGCGGCTTCCAATCCGTACCTGGTGATTACGGACAGCGACGTGCACGTTGCCTCCGACTTCGTCAAGCAGGTCGTCGGGCCGCTCGTGGATCCCAGCGTTGGGTTGGTTACGTGTATCTATCGTGGCGTGCCTTGCGGGGGACTTTGGTCCCGGTTGGAAGCGCTTGGTATGTCCGTGGAAATGTCGACGGGTGTGCTGGTGGCGGAGTTATTGGAGGGCATGAAATTTGCCCTCGGTCCCTGCATGGCCACACGCAGGGATCTTCTTGCCCAGCTCGGGGGGATCCGGGTGCTGGGCGACTACTGTTCGGATGATTTTCTCCTGGGTCAGCTTACGTATGCGGCCGGAAAGAGAGTGCTCCTTTCACGCCATATCATCGAACACGTAGCTGTGAACCTGTCCGCGCAAACATCACTGCTCCACCAACTCCGCCGGATGAAGAGCACGCGATTCTCCCGTCCGCTGGGTCACGTCGGCGCTCTCATGACTTTTGCGATGCCTTTTGGCCTGCTTGGCTTAGCGGCAGGACTCGCCATGGGCAACTGGAAACTGGGCTTCGGGCTGCTGTGCCTGGGGATGTTGAATCGTGTTGTTCTTTCAATTGTGACGGGATGGGAGGTGGTCCGTGACCCTGGTTCACTGCGGTTTTGCTGGCTATATCCGGTGCGGGATCTTTTGGGATTTTTGCTGTGGTGCGCAAGCTTTTGGGGTACGGAAATTGTGTGGCGCGGCGAGCGTTACCAGCTCATCGCGGGCGGCAAGATGGTGCGCAAGTCCGGCCTGAGCCGTTCAGCGCGGAAGTCGCCCGATGCTGCGGCGTAGAGGTTGCCGTTACCTTCGGTTACAATAGACGACCTTCCCTGAACTCTGGGCGACGATATATTGCGGTTGAGGAATCACCTGTTTCACGCGGGCGATCTCGTCCGGCGGCACAAAAAGGAATATCCGATCGCGCCCAGTCCACAGGCGCACTAAATCAGCGTCATCAAGGAATATCGCCGGAGCGTCCGGGAATCGCGAACCAAACCACATCGATGTCGTGTTGCCGTTAATCAAATAGATCCGCCTCTTAAGGTAGAAGAGCAGCGACGAACCATAGGCCTGGTCGCCGTAAATCATAACCTTATCCGTGGGCGCTGCCAGGCGTGCGATTTCCTGCGCGAGTGGCCGGGAAGAAAGAAAAGGTTCAAAGCGGATCAAGGCTAGCTGCGCAGCAAAGAAAAGTAGCCCGGTAGTACAAGCGACGGCACAAGTGGAAGCAAAGTTCTTTCCTCGAGCGCGCAGCCAGAGGGCAAGTAGGGAGCCTGCGATAAGCGCCACCCCGGCGAGCAGCGCGGGCAGGCGGAGGGCAGCGAAAGAATCCGTGGTGAGGTCGAAAAAGTGCGTCATCGCGAGTGTATTGTTGCCGACATTGCGGTCCGCCATGACCGTCCCGATGTCTCTGATGAATGGCTTGCTCCGCGAGGCCCACAAGCCCGCAATCAGAATGCCACTGAGAGTCACGCCGAGGCCGGCGTACGCGATACTCGGAAAGAGAAGCCAGCGGCTCCTGGGGTTTGCTTCTTCCTCAGCCGAGAGCGCTCCCGCCAAGAGAATCAGCAGAGGCAGATACGCAGGGAACGTGTAATACTCCTGATTCGTCGAGAAGGCGAAAAAGAGCAGCACCACTCCTGACCATACCCAACATAGCAGCCGGGTTCGCGCCTGGAAGTTCAAGCCCTCGGCGGATCCCGAATCGCGGCATGGCAGGTGGCCGAGAGGCGGCCCGGAGTTTGTGGTCCTGCGGCTTCTGGTTCGGAAGATAAGCGCCAGAAACAAACTCCAGGGGAAGAGCCAAACGAGCGTCAAGCCCCAATAGGCCAGTGGAGGGAGCTTGTTGTAATCCATCGGGTAGCGATTCCCCAGAAAACGCAGGAAGTGTTCGTTGACGAAGTAGAACCAGAAGAAGCCACGGTTTCGAATGCCTGCCAGGACGTGCCAGGGCGCCGCAATCAAGAGGAAAAGCCCGAAGCCGCCGGCAAGGCGAAATTCCCTCCAGCGCCTCCACTCCCCGCTCCACAATAAGTATCCCGCCACGCTTGAACCTACGAACACGATGCCGATTAATCCCTTTGCAAGAACCGCAAGCGCCGCGCAGGCGTAGCCAGCGTACCAACGCCACGGACTCCTAGCGCGCGCTTCCAAGGCCCTCAGAAAGAAGTAAAGAGACGCCCCAATGCTGAGGCTCAACAGCGCTTCCGGGATGAATATGCGGGTGAAAAGATAGAACCCGACTGAGGTGGTAACGAAGAATCCCGCGTAAACGCCCGCACGCCTTCCAAAGGCGCGCAGCGCCCAGATCGACGCCATGGTAACCGACAGGAGAATTGCAAGGAAGGTCGGCAGCCGCGTGGAGAATTCGGACACTCCGAAGGCACGATAGCTCAACCCCACCAACCAATATGGCAACGGTGCCTTTTCCAGATAACGGACGCCATTGACATGCAGAGTGATAAAGTCGCCGCTTGTCATCATTTCGCGGGCGGCTTCGGCATGGGTCGCATCCGCATCGTCCAGCAAGGCAGGTCGATACAGGCCGGGTGCGTAGACGAGCAGGAAAATCAGGACTACCGCGCCCCACGTGAGAAGTCCGCGCACGGAAGTCGTGGCAGCGAACTCCTGCAACGCCGGCTTGAGTTCAGTCTCAGGCATACCAGGCTCAGGTTCGATCCCCCAAAGTATCGCATATCGTGCCAGCACGGGATTGCATTGATTGTGTTATGATGCCACGAAACCGCGGCGAGATCCGGGGAAGGGAAGGCCAGGGGGCGTATTATGACTAAACATGTATCAACACGAGGTGTTGCTCTTCTTATCTTAGCGATTTCATTTTCGAGGGCCGCCGCCAGGGCATCTCACATTGGCGGCGGCGATCTGAATCCGAACCTGGAAACCGATCAGGCGGCTCTCGCCAAATGGCAGGATGCGAAAATCGGCCTTACCATGCACTGGGGGCCAATCGCTTTACGCGGAACCGAAATCGGCTGGTCACGGGTTGGACGAGCGGCGGAGCCAGGATCGGAATTAGTCGGATGGTCAAGCAGTGCGCAGGTACCTGCGCCGGATTACGACTCGCTCTACAAGGAGTTCAATCCAGCCCTTTTCAACGCCGACGAGTGGGCGCGATTGCTCAAGGACTCGGGATTTCGTTATGTCGCGTTGGTGAGCAAGCATCACGACGGCTTCGCGATGTGGGACACGAAGCAGACTGACTACAACATCATGCACAGCGCCTTCCACCGGGACTGGCTTAAAGAGGTCGCCGACGCCTTCCGCAAAGAAGGCATTATGTTTGGAGTCTCTTACTCGATTATGGATTTCTATCAATATGACTATTCGGGTGGAGCGGCGCCGGGCAGTACGCCGAACCGGGGCGGCCCCGGCTTCAAGTTGGATCGTCATCCGGACTTCGAGAGCTATGTCAAGTATATGAAGGCCGAGCTTAAGGAACTGATCCAGAATTACGGCATTGAAGACCTCGTTCTGGACGGCAATTGGGATCCGTGCTGGACGCACGAGCGCGGCGGTGATTTGTATCGCTACCTGCACAGCCTTAAGCATGATCTCCTCGTCAGCAATCGAGTCGACTCGAAGCAGGGCGATGAAGAGGCACGGGCGCTTGGTTACGAAAAGGCCCTCTGGGTGTACTATTCCAAGCCCTGGAACCCCGAAGTGTACGCGGGTGATTTTCTGGACCGCGAGGAGTACATTGGCGGCCCGGCCCCCTATCCCTGGGAAGCATGGATCACGATGGGTGAGCAATGGGCCTGGATGGCGAACGACAAGTACAAATCGCCGGAGGATATCATCCGCTACATGGTGGAGACGGTGGGGGGCGGCGGCAATTTCAATCTAAACGTCACACCCATGGCAGACGGCCGTTTCGAGCAGAGACAGAAAGATACTCTGCTGAAGATCGGCGCCTGGCTTAAATCCAACGGCGAAAGTATTTATGCGACACGAGGCGGTCCGCTTGAGCCGGGCCTGTGGGGCGCCAGCACGCGGCGGGGAAACAACGTGTATGTTCATATCCTCTCCTGGCCGGGAGAGACCCTGCGGTTGCCTCCCCTGGATCATCCCGTGAAGTCGGCACGGCGTTTGAATGGCGGAGAAGTGCGATGGAGGCAAGGGACGAACGGTCTCGAGATCTCTGTCCCCGACAGCCAGCGCGATCCGCTGGATACAATTATTGAGTTGACCGTCGCTCAATGAGGCGGGGCAGACTCTTTCATCTTGCCCTCGATCATTTCGAGGACAGCAAGCGCGCCGGCGTCATTGGGGATGATTTTCAATGCCCGTTGGATCTCTTTCCTTGCGGCAGGGAAGTCCCCCCGCCGCGCCATGAGCAGGCCCAAATTAACAAAGGCTCTCGCGTAAGTGGGATCATTCTCTGTCGCCTGACGAAAGAGGGTGGTGGCTTCGGACTCCTTCCCCTGTCGGCTGTAGACGACACCTAGGTTGTTCTGGGCCTCCGCGAATTTCGGGTTAATCTCGAGCGCCGCCTGAAATTCCCGTTCCGCTGCGTCCAACTTGCCTTCTGACAAATACACCAAGCCCAAGTCGTTGTGCGTGGCGGCCACGCTTGGATCTATTTGGAGGGCCCTTTGCAACGCGTTTTTTTGACCGTCTCGATCGCCGAGCTTCGCAAGCGCCAGCGAGAGATTGTATTGCCACTGGGCGTTATGGGAATCGAGTTGGACAGCCTTTCGATAGGCCTCAGCAGCTTCCTGCGCCTTCCCCTCCTGTAAAAGGCGGTTGCCTTCGTTGTTGAACGTGCCGGCGCTGATTTCCTCGCCCACCTGGTTCTTCAGTCTTTGAAATATCCCCATCTCCTGCTGCGATCGGGCTACGTTTCCTTGCTTTTGAAGTTGAAGCGCAAGTTGGTAATGAGTATCGGCGAAATCAGGATTGATTCTCTCCGCCGCGCGTAGTTGTTCGATGGCTTCCGCAGTCTTCCCAGCCTTTGCCAATGAGGCCCCGAGGTCGTAAAGGATTTGGTAATCTTCGGGCTTCAACTGTCTTGCGCGCTCCAGGGCCTCGACGGCCCTGGAAAGTTGTGTGAGGCCTGCGTAGGCGGAAGCTAGCAGATGAAAACCCTCAGCGTCGTTGGGCCGGTGCTGGATGTAGTCACTCAAGTAGGCGACGGCATCTGAGAACTGGCCAACCTGTACCAGCACCTTGGCCAACGAGTACCGCGCTAGATCAAAATGGGGCTCAAGGCGAATTGCCTCTTTAAAGTTGACTACCGCCTTTTGGTATCCGGAGGCCGGGCCCTGCTTTGCGTACACCGTTCCCAAATTGAAGTATGCCTCGGCGTTGTCGGGATGGGCTTTGATCACCTCTGCGAGGGTTCTAATGGCTTGATCGGAGTCGCCGCTCTCGGCGTAGGCCACGGCAAGCGTGGTGTGAAGCTGAGCCGTCACATCCGGCGGCGCCGGTTTTTTCAATGTATCCTGCAGATACGCCATAGCTGCAGTGTATCGCTTCTGGTCAATCAGGACCTGTCCGAGACTTAGAGCGGCCGCTGCGAACCCCGGGTCGCACTTGAGCGCCTGCTTGAATTCTTCCTCCGCCTCCTCCAACTTCCCCTGCTGCTGCAGAAGGCTTCCCAGCGTATCGTGAGCTTCCGGCGAGTCAGGTTTTTGTTGGATCAAGATGTGGAGATGCTCGGCAGCCTTCTTCTCATCGCCTTTCTGGATTAACACCAGAGCCAGGTTATAGCGAGCGCGCCAGTCCCGCTCATCAAGACGCAAGGCTTCCTCAAAGGCGGGGACGGCGCAGTTCAGCTTGTGCGCCTCTGCAAACGCAGCCCCGAGGGCGTTGTATGCCTCCGCGGTAGCGTTGTGCGCTACGGCCGCTAAGAGTTCGCCCACACGCCGGTCCGACTTGCCCAGATTCTGGCAGGCAGCAGGCAGAGATCGTAGCGCCCGGGAGCCGGATTCCTGCGCCCACGCCGAGGTCGCAGACACAACTGCGAAGCTAATTACTGCGCCCGTGATGAAGTGCATTCGGATCAATGTTGACTTAGCTCCCGGCTGAGCGGCAAGACGGGGCCGGGAGTGCTCACTTCTTCGGCCAACAGGCCGCTGAATGCAGCTCGCCCTGCCCCATAAAGTATCATCCCCACTAACCCATCTTTGAATTCGTCGTCTTCGAATTTGGCCACTTGGGTGTCCTGGAGAAAGATCTTGATGGCCGGGCCCCGGCACTCGACCGAGATCTTCACTTCGCGAGGCGCGCGAGGCCGATCACTGAGCGGATGTTCCGTCCAGGGCAGAAGATCCTGCGCCATCGAGTCAGCGTGGTATTTCTTTACCAGCTTAAAGGCGAGGTCGTGGGACGCAAAGACGTCAGTGGCGACCAGCACGGCGTAATATCCGCGATCATGCAGGCGGAAAACCAAGCCGGGCACAGCCGGCGTTTGCCCCTTCCCTCCCGCCGACTTCCACTCCACACTGACCGAAGCATTGAGGTCCTCAAACAACGGCCCGTTGGCGACCAGCAGGCCTTCCAGCGGCAGAGGGCTTCCGTGGTCTCCGCCGGCTACTTGCAGATTCATGCCACCGCCCAAATTCATGTCGTAATTGGGTTGCGCATGCGACTTCCCACTGTCGATCTGGTAGGTTCCGGATTTGTAATGGAACTCCTCCCTGCTGGGCCATCCGCTGGCTTCGTCCTGAAAGTTGTCATGGTAGACGATACATCCATTCTTCACAGTAACTTTGGACTCGTACGGGTAGGGCTTGAGCTTTTCATTTTCACATCCGGCCGATCGTGCCTGACTTCCCTGGCCTGCCGGCTCTTCCACCGCCAGGAAACCCGGGCGGGCCCGCACCCGCGCGCCGGACTGCGCCACTTTCACCTGGATGTGATGAAAACCGCCTCCTTTTGATTTGGGGTAATAGGCAAGCGTGTATTGAGTTCTGAGTTGATGAGCCACCGCGTCAACGGCCTCCTGGAGCTTGTCGGAAGAGGAGGGAAAGAACGACTCAGCGCCCGACTCCTTTGCGAGTTGGTTGAAGGCAGTAAGCGGGTTGTCGATCTCCTGATTGGTGACCAGCGCAATCTTCTGTTTGCGGGAACTCCGGTACAAGTCAGACTCCGTCTTGTCCAGGCAGCCGATGACAAACACTTGGGTTTGGGAGGCCTCAACAATGGGGATGAGGTCTTCGAGTGAACGATGGCTATTCTGGTCCGCCCCGTCGGTGACCACCAGCAGCGCCTGCCGGTGGTGGCGGGCGCTCCGCATGTAGCAAAGGCCTCTTGCGATTGCGTCATACAAGCTGGTGCCATTTGCCGTCGCGTTGGTCGAGGAGATGGCCGAGAGGATTTGATGAAGGTCACTCGTGAAGGCTACAACCTTATCGACTTCAAGATGGAATCGCAGACAGAAAATTTCATCTGCGGGGCGCATGGTCTTGACTATTCGCGTTAGTGCGTCTTTGGCTTGCTCGAGCTTTCCTGACGCGCCCATACTGCCGCTCACATCCAGGAGAATTCCCAAGCTGACAGGTTCATCCGCCGCCTCGAAGAACGAAATCTGCTGCGGCTTACCGTCCTCGTACAATGAGAATTGATTGGCGGTTAACCGTTGAATCTCATTATCCTTGCGATCGGTCACCCGCACGGCGAGAGAGACCAGGTCAACTTCAGTACGGAGAGTCAATTCCTGACCCGCGGTCTGAGCCGCTTGGGCGAACAAGGGCGAAAGGCGTGGAATCAGAACCAGCGCGCCAAAGAGAATCAACTGTGGCAGGTGGCGGGGATCGATAACAGTACGTTTCATGAGTTTCCTCCCGACCTGGATCGACCTGCTCTCGCTGGCCTTCTCATCGAGGGGCCCATGGTTGGCTTTTCTAACGCCCCTTGTATATCATATACCCCCTGGTAGTGAAGGGACACTCAGCCATCGGATATCAGCACCTTGCAGACCCTTCAGGTCCTCAGTTTGCCGACCTGAAGGTCGGCGCTGCGTTTTCGTTGGCTGGAACGTCGGAACGCAGAGTTTCGTTCTGCGCCAGCCTGAGTCCGGGCGCGGTTGGAAAACCAGAGAGGAGGCGTTCTCATGCAGCGACGAGAATTCTGCAAAGTGATTGCGGGTGCTACTGCAGCGACAGCCCTACCGGCGGTGGCGCAAACGAACAATGCAGCGCAATCGCCGGTGTTCCGATTATTCAACACCTACACCCAAGATTATGCGAGGTTCTGCGCGACCCCCGCGGACCAGCGGGTTTTCTATGCGCTGGAGAACGGCCAGTTCGCGACGAAAAAGCTCGACGAAAAAACTTGGACCGTCTGCAAGGAAGATGAGCTGACAAAACTGCCGATCCCAGGCGGATCATGGGACAGCGTGCCCGTGGATTCTCCAATCCCCAACCTGAGTGGATCAGGGCCGTACAAGCCAACGTGGGATTCCCTGCTGCAGTACGAGACGCCGGAGTGGTATCAGGACGCCAAGTTCGGCATCTGGGCGCACTGGAGTCCGCAGTGCGTGCCG
>JBELAJ010000297.1:0-9968 GCA_049508935.1 Terriglobia bacterium | reverse complement strand
ACCGCATCGGGTGTGGCTGAGGGTCAGAGAGCCGGGGAGGAGGTCGGGAGGTAGAGGGAAGCGCTGGAGGAGTTCAAACTTACGTTGCCGAAGTCGTGCGGCCCGAGGGCCACGAGGTTCGTCATTCATATTGTAGCAATAATGCTACAAGAAAAGAAGAAAAGCAAGAATTATTACGAATGCGAAAATAGGAAATGGGTTCCAACCTACTCCAGTCGCTCAAAAACCAGCACTGTTTCAGGCCAGAGACCGATCAACCACCAGGCATGTTCCGAAACGGCTGACGAGGTTAAGCTGTGACTCCGAATCTTCTGGCCTTCGCCATCATCGATGAAAAGAGAAGGAGGTCAGCAAGGCGACTGGAATTGCGGTTTGGAATGAGACCTGATTCGGCGAAAAAACATCTACCGAATGCGATGAATATTCTGTCAGTTTGTGCATCTAACTATAGGGTGCACACCATAGTGAGGCCGGCAAGCCTGCTTTCACGGCAGCCAACAAGAAGGGTCCGGACCGAACAGTTGCGATAAGTTAAGGCGTTGTTCCGAGGCGATGGGTGATGCGTAAACGAAGAGGAACAGGAGGAACGTATGGCACAACAGACAGCAGCGGCCCCGGCGAATTGGTTTCGCAAGGGCTTGTTTGCGCCGGTAACGGAGGAAGTCACAGCTTTCGACCTACCGGTCACCGGCCGCATACCAAAAGAGTTGAGTGGGCGCTACTTGCGCAATGGTCCGAATTTTATGCGCGGCATCGACGATAAAAAGCACCATTGGTTCCTCGGCTCCGGCATGGTGCACGGCGTGAGGTTGCGGGACGGCCGGGCGGAGTGGTATCGCAATCGCTGGGTGCGTTCGAAAGCCGTTGCCGAAGCGCTCGGAGAGAAGTGGCGTGAGGGTCCCATCCATCACCTCGACTTCGCTGCCAACACTCACATTCTGGCTCACGCCGGTCGAATCCTTGCGACAGTCGAAAGCGGCGCCCTGCCGTATGAGATTTCCGACGAACTTGAGACAATTGGGCCATACGACTTTGCCGGCACCCTACCTGCTGGTTTCGCCGCGCACACCAAGATTGACGTGCAGAAAGGCGAAGTTCACGCCGTCGCGTATTCGTACAGTCAGGATCATGTCCAGCACATCATCATCGACAACACTGGCCGAGTGAGCCACATAACCGAGATCCCCGTTCGCGACAAACCGATCATGCATGACTTCGCCCTGACTGAAAAATACGTCGTCCTTTATGATCTGCCGGTCACGTTCAGTGTTGATGCGGCGAAAGCCGGAAGGTTCCCTTATGCCTGGAATCCGGCCCATGAAGCGCGCGTGGGATTGCTTTCGCGGGAAGACAGCTCGCGTGGAACGCGCTGGTTTCCGGTGGGGCCTTGCTTTGTCTTTCACACGCTCAACGCTTACGAGGACGGGAACCGTGTTTGCGTCGACGTGTGCCGCTACGCAGGCCGTTACGATGTTTCGCTGATGACCGGGCCAGGCCCGGTTACCCTCGATCGCTGGACCATCGATCCTGCCAGCGGCAAAGTCACTGTTCGCTGTCTCAGCGATCGATTCTTTCAGGAGTTTCCGCGCGTCGACGATAGGCTCACCAGCAGGCGGCATCGTTACGGATACACAACCGCATTCAAGCAACTCCAGGACAACGTCGTTGGCCCGGAAACCGAGAGGGGCCACACCTCCGGCAATGTCCTGCTCAAGCACGATCTGGAAAGCGGCACCGTCGAGGAGCACCGTTTCGAGCACGGCGCGGCGGGCGAAGGCGTGTTTGCTCCGGCGTCGCCCAGCGCCGGCGAGGACGAAGGCTATGTCATGGCGTATGCTCACGATCTCGGCGGAGGCAAGACGGATTTGGCGATTCTTGCAGCGCAGGATTTCGCGGGCGAACCGGTTGCGCGCATTCACCTGCCGGTCCGCATTCCACTGGGGTTTCATGGCAGTTGGATCGCTGACACTTAGCGAATCTGGGCAAAGCTGGGTCACTTACCCTGAGAACCCCGAAGCCAAAACCGGAGCCATCGACAACACAGAAAACTTCCCGCTCAAGAATAATCTCTGAGAGTTGGCCCCTGACTTCCTAGATCAGTAGCTCCCGTTCAAAGCCGGTGTAAAGGCTGATCTTGGACCGCGCCTGTGTGCCAATTGTGTGCGGCATTAGACGCCTAAAGGGCCATGAGATTCGCGTATACGAGCGGCACGGCCTCAGGAGAAGATTGTGCGATGGTCTTCAGCAGCAGCGTGATATGGCCAAAAGTTCGTGCCGGCTTGATCCAACATGCGTATCTATTTGTGCTGTATGCTTTCCGGAGATCGTTGGCGGTCTAGCGGCAACACGTTCAGCTGCCAACGAACCGGAAGCGTGGTGGGAGAATAACAAACCTTCTGATCGCAGGCCTGATAATGCAACTCGCCCGCAATCGTAGTGGTCTTGCCGCTGCCTAGAGAGCGAACGAAATCGGGAGATCTCGTCACTGTCACATCCTGCGTGATACGGAATCTTCCTTCAAAAACGGGCACGTGTTCTCGGATTGCTTCCAAATACAATACTTTGGGAGTTGGATAGACCACAGGATCCAGAGCGAACTCCGGTGAAGCATCTATCGCTAGCTGGATCGGCTTATACCCCTGGACCTGAGGCGCGTAGACATGCACCCCCGCGGGAAGCTCGACCTCAGCAACGAGCGTCAGTCGGTTGCCTGGAGCCGCCATGCGGTCGGACTGCGCAAGGCTGAGCCGGAGGTGTGGAGCTTCCACCTCCCGGCTCACTCCTTCCGCAAGTTCAGGGAAGAGCTTCCCAATAACGTTGTTTGGGGTATACCGGTCGAGATCGCTCCCCTCGAAAAACTCCTCGCGAATCACTCCACTTTCATCTATGTAAAAGAAGCCGGGATGAGCCATCCCTTTGTTCATGCCTTTCGCTTCCGCGTTGAGGACCTTGAAGGATCGAATCACCTCCGCGTCCGGATCGGCCAGGAGTGGAAAGTCGATCTTGTGACGATCGGCAAAGTCCTTGAGGATCTCGTGGCTATCGTAACTGATGGCCGCCAGCTTGATGCCGCGCTTCTCGAAACTCTGTTTCGCATCCTGCAGCTCGACCAGCTGCGCTTTGCAGAATGGTCACCAATCGGCGGAGCGGAAGAATAAGAGAATCGTCCCCTTCGTTCCCTTGAGAGTCTCATTAGTCTGCGTGCGACCAAACTGATCGCTTAGTGCTATGCCGGGTGCCTTCGCTCCGACCGGCAATCCGACAGGGGAGGCAACCGGCTGCTGAACCGGAGGTTTTTCCTGCGCCAACCCGGCTACCAGGATGGCGAAAAGGCAAATTACCGTGGCACTTACTCTCATACTTGATCCCGGAATGGTTTTGGTCCCCTCTGCCATTATTTTGAGGTTCGGTTCAAAAGACCGTCGAGAATGCGCGAAATCTCTGACTCGCTAACCTCACCAGGCTCATTGTATGCCAGGTTGCCACTCGGGTCGAGTACCGTCACGTGCGGGATGTAGCCCTTGTAGTATTTCCCGACAAGCTTCTGTTGGGCGGCGGATTTTGGCTTGTCCAGATCAATGATCACAAACTGCACTCTGCCTTTATACTTCTCGTAGAGACTCACGGAGCGGCGAGCCTGCCGCTTGGAATTGAATCAACCCTCGCCAAACATGAAAACGTAGTTGGGTTTGCCCCGGACCGCTCCGTCTTCCATGTGATCGCCGGCGATTAGCGGCCCGTCCTGGCTGTCGCTGGAATAACTGAGCCGCGGGTTCAGACGCAAATCTTCCGCGCCTCGCAGTGTCGGCGCCAAACCCAACCCGGCGGCCACCAACGCAAGAGTCAAGATTTTCTTGACCATTGACACTCCCTTTTGCTCATTCAATTGCTGGATCCAGCCTTGAGATGAAGCGATGACTAAGGCCGGGTTTTCCAATCAACGCAAGACGCACAAGTCATAACCTTGCCGGGTCGAGCGATCCGCGACCTTCCACATTGGTAATACCAACGTTGAGGTGATCTATTCCTAAGATCTATTACGTGCTGTCGATCATTGCGGAATTGGCGGAAGGCGTACGGAGGTTAAGTAGCTTATAATGTAAGCCAGATTTGTGACGGACGCTCGGCCTTGGAATAAGCTCCCCGGGCAGAGGTGAAGGGATGACTAGACTGGCTGCAGGCATGACGGCGATGATTGTGGCAATGACAGGATTAACAGGAGTCATTTCGGCCAGGGGGCCTGAGAGAGCCCCTGATCGAAGCACCGACGCGACCGAGTTCCATGAAGGCCAGAGGTTCCCTACGACAGTTTTTCCTTCCCTGGACGGCGGGCGGCCAGGCTCGGTCGGGGACTTTCGTGGGCAAAAGCTGATCCTCCAAATCTTCGCTTCCTGGTGAGTGGGCTGCCGTGAGCATGTGCCCGTGTGGCACGAAGCGACGAAGAAATGGCAGGAACAAGGAAGAGTTCGAATGGTTGGGATCGTTGAAGAGCAACACCCGGACCGGGCCCGGCTTTTTATGCAGTGGAAACAAATGCCATGGCCGATTCTAGTGGACTCGCTCGATCTGCTCAGCGTTCCCGCAGTGCCCATCACGCTCGCCATCGACGAGTACGGCTTCATCCGACTGGTGAACCCCAAGCCTGAAGAGATCGAAGCGAAATTTCTCAATCGGATGTTCGAACGGCCCGTGAACCTGCCACCTGTTGACGACCATGCGCCAGACCTTGATGCCCTGAAGCTGGCCACAAGCCAGGGCAGGGCAGATAGCTGGGGGGCTTATGCGAACGCCCTGGCTGAATGGGGCGGACCCGGGCGAGCCGCTGAGGCGATCCAGGCCTACCAACAGGCCTTGCGCTTGGAGTCCGACTCCGGGCCTTTGCATTTCCGACTGGGGGTGGCGTATCGGAAGCGCTATGATTCGAACTTTCGCCAACCGGAAGATTTTCAGAAGGCGGTCGAGGAGTGGAGAGCAGCCCTGGAACTCGATCCGAACATCTACATTTGGCGCCGCCGCATCCAGCAATACGGCCCTCGACTGGACAAGCCTTATTCGTTTTACGACTGGGTGAACACGGCGCGAAAGGAAATCGCGGCGCGCGGGGAGATTCCGGCGCCTCTGTCGGTCGAGCCGAGCGGCGCCGAATTTGCATATCCTGAGAAATCTTTTGCGGCCGCCTCAAAGACTGTGCACGAACCCGACCCGGGTGGACGGATTGCGCGTGACAACGGCCGCTTGGTCATGGTTGACACGACGGTGGTGCCCGATACCCGGGCCAAAGAAGTCTCCGACCGAGTGCATGTGGTGTTTCGCCCCAATTCTGCGGACAAGGCTCACTGGAACAACGAAGCTGGAAACCTGGTCTTTTGGGTAAGTCCACCCGCGGGATGGGACGTCAGTCAGAACTTCACGACCGTTCCCAACCCACCCCAGGCAGCCAGTACGGAACCCCGTGACGTGGAGTTCGAAGTGAGGGGTCCCGAACGGAGCCACGCCCAACCAATCACGCTCTCGGCGTACGCCTTGTATTATGTGTGCGAAGACGTGAATGGAGTCTGCCTGTATCGCCGGCAGGAAGTACCGATCACCATTGCCCCGCACTAGCGCACTAGCGCTAACTTCCGTAACTTTTCTGTAAGGGGGGACTGATCGGGACGTCCCCAACTTGACTTGTACGACTTTGTGGGATGCGAGCGTCCTGCTTTGTTCCTAGGATTGGTTCACCAGCAAGGCGGCGACCTTCGGACTGGCCCACGCAATACTTCTCCTTCCACCGTGTGCAGCCAGGAACTTCGGCGAATTCAAGTAGCCCCACCCCGCGCCCGCGAGGCCAGGGGTCTGCTTCCCGCCCAATGCATAGTGCAGGTCGCGCCAACTGCGGCCGTCCGGCGCGCGTCCTTTGTAACCGCGCTCCATGACTCCGATTCCAGGCTTGGGCAGTTCCGTTTTGAATAGGATCAACTGAAAGCAACCGCAGCCGGTGTGTGGGGCCTCGTCAAGGGAATGCAGTTGAACCCGTGTGATTCTTCCTCCCGTCAGACGTACGGCCGCCTGGTTGGCGCCAGACCATTCTCCGGCGAAGCGATCGAGCAGCTCGCCTTTTGAACAGGTGCCAAAGGAATTAACCCCGAAGTGCAGTTCCCGGTGATGAATGTTGGTCATATCATCATAGCCGTAAAGTGCGCCTGTCTTGATGAACTCATAGGCTCGCCCACACTGCGGAGGCCGTTCTGGCGTGAGGATGCACACGTGGTCGGGAGCAAAAGCTGAGCACCCTACGCAGGTCACGAATTCGGCGACGGTCTCCTCGGTCGCTGCCGCGATTTCCTGCTTCCGCTGGATTCTTTCGGCAGCTACCTCGGCGCTCAGAGCGTTCAGGCGCTCAAGGTCGAAGATCACTTCCGCGCGCAGCCTGACAATTCGCGGAAACTCATTGCGGACCGCCGCGATCAAGGTGTCGCCAATTCGGTGCGGCGGCAGGTCGACATCGCGAGCGATTCCGAGGACGAGCCTGCCGGCGGCACGCCTCGCTAATACCCCCGGTAGCTTTGAAAACGCACGTGCCGCACGAGACTCGATGTAGCGGCGGTCGAATGCGTCCAGCGGTTCGGCGTCAACAGTCAGTAGAATGCCCATCGGGCCGGAAGGCGTCCCTACTACTCTGACACCGGAGTCGTCGACCTGCCCCTTGCGCAAAAGATAGAAGCTCTCGGGCGTATCTCCCCATGTTTCGCCAAGCTGAAAGCGAGGTTGGCCCTCTCCCCGATTCAGATAATTGGGTAAGAGCGGGATGTCCGGGTGATCCAGCAGGCGCCGGATGCTGGGGAAACCCGCCACGGCGTCAACAATTTCAGGCAACGAGCCGGCGCGGATGTGCCGGCCGAACTGGAAAGGGTAGTCGCGAGGTGTGACCGCCGGCACGCCCAAGCGCATGGCGGCCAGAGACAAGGTCAATTCCAGAGCACTCATTTCCCCACGCCCTACGACCAATCCCGAAGTAAAGTCTTCGATGAAGTGTCCGAGCAGATGGGTGTCGCCGAGAGGAACCCGGCCATAAACGAACGCATAACGCACCAGGACATTCAACAAGACGTAAAGGCTGGTACACGTCTCCCCCACCGCGACGAATTTGAACTGCCAGCGGGCATTTACGGCAGCCTGAATCTCATCTTGATTCGCATCGCCGAGCAGCACCATCCAACCATTCATTCGCTTGCTTCCGAAGACCTCGGTGAGGAAGGCGTCATCGTCTGGCGTCAATTTGCACGCCGCGGGCTGGTTAGAAGCATAAAGCTCAAGCAACACGAGGCTTGGCTCCAGCAAGCGCAGGGGATCATCCTGCATCCCTGCGCGCACTTCGCGACGGACCCGCTCCGGGTCTGGGACCTCCCCGTAGACTGCCAGGGCCAAAGGGAGCGGGTACCGCTCAGAGGCTACGGGACGGAACTTCTTACCTTCCGTAAGTCGCAAGAGTTCGGCGATCCCGTGCTTAAGGACCGCATGGGCCTTGCCACTGAGCGCCGCCCCGCGATTGTGAGCGTGGTTGTGCATGAGCAACGACCTCCCCTCTTAAATGTTGCGCGGCCTTAGGATAACAAACGCGGTCTCCTTTTGTAAGACTTGCGATCTGGCTTGCGACCGTTCCCAGTATCTAGATGTACGAGCAACCCAACTGGTCGTGGATGCCTCGGGAAATCGCTGTCCGAGGGAGCGACAGGGAGTTTGTGCCCACGTGGAAAACGAAGCCATCGTGGTTCCTGTTAGCGGAAGTGGATCGCATGATTCTGGCGGAGACACAGCGCTACATGGCGGAGCGGATGGGCGCGAAGATTCGGAGACACGGCGTGGATCACGGTCCGACGCATTCGGCGCCGGATGCAGTCATTGGCGTGATTCTGGAGGCGGCGTACGCGACCTCGTAATCCCCGGGCAGATTACGAGCCACTTGTCCGTTACTGGTTTACGGACGAGTAGCCGACGATCCGCTCAAGATGTAGAATTGACTTTCGGGGCGTTGTCTCAAAACGGCCATAGCGTAAGGAGCGGAAATCGAAACTCCGTAAGGGTGGGGCGCGCTTCACTGCGCTGGACATTGGGGTGCATGGGAGGGATCAAGAACAATGGCGAATATGAGCACACTCTCTGACAAAGTAGCAATAGTGACGGGCGCGTCCAAAGGCATAGGCGCTGGGATTGCAAAGGCGCTGGCCGCTGCGGGCGCGCGTGTGGTTGTGAACTATTCCTCCGACCGGGAAGGCGGTGAACGTAGCGCTCAGGGGATCATTGACAGCGGCGGCAAGGCGATCGCGGTCGGAGCCGACGTGTCCAGGGCCGCAGATGTCGCGCGGCTATTCCAAGAAGTGGATTCCGCGTTCGGAAGGCTGGACGTTCTGGTGAACAATGCCGGGGTGTTCCGCTTCGGCGCGTTCGCGGAGATCACCGACAAGAGCCTTCACCTCCACTACAACATCAACGTTCTTGGGACGATCCTCACCGTGCAGGAGGCCATCAAGCGGTTCGCCGCCGACGGTGGGAGCATCATCAACCTCAGCTCCATCGTCGGCTCGCATCCCGTGCCGGGAGCCCTGCTGTACGCGTCCACAAAAGGCGCCATCGAGACGCTGACCAGGGGATTGGCGCTCGAACTGGCGTCGCGCAAGATCCGTGTCAACGCCATCGCTCCCGGTCATACAGAAACCGAAGGCAATGTCGCTGCGGGGACTTTTGAGGGTGGCGCCGGCGCCGCTCTGGCTGCCAAGACGCCGCTTGGCCGCCTCGGTCGCGTCAGGGATATCGCCCCGCTGGCGGTGTTCCTGGCATCCGACGAATCAGCCTGGATCACCGGAGAGGTCATTCGGGCCGCAGGCGGCCTCGTTGTGGCCACCTGAGTCCCATGTGCTGACCTTAAGCTATCTCACTCGATCGGTTGTTCGCCCGTTCGCGGCGCAATGGCTGACCGGATTGAGAGACGGTCGGCAAGTTTGCGCTCGTACATTTCGACAGCGCGGGCCAATTTCGCAAGTATCCGTCAATGGCGGGATGGGCGAAATCCGGGCCCGCCGCACCCAACTTGTGTATCCGTGGAATTGGCAAAAAAGGATGGGAAAATCATGTCAACCCTTCAAGATCGGCTGAGCGAATTCAAGAAGACACTCGAATCCGGAGCCGCTACTTATAACGCGCCTCGCGAAGTCATCGAGAAGATGCATCGAGCCACGGCCGAGCTCAAAGCTTCCGGCATTGAAGAGCGCGTGCTGAAAGTTGGGGACCGCGCTCCAAACTTCACCTTGTTCAATCAAGATCACGTGGAGGTGGCCTCTGTCGACCTTCTCCGCGAAGGACCGTTGGTGGTCAGCTTCTTCCGAGGACATTGGTGACCCTACTGCAACATGGAGCTGGAGGCTCTACAGGAAATTGATTCCGAGGTCAGATCACTGGGGGCGCGGATCGTGGCGCTCACTCCCGAACTCGAACGGTATACACGCGCTCTGCACAAGAAATTGAACCTGACGTTCGATATTCTCACGGATCTTCATCTCAAGACGGCAGAACAATTTCGACTGGTCTTCGTGCTGCCGGATTATTTGCGCGAGGTTTACAAGTCCTTCGGAAGCACCCTGGACAGGTTCAACGACGAACCGGATTATCGATTGCCGGTGCCCGCCCGATACGTGATTGATAAGGAAGGGGTGATTCGCGCAGCCGATGTGAACGCGGACTACACCATCCGCCCGGAGCCTTCCGAATCGGTTAGGCAAATAAGAGCGCTAAGCCAGTGACGGACCTTGCAAGTTGAGACACGCTGGGGGATTCTAGAGCTTCCGGCGCTGCCGAGGGCGATTTACTTTGGGCTAACGACCAGATCATGAGCAGAAATTCTTGAGGAAATAGGGTGACACTCCAGAGCTGTGGTTCCCGGGAGGAACCGAGAGGAGTGTTACCTATGAAAGGTCTAAGTGAGGTTCGAG
>JBELAJ010000296.1:0-9970 GCA_049508935.1 Terriglobia bacterium | reverse complement strand
GTTTTGTTCCTGGCGTGGCGCGGCTGGCCTGAGTTGCACTTGGGCGGACGCCAATGGCTTGTCCTGCTGGGCGTCGCATTCAATGGGCTAACTCTTAACCAGATATGTTTTATTAACGGTCTCGCCAGGACGTCGGTGGCGCACACCGGTCTCATTGTGGCGCTGGGCCCGGTGATGACGCTGGCGCTCGCTTGTCTAATGCGGCTCGAGCCGTTGACCCTCTCCAAGCTGCTCGGCATGCTGATTTCCTTCGTGGGAGTTGCTATGCTTACTCTTGGGGGGCAGGAACCGGGGAGTACAGCGCACTGGCAAGGAGACCTGATCGTGCTGGCCGGCAGCGCGTCCTTCGCCTACTATACAATTCAAGTCAAGGAAATCGCCAATCAGTACGATACTCTTACCCTGAACACCGTGACCTTTGCCTTGGGTTGCTTGCTGATGATTCCATTTGCGGTTCGATCGGTGATGCATATCCGCTGGGCCAAGGTAACCCTGGGCGCCTGGGGCGGCCTGGCATTCATGGTCGTACTGGGTACGGTTGTGGCCTACCTTTTCTACGCCTTCGCTCTGACGGAGCTTGCCGCCTCCCGCGTGGCGGCTTTCAACTACCTTCAGCCGGTGGTGGCGGCACTGCTGGCAGCGTGGCTGCTCGCGGAAAAGATCACGCCGCGCGTGATCACGAGCGGCACGCTGATTCTGCTGGGCGTGTACTTGGCCGAACGCGAACGCGGGGAAGAAGTAGGCAATGGGCAGGTGGGCAGGTAGGCAGATGGGCAGATCGGCAGCAGGCAGGTCGGCAGGTGGGAAGTGGATATTTGACCTTCTCTGAATTTAGGGACTAAGTCGCATGGATTCTTCTTCGACACACCGAGGCCGTCGAGTTTTTCGACACGTAGTCAAACGGATGGTTGGGGTGGCGTTGACGTGCGCACTCTTGAATCTTGAATCTGGAATCTGGAATGCGGCTCTGCCGCCGGATGGGGCCGACTCCACGTCGAAGCCCGCATCTTCAAAGGGAGGAGGGGGCTCTCGAACAACTTCCTTTCATCTGGACGTGCACTCCAACATTGCTGCTGTCGCAGACGCAAATTCGTCCACATTGCTTTACGAGAAGAACGCGAACAAAGTCACTCCGATTGCCTCGATCACTAAATTGATGACGGCCATCGTCGTTCTCGATTCGAAGCTCCCACTCGCCGATCTGGTTATGGTCAGCGATGATGACATCGACGATCTGAAGGGCACACGCTCCTTCCTGAGCGTTGGTACCACCTTGACCCGCGAAGCCATGCTGCACCTTGCCTTAATGTCGTCGGAAAATCGAGCTGCGGCATGCCTGAGCCGCTACTACCCTGGAGGACGGCCGGCTTTCATTTTCGCAATGAACCGCGAAGCGCACGAACTGGGCATGGAGAACAGCCGTTTTGTGAGTCCGAATGGGCTTTCGCCCGAGGATGTATCGACAGCCCGGGACCTCGTACGACTCGTAAAAGCTGCCTGCCAGTATCCGCTCATTCGGCAATTCTCCACCGACACTCAATTCGACGTTCACGTAGGCAAGTTGGGTAAGGTGAGGCTGCAATACGGCAACACGGACCGGCTCGTCGGCCGTCCGGACTGGGACATCGAGCTTCAGAAAACCGGCTTCATCAATGAGTCCGGCAGATGCCTCGTAATGGACGCGCTGGTAGATGGCAAGAACCTTATTATGGTGTTCCTGGATGCCTATGGCAGATTGACTTGTCTCGCCGATGCTCGACGCGTGCAGAGGCAATTGGCCACTCTTGCGCGGCGACGGTAGCCGGCAGTGTGTAGCACAGGCACTCTTGCCTGTGCCGGCGGGACGTCCAGTTTGCCGTGAGCACAGGCAAGAGTGCCTGTGCTACACTCCCAATGCTTCCGCCGTGTATACTGATTATGATGAAGATCAGGGTGCTTTTCTTTGGGGTAACACACGACTTGGCGGGGCTTCAACAAGAGGAGGCGGAGATTCCGGACGGGGCCAGCCTGGATGGTCTTTGGGAGCGGTACGCCGCGCGTTTTCCGCGCTTAAATGACCTCTCGACCGTGCTTCTGTTGGCCGTGAACCAGGAGATCGCGAACCGGGCACGGGTCCTACAAGATGGAGATGAAGTGGCGTTTCTTCCTCCGGTCAGCGGGGGCTCGAACCGGGACTATTATTTGCTGACCCGCTCTCCGATCCCGACCGCCGATCTGGTGCGGCAACAGAAGGCCTGCGAAGATGGCGCTGTCGTAGTGTTCGAAGGCGTGGTGCGAAACAACTCCAACGGGCGCAGAACGCTTTACCTCGAGTACGAGGCCTACGAGCCGATGGCCCTCCGCAAAATGCAGGAAATCGGGATAGAAGTAAGACGAAAATTCGAAATCGACCACGTCGGAATGATGCATAGACTGGGGCGGTTGGAGATCGGCGAAACCAGCGTGGCCATCGTCGTCACTTCCGCCCACCGGCGCGCCGCTTTCGGCGCCTGCCAATTTGCCATCGACCGGTTAAAACAAATTGTTCCGATCTGGAAGAAGGAATATTTCGAAGACGGCTCCGTCTGGGCGGAAGGCGAGGGCCATGGGAATTGCCACGGGCCTGCCGCCCATCCGGCCGAGGGCGGGATTCCTCCATGAACATGACTCCCCTCCTCAGCGGGAGGAGGGGCAGGGGTGGTGGGTGGTTTCATCGACAACGGCAACCACCCCTAACCCCTCCTTACCAAGGAGGGGAATCATTTTCATGACGGGTGGTGAGCCGAAGGATCATGAAGTCTCCGCTCGGAATGACAAGAGGCTTTCGGGTACGCTATGGAGAGTAACCTAAATATCGCAATCGATATCGCCCGCGAGGCAGGCAACCTGCTTCTGGACCATTTCCGCCGGCCTCTCGAGATCACGTACAAGCGGCGCTCAGACCTGGTGACAGAGGCGGACCGGAAATCGGAAAAGTTGATCGTGGAGCGGCTGCAAGGCCACTTCCCTGGCCAGGCGATCGTGGCAGAAGAAGGAGGAGGGCAAAAAACCGGCTCTGATTATTGCTGGTACGTCGATCCGCTCGATGGGACAACCAATTTCGCCCATGGGTTTCCCATCTTCTGCGTCACCTTGGGTCTTGCATATCGTGGCGAAGTGGTGGCAGGGGTAATCTATGATCCCACCCGCAGCGAACTTTTTACGGTGGAACGTGGGTCGGGGGCTTTCCTGAATGGGCAGCGCCTCTCGGTGTCAAAGAATGCGGACTTGTCGAAGTGCCTGGTGGCAACCGGTTTTCCTCCCTTCGCTTCGAATCACGATTTAAATGTCCAGTTCTATTTTCGGTTCACTGAACTCACGCACGGCATTCGGCGCGCCGGTTCCGCAGCCCTGGATCTCTGCTGTGTCGCGACTGGCCGCTTCGATGGCTTTTGGGAATTGAAACTTAACCCCTGGGATAAAGCGGCGGGCACCTTGCTCGTTACGGAAGCGGGCGGGCGCGTGAGCGGCATTACCGGCAAGCCGTTCGACCTGCTGGGAGATGATATCTTCGTCTCGAACGGCCTGATTCACGATCAGATGGTCGCCGTGTTCAAAGAGGTTCTGGAGCGGCGCGGCGACTCGGCCGGTCGCTTTTGAGGAAATCGGGACTTTTATCGGCTGTCATTATGAGCGCAGCGAAGAATCGCAGCATTTCCCTGTCCCTCTACGAAGGCCAACTCCAGAGATTCTTCGTTGCGCTCAGAATGACACTGGGGACTGTGGGGAAGAGTGTAAGGGCTTAAATCAGGCCCATTCGTGATTTCGAGAGGTACATTTGGATAGACCCGCACGACCGCGGCGATTCCTCCGGCGTAGGGGACTTATTACGTTATCGCTGAGCGGCCGCGAGGCTCCTCCGCTGGCGTCGGCTTTTTCACCTGATCCGGAGATTACCGACACCGACATCTGGCTCGACCGGCTTAACCCCGCTCACAATGGGTTAAAGATCGCGCAACTGACGGACCTTCACCACAGTCTTTTTACCCCTCTGGAAGAAATCCAACGTGCTGTCCATCTAGCCAATCATTTGCGTCCGGACGTGGTGGCGCTGACGGGCGATTACGTGACCCTTTCGCCCACCTATATCTGGCCGGTCGCGAGAGCGCTGGGAAAATTGCGCGCCCGGTTGGGGGTGTTTGCCGTTCTGGGTAACCACGATTTTCGGGTGGATGCCGAGGAGATTACGCACGCGCTGCGCTCGCAGCGCATCCGCGTGCTTCGCAATACTCACTGCGCTTTGAGGTCCGGTTCGGCCAGGCTTTGGATGGTGGGCGTGGATGATCTTTGGTGGGAAGCGGCGGATATTCGCGCCGCCCTGCGGTCGGTTCCGGCCCGAGATCCCAAGATTCTCCTCTGCCATAACCCGCTGGGTATCCACATGGCAGCGGCGCACGGGATTGATCTGATGCTCTCGGGGCATACTCATGGAGGACAGGTCCGGCTCCCCATGGTTGGCTCTGTTTACGGCCGCTCAAAGTTAGGTGAGCGGTTTGTGGAAGGCTGGAATCGACTCGATGGAACACAAATCTACGTGAGCAGAGGTATTGGCAAAGTCCTTGTCCCGCTGCGCTACGGTTGTCCGCCCGAAATCACCCTGCTGCGCCTCCGGTCGGAGGCAAAGAAATAGACAAGACAAAAACGAAGCCCCAAAGGGCGAGACACCGCAGCCCAGGCCAATGGCCCATAGGCGTTAACCTAATGGCTCAGCTCTCGCCACGTAACACCCACTGGGCGCTGCCAAAGGCCCGGAGGGCCGACAGAGAGTAGCCCATGGCGTAAGCAGCTGTGGGCTATTATCTGCCGCCGCTCCGCGGCTCTAGAAGTCCTCACGCCTTAGGTTACCGCCCATGGGCCAACGGCCTGGGTCTGAGAAATCGTTCTTTGTCGATGTTATCAGGTATAGTAGCTGATTGCTGAAAGCTGAGAGCCGACAGCAAACTGATGACTGAGGACTGAATACTGAAAACTATGATGACGCATTTTGTACCGCTGCTGGGCATCGCGACGATCCTGCTCGTCGCATTCCTGCTCTCGAAGAAGCGGAGCGCGATAAGTTGGCGGATTGTGGCTTGGGGGCTGGGGCTGCAGATTGTGGTGGCGCTTTTCGTTCTTCGCACGCATGCAGGCTACTGGCTGCTGGAAAAGGTTTCGAGCGGATTCGTCAAGCTGCTCAATTACTCTTTTGCCGGCTCGTCTTTTGTTTTCGGCCCGCTGGGCGAGAAGGGAGGACCGTTCGGAGTTGTGTTTGCTTTCCAGGCCCTGCCCATGATCATCTTCGTCGCCTCCCTGATGTCCATACTTTACTATCTGCGCGTGCTTCCGACGCTGGTTCTGCTGGCGGGAAGACTCATGTTCAAGCTCATGGGGACGAGCGGGGCGGAGTCGCTGGAGGTAGCGGCCAGCATCGTGATGGGCCAGACCGAGGCGCCGCTGGTGATCCGGCCCTACCTCGATGAGTTGACTGATTCCGAACTTATGACGGTCATGACCGCCGGCATGGCGCACATCGCCGGCTCGGTTTTTGGGGCATATGTGCTGTTTGGCGCGGAGGCCCGGCATTTGTTGACGGCGGTGGTCATGACAGCGCCCGGGACGATTCTGATTTCCAAGATGCTGGTTCCTGAAGTGGGAACTCCAAAGACCGCGGGAAAGATCGAGATGGCGGCGGGAGAAAAAGCCGTCAACGTCCTGGATGCCGCGTCGCGCGGCGTTACGGACGGCCTGTATCTTGCCCTGAACGTGGCGGCCATGCTGATCGCCTTCATCGCTCTCGTGTATCTGGCCAATGGCATACTCGGTCTAGCGCATACGAGTCTCCAAACCTTGTTCGGGTCGCTGCTGGCGCCCGTGGCATGGGTCCTCGGCGTGCCCTGGCGGGACGCCAAGGCGGTGGGCAACCTGATGGGAACGAAACTGGTCTTAAACGAGTTTGTGGCCTTCTCCATGCTTGGCCCGCTGAAGGGTCACATCGCGGAGCGATCTTTCACCATCGCCACCTACGCGCTGTGCGGTTTTGCGAATTTTTCCTCCATCGGCATCCAGATCGGAGGCATTGGAGCCCTGGCCCCCTCTCGCAAGCAGGACTTGGCGAGATTGGGATTCCGGGCGGTCTTCGCAGGAACAATGGCGAACTACCTCGCGGCTGCGATTGCAGGCCTTCTCTTGACTTGACGTCGAGTAGGGGCGGTTCGCGAACCGCCCCTACGCTCATGATCGAGATAACCCATATGGTACCGAGAGGGCGGAAAGGCACTCCAGGATATCCCGAAGCGATGCGTGCCGTGAAATTCCTCGCGGCTCGCTGGGCTGCGGCCCCACGCGTCGGAATTGTGCTCGGCTCAGGGTTAGGCGGTGCCTTGACGGAACTGCGCGGCGCGCGAAGGGTTCCGTGGTCTTCAATTCCCGGCTTCCCAAAGCCCTCGGTAGCGGGCCACAGCGGTGCCTTGCATCTCGGATTTTGGCATGACGTACCGGTGGCGGTGCTGGCCGGGCGCGTTCACCTCTACGAAGGGTACGAACCCGGCGAAGTGGTTTTCCCCGTGCGAGTATTGGCGTTGGCGGGGATTCGCTGCCTCATCACCACTTGTGCCGCGGGCGGCATTGCGTCGCGCGCGACGCCCGGTAGTTTCATGATTTTTTCCGACCATCTCAACTTTCAAGGGGCTAACCCGCTGTCCGGATTTCACGATCGACGCTGGGGGGAAAGGTTTCTGGACATGGCCCAAGCCTATGATCCCCCGCTGCGGCTGCAGGCGCTTAAATGCGCCTGTGCTCTGGGCCTGAAGTGCTTCGAAGGTGTTTACGCGGCGCTGTTGGGTCCCAGTTATGAGACCCCAGCGGAGATACGAGTCCTAAGAGCGCTCGGCGCCGGCGCGGTCGGGATGTCCACGGTGCAGGAAGTTATCGCCGCGCGGCAAATGGGAGTGCGCGTGCTGTCCGTGGCCACAATCACCAACCGCGCCGCCGGGTTGAGCCGAAAGCGCCTGAGTCATGAAGAAGTAATGGCGACCGGGCAGGCCGCGGCGCGGAATCTGGAGCGCCTTATTAGCGCGATCTTGGCGGCCCCGGCGAAAACCCGATAACCCACGGTTCCTCTCCTTGCTAAGAATGGGCTAGTGTTGTAGGCCTTAAATTAAGCGCGACGAATGCACTATAAATGCCCGAAGGGCATTAATATCATTAGCCGTAGGTGGAACCTACGGGCCATTAGCCATCGCGACTTGATTTTTGGCGACCCTGAAGGGGTCGAATGTGCCTTGGGTTCAACCCCTGCGGGGTTGGTTAGCCCTCGATGGGCGCGCTCTCCGTAGGTTTCACCTACGGCTAATGATATTGGGTCCCTTCGGGACCCAGCGAGCATCCTTGATTTAACTCGAATGCCCCCATCTCCTCCTCAGTCGAGGAGGGGAGTTTGGAAGGTGAATGACCGATGACGACAGATGAACTGCTCCGGCACGCGATGAAGGCCAGAGAAAACGCGCTTGCCAAGTTCTCCCGGTTCAAAGTCGGTGCTGCGCTCCTGACCACTGACGGGAAGGTTTATACAGGCTGCAACATCGAGAACGCCACCTACGGGCTGACGGTTTGCGCAGAGAGGGTGGCGCTGTGGAAGGCGCTGTCAGAAGGCGAGCGGTCCTTCGCGCGAATCGCCGTAGCCTCGGGAGGAGAACTGCCGGCAGCGCCTTGCGGAGCCTGCCGGCAACTGCTTTGGGAGTTCTGCGGCGATCTCGAGGTCGCTTTAGGCAATGCCTCAGGCGTGAAGGAATTGCATCATCTTGCCGAGCTCTTTCCCTGGCCTTTCGATCAGCGCTCGCTCTGACCTTAGAATTTGCTGCCCTGGAACTTCGGCTTTTCCAATTCTTCCTTCCGGCGGACGATCTTCTCCGCAGTATGGCGGATCACGTCGGCAACATTCCGGTTGAGGGCCAGCCGTTTCAGATCGAATTGGTTGACGCGAGGGAGTAAGTGTAGACCTACATCAATAGGGGTTCGAGGATTGTTGACCAGGGCCCGGACGACGACGTAGAGCTTCATGAACTTGCGGTTCAGCGTGATGACCCGCAGGGCGTCCTCACAGACATCTTTCATGGAGGCGTATTTCTCCACTTCGTCCTCAGTGAGTTTGGGCGACTGCATAACGGCGCGAGCCACCAGCTTGTTGCTATCCCGAATCAGGATCATTCGGTCTTCCTTGGTGCCGGTCAGAGCGGCCTTGACCTTCTGCACCATCGACATGCGTTGAGCTCTCTGAATTGCCGTGGTGGGCTTGCGCTTTTCGGGCTGCGGCTTCGAATCTTGAGCCTCGCCTTCCGCGGGAGGGGGAGCGGGAGGTTCGGCAGTCTCGCTGGATTTGGCCTCGGCAATGAGGGAAAGAGCGTTTCCCAGCCACGCACGTACGTGGTCGGCCAGGCTCGGGTTTTGCAGCAGAGCCTCTCCTAGTTCTTCGCGATGGGGCGCCAGATTGGTGGCAACAAACTCCAGCACGGCGACTGGGGTGGCGGGGTCCCGGAGCACTTGCTGTAGTTCCTCGGGGGGGCAGGATTGCAAGGTTTGAAGGGCGGTACTCTGGTCTTCCCCTTCGGCGCCGGAGGCGAGAACTACCAGGATTTCAATCTTCTCTTGCAACGAGACAGGCAATTCTCCCCGACACGCCTTGCGGCGCACCACTTCCGGTACAGTGCCGGCGCGAATTGTCTCGACCAATCGCTCGGAAATGGACTATCTCTCGGGGGCAAGGTTCTTCGCGCTCTCGTGAGTCAAATGAATTGATTTCACCTCGCCGCGCCGCCCCAGGGGTTTCAAGGTTGCGCCGTCCAGAGTCAACACGATCCCCGAGGCATTTCCCACCGTCACATCGAAGGATTCGTGGGCCTTTAGATTCTCGACCTCGTTGGGGTTCATCACTTTTTGAAGCACAGTCTTACCGTCCGCATCCACGGCCACCCATGCGCGTTCCGCCGCGGCCACTTGCAGCGCCAAATCGGAAAGACCTGGAGCCGCGGGAGGAGTCTGGGACGTAGCGCTCGGGCCCGCCGGCTTTGCCTTCGCGGTGGAGAGGGGAGCACTTTGTGGCGTGGCAGGCGCTGTGGCGGCCGTGGCGGAAGTCCCTGGAGACGTCTGCACCGGGTTGCTCTGCGGCTGGGTGGACGTAGAGGGTTGGCTGGCTGGAACGTTAGTTGGTGGATTCGTACCGGTTGAAGTGTTAGCAGCGGGATTGGTCGTCGTGGTCGCAGAGGTGCTCGGTGGAACGACTATGGGAGTGTTGGGACGCTGCTCCTGGACGCGTCGCGAATGGCGGAAAAGTGCGTAGCCGCCTGCCAGCAGCACCGCTGCCACCACGAGTCCGATGACTCGCGTCCGCAGGGCCGTGTCGTTCTGGCGCGCCCTGTTCGCCGTAATGCGACGGATGTCGACTTCTGGCTTTTGCCTGCCGGCAAGCTGGCAATCTGTTAGGACGCGTTCTTCGTCCAGTCCCAAAAATCGTGCGTAGGTTCGCACGAAACTGCGAGTGAAGATTCCCCCCGGAAGTTTCGAGAGTTCCTCGCTTTCGATGGCCTCCAGAAAACGAATGCTTATTCGAGTGGCGGCGGATATCTCTTCCAAAGTCACGCCGCGCAGCTCGCGTTCCCGGCGCAAGTACTCGCCGAATCCCGTCAACTGTGGTTCTTCGCTGTGCGTCACCAAAGTTTCACCACGCCTATCTTATTTACCTGCCTCAGGGGTGTCAATTGGTTTGCTTTGGCAGCGGCGTCGCAGTTTGGCGTAGCGGCGGCTTTACGCCGCCAGATGGCGAGGTAAACTTGCCGCTACTGGGAACCTACCGTACTTCAGCGATTCCGCATTCGTACTTTCCTTCCTCATTTAACCCTCTGAAATTCCAATGGCTTCGCCCGGTCCCCGCTGACCGAGCAGATTCGCATTCGTTTTTTGCTTGACAGTGCAGGTTGTG
>JBELAJ010000295.1:0-9970 GCA_049508935.1 Terriglobia bacterium | reverse complement strand
CAACCTGCACTGTCAAGCAAAAAACGAATGCGAATCTGCTCGGTCAGCGGGGACCGGGCGAAGCCATTGGAATTTCAGAGGGTTAAATGAGGAAGGAAAGTACGAATGCGGAATCGCTGTATGTGTCTCCGGCTATGTGTCCGTTGCGTCGCTGGCTCCGTCAGAACAATGGGACGGGCACATTTTCGAGCAGCCTAGGAGGAAGGGCTCGAACCGTAAGCTCGAACGTGCGGTTAAGGCAGTGCGGCCCAATAAAACGAGAGAGGAGACACCTAAGCATGGGACGATACGAGGTAGTTCAGCATGGGGACCGGACCTGCTTTGTGGTCCAGCCGGCGAGCGCACCGTTTCCCTTCGGTTTTGGCCTCGTCTGCGTGATCTGTGGGGCCTTGGGCTTCGTAAATGCTGGGTTCTTTGTGGCTTTCGTGGTCATTTTGCCGCTTCTCTTAATCCGTTGGAAGGGCCAAGGGGCTTCCAGGTATCGCAACAAGACGTCTTTCGAAGTCACTCCGGCGGGCATCACCATCTCCGGGGGTGAAATCCCTCGCGAAGGGATTCACAGGCTGATTCTCAGAAACCACGTCTCACGCACCGAACAGGGTAGCACGCCGTCTTCTACATTTGTTGTGCCCCAAATGGCTGCTGCCGTCTTCGCCATGGGGCAAAAGCACCGAACTAAACTCGCCCGGATTTCCTGGCGTCTCGATGTGGACGCGCGGGGGAAGGCCTGCACGCTGGCCGGCGGGCTCGACGAAACCACGGCGTACGGTCTTATGAGCGACGTTGAGCGCGCGCTGAAAGATGAATCTCGCCCCGCCAGCGCTCCTCCTTCATCTCCAGCCGGTTTCTGCGCGAAATGCGGAGCAGCGCTGACCACCGGAGCAAGATTTTGCGCCAAGTGCGGGAGCCAACAGTAGGTGGCCGGAATTTGATGAGCAGATTCAATCCGTCTGTTCCTTCGAGCGACGGAGGAGGACGCGGCCGAAATGATGGCAGCAAACTGCAAATGAAAAAGACGGTGCCGCGACCATCCCGGCCCGCCAAAAAACCAGAGAGGAGATACCCCACATGACACCACAGCAAAGAGGAACGATTATCAAGACGCCGGACAGCAGTCCCGGGCTGCTCATCGTTGCGGGGCAGCAGAAACCCTTTACGCTGGAGGGCGTGTGGAAGTCTCCGGTGGCTCCGGCGGTCAACATGGCCGTCGATATCGAACTTGATGGTGCGGGTCTCATCACGTGTCTTACCGCCGTGGACCTGCAGAACGAAGCCAAGCAGAAGCTAGAGCAGATCGGCGACTTGGCACAACAGCACGGGAAGGAGGCCGCCGCGATCGCCCGCCAGGGGATCGGGGCGCTTGCCGCCCGAATGGGGAAAGTCACGTTGGTCGCAGCCGTCATCCTCTGGATCGCGTGGTTTTTCATGCCGGCCTTGACCATAGGCGAAAGTCTATCGAACGCGTCCAAATCGTTTACGTTTTGGGATCTCGTGGGCCTCGACCCGAATACCAGTCTCGCGACGACTCCTGCCAACCACGGTCTGTTCGCCATGCTCGGCCTTTTGGCGATTGCGGCGCCGTTCGGTGCTCCGTTCATTCGCAATCCGAAGGCCAAGTTTCTTTACGCCACGCCGTTTGTTTATTTGCTGATCGCCGTTTTTGTAATCTATTCGGACCTGAACACGTTCTTCGGGCACCTCTCCTCGGGCTTGGCTGATGCCATGAAGTTTCTGTCATTTTCCTTCGGCTATGGAACCTATGTGCTGGCCATTGCCAGCCTCGTCCTGGCTGCACAAGTCCTCAGACGCCCGGCAAGCGAGAGTGCCGGAAGTGTTGCCAAGCCACCCATAGGTGGCTTCGTCTCTTCGGCAAACGGTTTTTGCACCAAGTGCGGAAGCCCACTGAGTGCGGCCGGAGAATTTTGCACCGTGTGCGGGGCCCGGCGCGCGTAGGCGGCCAGTATTGGGTAGGAGAAACAGAGCGTCCCCCCCGGGGATCCAAGCGAAACTTGCTTGAGTAAGGAGGATATCCATGGCCACAAGGAAATGCACGATGGTTCTAATCGCGACATTGATGGCTCTGGTCGCAGCTTTGGCCGGCAGCGCGGCGGCGCAGGACAACACCACTGAGCCGAAGCCCAAACCGGAGAAGGCAAAGGCCATGTCCACTTGGACAGACCCCGCAACTAATTTGATGTGGACGAACCGGGACATCGACGTGGATCAAGACTGGAGCATGGCGACGGAGTTGTGTCAAAGTTTGAGATGGAACGGCCGGGCGGATTGGCGGCTGCCTACCATCAACGAACTGAAAGGGATCTTCGATATAGAGGCCCCCACCAGAACCTTGGTTTTTGAGGGCCTACAATTCAAATATCACATCAAAGGCGGGATTACCCTGACAGGCAGGGAATGGAGCTCAACGCTGGCACGAATGGCGCGGGATCGTCCCGGCGCATTGCCCCCGGCGGGGGCTATGACCTTTAACTTCTCTCTCGGGGAGCAGGTCGCCTTCCCACTAAGCGCCGCGGAGGGCAATCGTACTCTGTGTGTGCGCCGTTCCGGAGAATGAAGTGGATGATTTAGTGCTACTGATTGTGAAGCAGAGCGTCCCCCTCGGGAGATCGAAGCGAAACTTGGTTGAGTAAGGAGGATATCCATGGCCAGAAGGAAATGCACGATGGTTCTAATCGCGACACTGATGGCTCTGGTCGCAGCTTTGGCAGGCAGCGATGTGTCCGCGGGCAACGACAAAGTGTTGTATGACTTTCACGGCTACGATGGGTCCACCCCTGACCAGGACCTGACCTTCGACGCGCAAGGCAACCTCTGGGGCACAACCCTTAGTGGCGGCGAGCCTAACCACGGGACCGTATTCAAGCTGACTCCCGGCCCCAACGGCGCATGGTCGGAAACCTTTCTAAGCTTCCAAGACGATCACAAGGTGGGTGGCGGACCCAAGGGCGGTGTGATCATGGACAGGGCGGGCAACATCTACGGCACAACTGCGGGCGGCGGTCCCAATGGACACGGCGCAATCTTCGAGCTGACCCCTGGACCGAACGGCACGTGGTCAGAGAGTGTCCTGCACGCCTTCGGCCAGGACAATGGCATGGTCCTTGAGGGCGACGGGAGCGGCCCGGAAGGCGACCTGGTCATGGACAAGGCGGGCAACATTTACGGCACGACACACGACGGCGGCGCGTGCGGCCCGGGACAAAGCCCCGGCGGCACCGTCTTTGAGTTGACGAGGGCTCCGAATGGCGCATGGAGCTATGCCAGGCTGTTTTCCTTTTGCAAAAAGGGCGGCGGCTTTTTCCCCACCCCCGGCGTCGCCATCGACGCGGCGGGTAATCTGTATGGCACGACCAGTGTCACCGATTTGGGCAATGGCGGCGGCGATGGCGTAGTCTTTATGTTGACACGCGGCGCGAGCGGCGACTGGGCCGAAACGGTGCTGCACACGTTCCACAACCCGAATCTCAGAGATTCCTGGGGGCGGCTATTATGGCCCCCGGACGGATGGGGGTTTAAATCCCCCCTGGTCATCGACGCGGCAGGCAGCCTATATGGCACAACGAGCAACGGAGGCATTTGTCCCGATTATGGAGTCGGCCTTCAAACCGGCGATACCGGTTGCTTTGGGATGGTCTATAAGCTGGCGCCGGGCTCCAACGGCACATGGACCGAGACAATTCTGCACACCTTCACCGGCGGCGCAAAACCCAACAAAGATGGATCCGGACCCGTGGGCCGACTGCTCCTCGACATGGCAGGCAACTTCTACGGCGTGACCAAGCTTGGTGGTACGGGTGTAGGGGGGACGGTCTTCAAGCTCTCACCCGACGCCAACGGCAGGTGGACTGAAACGGTTCTCCATAACTTCCCCCTACTCGGTCCAGAAGTCGCCAAAGAAGGAACCGGACCCCTAGCCGGCCTGGCCCATGACGCGGCGGGTAATCTCTTTGGCGTGGCCGCGGGTTCTCAATTCGGTCTTGTGTACGAGATACCAGTTGGACCTGGCCCTGCCGTTTCCTTCGATGTGCAGCCGGGAGCGGCCCCGGCGCCGTCCTCACCGGCCCCATCCCACCCGGCGATTGCCCAGGCCACGCCCCTGGATCGATTTGACGTGCTGGGGGTAAAAATAAACATGCCCCTCGTCGCCGCCCGCAAGGTTTTGGGTGCAGCTTTGCCCCAGCCCGTCACGGAAACCTGCAACTCCATGGCTGCGTACAAAGATGGCCCAGCCTTGCTCACCCACTGCCTGCTCCATGACGGCCGCCCGATGGTCGACCCAAACCCGGCCTATCATTTCGGCGGGGGGGCAGCGCCACAACAATGGTTTCACAGGACGGAGGATGTGGATCTTGACCTCGCCGGCACGAACGGCAGTGAACAGGTGGTCTGCGTTTCGCGGGGAATGAAATTCCCCAAAGGCCAGGAAGCCACGTTCGACAAGGTCGTCGCTGGACTAAAACAAAAGTACGGCGAAACATCTTCGTCTGAAGAGGGAGGCCAAGGCAAGGTGGTGATGAAGTGGATCTATGATCAGCGTGGCCGGCTCATAACGCGGGATTCAGCGCTCTGGAACCGATGCGGCGGAATGAATTCCCTCGTTGACGGCTCGAATGGAGGTTACGTCCCTTTCGAGCGTCTTGCCGGCCCCACCGTTGATTGGCAGTACTACCGGGATTGCGGCTCCTTCATAGTTGCGGAGGTGGATTCGATCTACGGCAACCCTCAAATCGCAGGCTCATTCAGAATCGTGATGGGCGGCGACCAACCTGTTCTCTTCGATGCTCTTGTGGAGCGCGACAAATACTTTAGGGCAGCCATCAAAGCGAAACAGGACAGCGATGCCCAGAAAGCCAAGGGAGAAGTCAAATACTAAACTGGTTGAGAGAGGAGGATGTCAATGCCTAGCAGAAGATCCACGGTGGTCCTAATCGCAACTTTGCTGGCTCTGGTCGCAGCTCCGGGCGGAAGCGCCTGGGCCGCTGGCAACGAACGAGTCTTGTACACTTTCTCCGGCGGCCCCGACGGGGGACAGCCCATGTCCGAACTGGTCTTCGACGCGCACGGCAACCTCTATGGCACCACCCATGATGGCGGCGAGTTCGGCGATGGAACCGTGTTTGAACTGACTCCCGCTGCCAACGGTTTGTGGTCCGAGTGGAAAGAGACGGTTATCCATAGCTTTCACAATGATCGCAAGGACGGCGCCCATCCCTCTGCCGGCCTGATCTTCGATAAGGAGGGCAATCTCTGGGGGACAACCGAAAACGGCGGCACGGATACTGCTGGCCCAGCGGTCATCATCGGGGGCACCGTGTTCGAGCTCTCCCCCGGTCCGAACGACACGTGGTCCGAGACCGTCTACTCTTTCCAGCACGCCAACATTCACTCGGGCCTCATCTTCGACAAGGCGGGGAACATTTATGGCACAACTCAGACCGACCCCCGTAATATGGGTACGGGTAACGGTACGGTCTTTAAGCTGGCACGGGCTTCCAATGGCAAGTATAGCCCGACCACCATCTATGCCTTCAAGCAGACCCGGGTTCAATTCATGCAAAACACCCCATATAACGACGGTAGTATGCCTCTCGGCGGCGTGATCCTGGATGAAGCCGGTAATCTGTATGGCACGACCAGTGCGGAGAGCGCCGGTACAACCTCAAATGGTGGCATACTTTTCAAGCTGACACGCGGCTCCGCCAGCACGTGGGCGGAGACGGTGCTGCACAACTTCAACTGCCAGGCCGAAGGCGGATGCCAGCCCAGCACCGGCCTGATTATGGACTCCCACGGAAACCTCTACGGCACGGCCGGTGGAACCGTATTTGAGATGACGCGCGGCTCGAATGGCAAGTGGTCAGAGACGATTTTATATCGATTCAACTACAACAACGGTGACGGGTATGGGGCCCATTGCCGCTTGCTCTTTGACAAGGCGGGCAACCTCTACGGCACAACTTCGGGCGGCGGCCTCAGAGGAAACGGCATAATCTTCGAGTTGACACCTGGTCCTAACGGCACGTGGTCAGAGATCGTGCTGCATGCCTTCGCTCCCGACGGTACAGAAGGGGGTGGCTCCCAGGCGGGCCTGATCTTCGACACCCAAGGCAACCTCTACGGCACAACCAGTCGCGGCGGTGGGGACCCGAACACGCCCGGTCACGGCACAGTGTTCGAGATCCTCGCCGGCTCGGGCCCTGCGGTCTCCTCTGAGGTCCAGCCGGCGCCAGTGTCAACCCCCACAACGGCTCCCTCCAGCCCCGCCAGTCCGGTGGTTTCCACGGAAGTCCAATCGACACAGGTAGTAATCCTATCGCCGGCTCCATCCAATCCGCCAAATCCGGCGCCTTCCTCCCCGGCCACACCGCAAGGAATCGACCCGCTCGCCGCGGTCTGGCAAAGCGACGCTTTTGCCGGTCAGACTTTCCGGTTCAGACTGAACGGCAATTCCATTGACGTCTACGGAGGACAGCAGGAGTTGCTTGGGACGCTCCAAGGGAAGGAAAAGAAAAATGCGATCGACGTGTATCAGGGGCTGGTTCAGATCGGGCCGCTTACGCAGTGCCCCGGCGGCCGCGGCTTGATGCAGATTAAGGCTTGGAATGAGAGCCGGCTCGACGCCAAGGTCGAGACGCCCCTCAGAGGGCCGAACGGCATCACCTGCGGAGGGGTTATGGGCACGGGACGGTTCGTTCGCTGGCAGCAGGTCACCTTCGTGAAGAATTGAGAAAGGACAAACCAAGGTGCGGAGGTGGGTGGATGGAACAGACGGAAAGTGTAGTCGTGCAGGTTGCCCCTTATTACGAGAACCACAAGATCAGGGAAATGGAAGCGTTCGCGTGGAATCTGCAAGGGCGCCAGGAGATTCGTGAGAGGGGTTGGGCGATTGGCGGAGCGGGCTACATCGACTCGACCACATACGTGGTCAACTGGGTTGAAACCACGGTCGACGTCTACGTGAAACTTCATTTCGTGCGCCCGAAGCGCCTGCCAAACATAAGCAAGCTCCGTGCTCTGGAGAGCGAGTATCACGCCCTCCCCTTCCCTCCTTGGCCGGGACGTTTACTCTGGCCGGTGGTGTTCACGTTGTGGGGTGTGCCCGGTGCCCTTGCGATGCTTTTGGCCTGGCTGGCCGGGGGGGGCGCAGGTATGGTGGGCGTGATCCTCGCTGGCGGCTGGATTGGCCTGGGAATCTATTGGATCAAGAGCCGGATTCGGAAACAGCATGCGTCAACGTCCACGTGCGCCATCAGCAACAAGCGCGCGAGTGAAATACTGAGCGAAGTTCGTAAATTGACAAGTTGGTAATTACTCATTCGGTTGGACATTCGGCGGGGGCCATTTCGAGGACTGCTTTATGGTTCTGTTTATATTCTTCGCCCTGATGTATGGTGCCGTTCAACTCTTCATACTTTCATCTCTATCCCGAACCACCTCATGGCGCAGTATTCTTTTTGGATTTGTAGCCGGCATGTCGGCGAACGCCTCGGTGGCGTTAGTGATCGAGCGCGGCTCTGCGCTCCTTTTTGCGGCACTGCTCCACCGGCCGCTATTTCCGACCATGATGATGGATTCGTATACCTTAGATCCCTTTGTAGAAGAATTCTGTAAAGTGCTCCCCCTCTTGGTCGTCTTGCTGATTCCGCGAGTACGAATACGACTCGGGTTTTTAGATATCGTAGTCATCTGTGCGGCTCTCGGCTCAGGGTTTGGTTTCACGGAGAGTACGCTTCGACTCGGGTACAGTGCGGGCGCCGCCCAGTGGAGCGCCGGAAAGTGGCTTGTGAGTCAGGGTTTCGGTTCCACCTGCATTCCGGGAATCGGTGTCATTCTACGGTCCTGGCTGCCAGCGGGAGGGACACCCGTGGGATTGTTCGCGCGCCCGAATGTTGGCCTCAACACCCATTTGGTTTGGAGCGCGATCGTAGGCCTGGCCATTGGCATCGCGCTTCGGGTACCTGGAAAGTGGAAGTGGACGGCCTTGTTGTTATTTATTTTCGCCGGCCTTGACCACGCCACCTCCAATGCTGCGCAGTTGCACGTTCGATTCCCGTTTATGCTGGTGCCTGCCTTCGCTGCGGTAAGACGCTTTGCCGCATTTTATGTGCTCGTTCCGCTCGTCGTGGGGATCTGGCTGGATCACTCGGCATTTAAGCGCAGCCTTGCAGATGAGCCGGAACTTAGCTTGCCATCGGAACGGCAAGGCAAGCTTGGTCTTATCACCCTCGCGCTAGGGCAATGGAGAAAGCCGGCATGGCTGCGCGACCTCTGGTCGTATGTATTGCAAAGGCGCGCCTTCGCGTGGAGCAAAGCCATCGACCCTTCGCATGAGTCGTTACCGATTGACCGCGCCAGACTGGCTGCGATGGACGCGGTGTTAGAACGTAATGGGTCGATGTCTTCCTCCGCTGTTCCCACGGGCCCTTCCAAGGCCCCAAACCGATCGGTCTATCAAACAATCCTGCCACGTGGGCTGCTGCGAGTTTTGCTTGTGGTCTTTGCCCTCCCACCGGCACTTTATTTTGTGATCGGAGATTTTCCATTTACTGCGAGGCTGCAAAAAGAGTTCGCCAATGCCATCGTATTCCACTCGCTGATAGGTTTGCTCATAGCTTGCATAATTTGGCAAGTCGTAGTCCTGATCAGGGAGGCTTCGGCCTTTTCTTATAAGCGGGACCATGAGGGGACTCAGGCTCTAATATTGTACGGCCTGTCTTTAACAACGACGGTTGGGGCATTAGTGTTCAGCATAGTTAGCCTTTTGGTTTTACCTCATCATAAACCTATTCAGCAAATCGGCCAGGATTGGAATATCCTGTCAGCCTTTAATTCAAGTGAGACATTAACCGCGGTTGTACTCGCGCTTCTGCTGGCGCAACTGTCTGCGGATCTGGGATCAGTCAAGTCCCCACCTTCTGAGGCTGCCGCAGGGGCAGTAATCGGAGCAGCCGTGGACATTCCGCAATCGTCATAGGGCCTCAGGTGCCATTCGAACTGCAACCTCGGCGCTTGTAGCCTCCCACCTCGCGCAACTCGATCAGCAAGCGAAAGGCGTTGTTAACGGATCCTTCCCTGCGAAAGACCTTGCGGACTTCGGGATCGGGATAACTCTATATCGCCAGCTCGTAAGCGTTTGTTTTCTTGCAGTGGTTGTGGACACTTTCAGGTGTTAGGAGAATAAGAACACTAAAATCGTTTGGTTGCGGCCCCGCTGCTCTGTGTTACCAGCTCTTGACCGTTGCGGTTAGATACCACATGCCGTGGTTACGACGGGGATCTCAAAGGTGAAACGATCGAAGTCCGGCGCCAGTCACCGGAAGATACCTGCTCCACCGATATGTTCGTACAGATCCGCTGGCACGGCCGGGCTATGGCCGTGCCCCTGTCCAAACTGGCTGGAGAAGACGTGGACGAATCAACCGCCGAGGCCATTGGCGACTGGCACTACTGCGTGGCCCAAGGCTACTGCATCTGAGCCACCGCTCAGCCCTCCCATCTACGCAGCCCTGCCGGAAGCTCACTTTGATTCCAATCCGCCTCCAGCGAATCGGCAACCAAGCGGTTGGCCGGGTCCACATGCCGGTAACGCCGTTCCGCCAATTGGGCTTCATAACGGGCGCGTTCAACTTGGCTGCGCCGTAAGCGGTCGGCTTCCTCCACACGGGATTGCAGCTCCTGTTGGACACTCAGCGTCACCTCCAGCGCTACCGGGGTGACCACTTCGATCAGCAACTCGCCGATGGCTTGGTCGAGGCCCGCTCCCGGAACGCTCTGACAGATGGGTTCGGCGTGTTCGATCCCGTACCGCTGGCACACATAATGGGGTTCCAGATGGGACCGGCGGACCTGATAACGCACGGTCATCCGATTCCCACAATGGCCACAGATCACCAACCCTTGCAGGAGGGCGGGGCCTTCTCGCGCCGGGCTGTGGCGACGGTCAGCACCATAA
>JBELAJ010000294.1:0-9986 GCA_049508935.1 Terriglobia bacterium | reverse complement strand
TGTCAAGGACAATATGCGACTAATGCCTTAGTATGCATGTCTACACAATTAGGGCCAAAATCACACTTAACCCTGTGAGGCAACACAAGTTATCTCAAAAACTTAGAGGTGAACATCCGCTATAATCTCGAGGATCTGCGGGTTTTAAGCTATCAGCGTTTGCAGAACCTGGTGGTGCTGGTGGCGGTGGCCGCCTACTTCGCGACCACCTTCTTGGGGCAGAAGATGAAGCTGCGACTGCTGACGGAAAAACTCCTGATCGTCTCGGCGCGCTTCTTCGGCATCCCGCTCTTCAGCTTCTGCGCCCTCGCCGAGGGCATTCGCAAAGTGCTCTCGCAAGGCCGCCCGCCTACCTGCGCCCCACCCCCCGACGCTTGGCCCGTGCAACTCTTCCTGGCTTGGCACGGATAAAAAAATGAGGAAACTCCTGGATTTTCTGTCTCTTGACAGGCACAAAAATGTAGGCTACGATATTCGCGCGCGGTCGGGGCTGGTCCACATTGTGGGGTGGACATTGTGTTGCCCTGAGGCCGCCGTAGCGCTGACCTCCAGGTCGACATGACGGAAGAACGCTAACCAAGCGAAGACCTGAATGTCGACGATGCGCTTTTGAACCAACCGGGGCATTGCGTAGCGCTGACCTTCGAGCAAGCATTCCCGGCGATCGCAATCAACCTGCTGACCTGAGGGTTCTCGCTACGAGAATTCCGGGAACAAAGCGAGAATGTCTATGAAAACAAAGGATCGGTGCAGAAATCAACCACCCCTGACCCCTCCTTATCCAAGGAGGGGAATTACTCGGCTCCCCTCCTCCGTTGAGGAGGGGTTGGGGGTGGTGGGACTGCGCGGCCTCGGCATGAGACGGGGTTTGTGATAACGAAAACGACGGAACAAAGCGAGAATGTCTATGAAAACAAAAGAACGCTGTGCAAAAAGCCCTGCGCATCTGCTAGAGTTCCAAGCCTCGGGTCCCAGGAAGCGCTGCTGAAGGCCAACGAGGAGCTGTTGGGTTTCAACCGGCTCGCGGTCGGCCGCGAGCTCAGAATGATCGAACTGAAGAAGGAAGTGAACGAGCTGTGTAGCGAGTTTTGCCTCCCGCCGCGTTACCCGCTGGAGGCTGACGACCAGATTGGAACCGAAACCACTGCCGCATGATGCCGAAAGGAGTGCGTATGCCCAGGATGAAAAGAGCCCATGACCCCAAAGACCTCTCGAGCCTTGCAAAGTGCCCCACAGGAATTCAGGGCCTCGATGAGATTACCAACGGCGGTTTGCCCAAGGGCCGGCCGACCCTCGTCTGCGGCGCCGCCGGATGCGGTAAGACGGTGCTTGCGATGGAGTTCGTCCTCCGGGGCGCGCTCACCTACGGAGAGCCCGGGGTCGTCATGGCGTTCGAGGAGAACGCCAAGGAGCTCTCGACAAACTTCGCATCGCTCGGTTACAACCTGAACGCCCTCACGGCAAAAAAGAAGATAGTCCTCGACAACGTCTCCATTGAGCGGAGTGAAATCGAGGAGACGGGCGAGTACGACCTCGAGGGGCTCTTCGTGCGGCTCGGCTACGCCATCGACAGCATCGGCGCTAAACGGGTGGTCCTCGATACCATCGAAGCGCTGTTTGCAGGATTCTCCAACATCTCCATTCTGAGGGCCGAGTTGCGGCGCCTCTTCCGGTGGCTCAAAGACAAGGGCGTGACCGCCATCATCACCGGCGAACGCGGCGAGGGGACGCTTACCCGCCACGGCCTCGAGGAATACGTCGCCGACTGTGTCATCGTATTGGACCACCGGGTGGAAGAACAGACGTCGACACGGCGGCTGCGCATTCTGAAGTACCGCGGCACGGCCCACGGCACCAACGAGTACCCGTTTCTCATTGACGAGGAGGGGATCACGGTGCTCCCCGTGACCTCGGTGGGGCTTGCGCATGCGGTGTCCGAAAAGAGGGTATCGTCAGGAATTCCGCGCCTCGACAGCATGCTGGGCGGCAAAGGGTACTACCAGGGGAGCAGCGTGCTGGTTTCAGGGACGTCGGGGACGGGGAAGAGCAGCGTCGCGGCGGCGTTTGCCCACTCGGCGTGCGAGCGCGGCGAGCGGTGCCTGATCTTCGCCTTTGAGGAGTCCCCCCACCAGATCATCCGGAACATGCGTTCGATCGGGTATGACCTTGGACAGTGGGTGAAAAATGGGAAGCTGCAGATCCACGCCACGCGTCCGTCGTATTCGGGGCTCGAGACCCACCTGGCGCGAATGCACAAGCAGGTCGCCGACTTTAAGCCCGCCGTGGTGGTGATTGACCCGATCACCAATTTCATCTCAGCAGGGCAGGAAGATGAGGTCAAGGCGATGCTGATGCGCCTCATCGACATGCTGAAGACTCAGGGCATCACCACTCTCTTCACAAACCTCACGCGCGGCGTTCAGCTTGAGCACACGGACGCGGCGATCTCGTCGCTCATGGACACCTGGATACTGCTGCGCGACATCGAGACAGCGGGCGAGCGAAACCGCGGGATCTACGTACTGAAGTCGCGGGGGATGGCGCACTCAAACCAGATCCGCGAGTTTGTGTTGACCAGCCGGGGGATCGAGTTGCGCGACGTCTCGCTTTCGGGCGGCGGATTCCACATGGGGGCGTCGCGGGTTGAAAACGAGTCCCGGGAGCGGGCGGCGGCGGCGGCGCGGAAGCTTGAACTCGCCCGCGCCGAGCGGACGATTCGCCGAAAGAAGGTGCTGCTCGAAGGGCAGATCGCCGCGCTTAAGGTCGAGTTGGAGTCCGAGGAAGACGATTACCGGCGGCTGCTGGACGAGCAGGCGAATCACGCGCGGCGGGACACGCAAGACCTTGCAGAGTTGGCCAAGGCGCGCCAGTCCGACTCCGCGCCGCGGCTGCTAAGCCCCAAAGGGGCGCTCTAACGAAGCCCAGGCCAACGGCCTGGGTCAGCGATGTCGTCCCGGTTAGATTGGGTCAGCCCTGAAAGGGCGGAATAGGGTAGTTCTCATGCCGCAAACTTTGTCCCAACTGTAGTCGGAGGTTTATTTCGCCCCTACAGGGCTACGAGTTTGAAGGCGCGGCGTTGACCCAGGCCGTTGGCCCATAGGCGTTAACCTAAGGGTGCGAGGCCTGTGAAAGCCGCGGAGCGGCGGCGGGAAGTAGCCCACGGCGTGAGCCGTGGGACCCTGTACGGCGTTCAGATCCGCAGCCCCGGAGGGGCGACAGAGAGAGTGCCAGCGGCTCTGCCGCCCCTCCGCGGCTGAGGCAACCCGGGGCCGCTCCTCGATCCCACGGCTTGCGCCGTGGGCTACTCTCTGTCGGCCCTCCGGGCCTCGGGAAGCGGCCAGTGAGTGCTGCGTAGCGCGAGCTGAGCCCTTAGGTTAACGCTTATGGGCCGTTGGCCTGGGCTGCGATAGATCGCCCCTTTGGGGCTTAAGGCGGACACCGATGGGCGCTTTCTGTCTTCACGTGGCCGAGAACGGCCATGCCGCCAACAAGAGCGATGAAAATGTAGAAACTCCACCGGCAGCCCTTCGGGCTACCGGGAAGTGCAGAGAAGTGGGAGGCACCATGAACCAGAAGAGAGTGGAGCAGACGGAGGCGGAGCAATGGAATCTGCGCCTCTATGTCGCAGGGCAGACACCGCGATCGCTCACGGCGTTCGCGAACCTCAAGAGGATCTGCGAGGAACACCTCAAGGGGCAGTACACCATTGAGGTGATCGACCTCTTGAAGAACCCAAAACTCGCCAAGGGCGACCAGATACTGGCGATCCCCACGCTCGTCCGCAAGCTCCCCAAGCCGGTGCGGAAGATCATTGGTGATCTATCGAACACCGAGCGGGTGCTCGTGGGGCTCGACCTGCGGCCCGTGTGAGCTCACGGGCGTCGAGAAAGCGAGGGAATCCATGTCCGCGCAGAAATCCGTACCAGCCACCGCGGCGTTCGAGAAGTCGCTGCATCCCGGGGAAACGCCCAAGTACACCCTGCGCCTGTACGTGGCCGGGGTCACGCCCCGGTCGGCTAAAGCCGTCAAAAACATCAAAAAGATATGCGAAGAGCACCTGCAGGGGCGCTACGACCTGCAGGTGATTGACGTCTATCAGCATCCGACGCTCGCCCAGGGTGAGCAGATCATCGCCGCTCCTACACTGATCAAGAAGCTGCCGCTGCCCTTGCGCCGGTTCATCGGCGACATGTCGGATACCGAGAAAATCCTCGTCGGCCTCGACCTTCGGCCGACGGCCGGGAAATGAGGGGAAAGTCTATGCCTGAACATTTGGAAAGGGCCCTCCCGGAATCGGTCGCGGAACTCAAGCTCCGGCTGGCCGAGGCCGAAGAGACGCTGAGGGCCATACGCGAAGGCGAAGTCGATGCGGTGGTTGTTTCCGGCGCGCAGGGGGAGCAGGTCTACTCATTGGTCGGGGCGGAGTCGGTCTACCGGCTGATCGTAGACACGATGAAGGAGGCCGCCTTCACGGTCGCCTTCGACGGCACGATCCTGTACGCCAACGGCCGATTCGGAGAGTTCGTCAAGCAGCCGGTGGAACAGGTTGTTGGCCACGACTTGCACCAATTCGTGGCCGCAGGTGACCGCGCCGCGGTGGAGGCAATTCTGACCCAAGGCCGAGAGCAGCCGGTCAGGCAGCGGTTGGTGTTCACCGCATCCGATGGCGCCGCCGTCCCGGCTCATATATCGTCCAACGTGCTCGATGTCCCCGACGGCCCAAGCATCTGCATCGTGGCTACCGATCTGACCGAACTGGAGAACTCGACCGAGCTGATCGCCAGGCTACGCCAGCAGCAGAGCGCGTTGCGTGAGAGCGAGGAGCGCCTCCGGGAGGCGTTAGAAGACGCCGTTGCGGCCCGTGCAAAGACGGAGGAGACGAACCGCGAACTGCTTCGCGAAATCGCCGAGCGCAAGCAGGCGGAGGAAGCGTTGCGCGAGAGCGAGCGCCGGGAGCGAGCGCGGGCCGCGGAAATTGAAGCCCTGATGGAAGCGGCGCCGGTGGGCATTTTCATGTCGGGCGACTCCGAATGCCGCTCGATGAGCGGCAATCGCGCGGCTTACGATCTGTTGCGCAGGCCTCGCGGCAGCAATCTCTCGAAGTCGGGGCCGGAGGGCGAAAAACCGGTGAACTTCCGGGCCATGAAGGACGGAAAGGAAATTCCTCTGCGGGAGTTGCCGATGCAGATATCGGCCGCCACCGGGCATGCGGTTCGGGATCACGAGATGGACTTTGTATTCGAGGACGGCGTCACCGTGAACGTGCTGGGCAATGTCGTGCCACTGCTGGACGAGAGCGGACGTCCGAGAGGGGCGGTAGGGACTTTTCTCGACATCACCGAGCGCAAGCGAGCCGAAGACGCGCTGCGCGAGAGCGAGGGGCGGTTCCGGGGGCTCTCCGAGGCCATGCCGCAAATCGTGTGGACCGCGGAGGCCACGGGCGCCCGCGACTATTACAACCCGAGAGCGCTCGAGTACGCGGGCGCGAGCCTGAGCAACCTTACCGGCTGGAACTAGACCTCCATCATCCATCCGGAGGACCGGGAGGCGACGCTCGACGCCTGGCGCCAGGCGATCGCCACCGGGCAGATTTATGAAATCGAGCACCGGTTGCGCCGCGCCGATGGGGAGTTCCGCTGGCACTTGACCCGCGCAGTGCCGCTTCGAAACGACCAAGGAGCAGTGATCCAATGGATCGGTACGGCCACCGACATCCATGACCGGACGATGGCCGAGCAGGAACTCGAGCGGCGCGTCGCGGAACGCACGGCGGAGTTGCGCGAATCGCAGGCTTTGATGAAGTCGATTGTTGATAGCACGTCGGATTTGATTTGGTCTGTTGATCCCCAGCATTTTGGTCTTCTCACCTTCAACTCCGGCCTCAGAGACAATTTGCTTCAACGCGGAATTCATCTCCGGACGGGGATGCGCCCGGAAGACGTTTTTGCCGATAAAGACCTCGCCGAACGATGGCGTGCAATCTACCAGCGAGCGCTTGCGGAGGGCCCCTACACTACCGACTACGAGTCTCCGACCGCCGGTAGTATGGTAGTGACGGTCAATCTCCTCAAACGCGAAGGCAAGGTTTTCGGAGTATCAGTGTTTGGCAAGGATATCACCCAACGTGTGCGTGCCGAGAAGGAGTTGCGCCGGCTGAACCGCGCGCTGCGCGTCCTCAGTTCGAGCAACCAGGCGCTGGTGCGCGCCCAGGCAGAGTCGCAACTGCCGCAGGAAATCTGCCGGATTCTGGTGGACGAAGGCGGGTATAGGATAGCCTGGATAGGCTTTGCCGAGCACGACGCGGAGAAGACGTTACGGCCGGTGGCGTGTGCGGGAGTTGAAGAAGGCTATTTGGCGTCCGCGAAACTCTCCTGGGCCGATACAGAGCGCGGGAGAGGACCCGGCGGCGTCGCCATCCGCACGGGTCAGCCTTCAGTTTGCAACAACGTCATGGAGGACCCGCTATTTGCCCCGTGGCGTGAAGATGCGGTCCGGAGAGGGTATGCGTCAACCTGCGCACTTCCGATGACGCTGGAGGATCAAACCACGGCAGTCCTGGCAGTTTATTCCCCGGTCCCGGACGCCTTTGACGCTGCGGAGGTCAAGCTGTTGGCAGAACTAGCGCTCGACATCACTTATGGCCTTCACGTATTGCACACACGCGCAGAGCGCCAACGGGCGGAAGAAGCCTTCAAAGCCGAACGGCAACGGTTCTTTGCGGTTCTGGAAACACTGCCGCCGATGATCTGCCTGCTGACGCCGGATTATCACGTCGCATTCGCCAACCGGGCTTTTCGCGAGAAGTTCGGCGAGTCTCAGGGCCGTCGCTGTTACGATTACTGTTTCGGGCAACCTTCCCCCTGTGAGTTCTGCGAAACCTACAACGTGCTGAAGACCGGCCAGCCCCATCATTGGGAAGTCAGCACTCCGGAGGGTAGCGTGATTGACGTCTACGACTTTCCGTTCACGGACGCGGATGGCTCGCCCATGATTCTCGAGATGGACATCGACATTACCGAGGCCAAAAGGGCTAAGGAAGGGCTCGAGAAGGCCAACGCGTACAACCGCAATCTGCTCGAAGTCAGTCTTGATCCGTTGGTCACCATCTCGCCCAACGGGAAGATCACCGACGTCAACAGTGCTGCCGAGAAAGTTACCGGCCGCTTGCGCGATGAACTCATCGGGGCCGACTTCTCGGACTACTTCACTGACCCGGAGAAAGCGCGCTTGGGTTATCAACAGGTGTTCAAGGAAGGCATGGTGCAAGACTACGAACTTGAGGTGAGGCATCGGGATGGGTCCACCACGCCGGTGCTCTACAACGCTTCGGTTTATCGCGACCCAGGCGGCGAAGTGGTCGGTGTCTTTGCGGCTGCACGCGACATCACGACTCGCAAGCGGGCCGAGGAAGAAATCCGCAGGCTTAACGAGGAATTGGAACAGCGCGTCCGGTTGCGTACGGCGCAGCTTGAAGCGTCGAACAAGGAACTGGAGTCTTTTTCCTATTCGGTCTCCCACGATCTACGCGCCCCGTTGAGGGCGATGGACGGATTCTCCCGCATCCTGCTGGAGGAGTACCGACCCCAACTTCCGGCGAAAGCGCAGCGATACCTCGACTTCGTGCGTGACGGCGCGTCCCATATGGGAAATCTGATCGATGGAATGCTCGCTTTCTCGCGTCTCGGCCGCCAGGAACTGAAGAGGAGGCCAGTCGAAGTTGCGGAGATCGTGAGGCAGTCCATGGCCGATCTTCGGGCGGACCTGGAAGGAGGCGCTGTTGAATTCGTTGTCGGGACCCTGCCTTCCTGCGATGCTGATCCGCTCCTGCTCAGGCAGGTATTCGTCAACCTGCTGTCCAATGCGCTCAAGTTTTCGCGTGAACGGGAGAAAGTTCGAATCGAAATCGGGGCCCTCAGGGCTTGTGAAGTAGCACGGGCACGAGCGCCCATGCTCCCCTTACTGAACCCACAAACCTGGGTCTACTTTGTGCGCGACAACGGCGTCGGCTTCGATATGCGCTTTGCCGACAAGCTCTTTGGCGTGTTTCAGCGGCTCCACCGGCAGGAGGAATTCAAAGGAACAGGCATTGGCCTGGCAACCGTCCAGCAAATCATTCACAAGCATGGCGGCCAGGTATGGGCCGAAGGCGAGGTCGGGAAAGGCGCCACCTTCTACTTCACCATCGGCCAAACCGGTGGATAGGCGTTATTCGGGGCATGTTCTGGCGGGAGGGCGGCGGAGTGCCTCTCAGTAGCGACCCAAGAAGGGCTGAGCCACTCGCCGCTCCGGAATTCATAGCCGGCGTCGTGGAGAATCTCTTCGAGAGAACCCTGATCGGCTGCCGTCAAGAGGAAGACGCGCACCGCCTCGTCAAGAGCTGCACGCGCGGCTTCCGGCGTTTCCCCACTACTCATCACATCAAGAGGCATAGCGTGCGCAACAAATTGCTCGCCCTCACTCCAAATCTGAACTGTGTATTCAATCTTCATCACCTTGATTATACCATTGCGGGATTGTCCCGGTCACGGTTAGCGAATCGGCCTCCGGACACAAGCCGAAAATACATTTCGAGGTTCGAATATCAGAGCTGCAGGTAGGTTCGCAGGTCAGGGTCGGAGCGCACTTTCCAGATGTGGCCGTCCAGCCAATAGTGAAGCAGGCCGGGAGCAGCGAAGAAGGAGAAGATCACCTGGTTGCGCATGTTAATGGGCATCAAGCTGAATTGCTGCTTGAGGACGAAGCGTGGAACGACATCGAAGATGAGAGCATAGAGAGCTGCGCAGGCAACGTAAATTACCCACCGGCTGTTGATCAAGGTCGCAAGACCAAATCGGCGCGCCAGGCCGACCTCGTGACCGTACTTATTCTGGTTAAAGAACCACACCAGGCGGTGGTACTGAACGTTGTGATAGATGGTGGCGGCAGCGTAGACGCCCAAAAGCGGCATAGCGCTGCGAAAGAGCAGGTAATTGACAGGAACGGCAGCAGCGAAAAGGAACTGCTTCGGCCAATTGAGCGACAGCCCTTGCCTCCATTTCTGAATCTGACGAAGCAGATAGAGCGCGACAACCAACACGGTGACGCTAAGCAGCGTGTATTGGTAGATCGCGGCGAGGCGGGCGGGAATTGGGAAAGGCAGCAGTTCGGCGGCTTCCCGGCTGTGCAAGGGATAGGTCAGGAATGGATAATAGAAAGCGACCGCGAAAGCCACCTTATCAAGCCGCATGTCCGCAGGGTTGAAATCACGGTTCTTCTTCTTGTACATCATCATGAAGCCGTAGTGCTGCTTGAAAATGTGAAAGTAGCCCCAGAGTTCCGTGGCCAGTTCCAACCAGTCCCCCAGGTGAAGCAGGATGAGCACCGGTCCCACGGCGACGAAGAAAACCAGGCTTCCCCAGAGCCAACGGCCGCGGCGCGCGCGTTCCTCCGCGTCAAAGTAGGTCCGCGAGATCGTGGCAAAGCCGTGCGTCTCGTCGAAGACAATGGCCCACACCGCCACGAGCAGCAGAAGCGGGACGTGAGTGAAGCGCCACAACGCCCAGAACGCATAGGCCGAAGCAGCCCCTCCCAATGTGAACCACAGCAGGTCGGTTCGTTCAGAAACGATCCAGTTTGATTTGGCCTGGCTCGTTTTGGTAATCACTGGGGCCGCGAGCACTGCTGTCGACATGTGCGAGCCTCCCTCTAGAGCATTTAAGCCAGATGTCTGACGGAAGTTCGTGAGGGTCCGAAGCGCACCTTCCGCGTTCCTCGGAAGGCCGACCTCGATGATCAATAGCAGAGGCCTACCTGCTTCTTGATCGCTCGGTGCGGTCCCTGGTGAACGAATTCCTTTGTTGAAGCCCTCAGAGGAATAGATGCCGGCTAGAGCATTTCCATTTATTATGTAGCGTATCGGGCGCTAAAAAAGAAGCCTTTGCAGTCTGCGACGGAAATGGACTGGAAGGCCTCTTTCGCTGCCCGCAGCAGTTGTTCGTCAGTCCGGG
>JBELAJ010000293.1:0-13038 GCA_049508935.1 Terriglobia bacterium | reverse complement strand
TCAATGATGAGTTGGCCAAGGTGGACATTCTCCCCACGGATAAACTGCCGGAGCCGCATCCGGAGGATGTGCCGCCGCTGAATGAGGCTATGCGGGAAGCTACAAGCCATCGCCCGGAAATCGAACAGGCTGATCTCAACCTGCGCAACCAGGAATACGTTATTCAGCAGACGCGCAATGCGCTCCTGCCTCAGCTCCAGGCCTTTGCCTCTTATAACTTATACGGGCTCGGCTCGGCTGTGCGGCCCACACTTTCAAATATCCTTTTGGACGATTTCCCCAACATCTCCTTCGGGATTCAGTTGGGAGTTCCTCTTCGCAACCGTATCGCTCAGGCAGACGCCGCACGCGCCCTGATCGAGCAGCGGCAGATGCAAATGACCCTCGAGCAGGCCAAGAACCAGGCAGTCTGGGATGTGGACAAGGCGGTGAGCGCAGTAGAGCAAGCTAAGGCTCAACTTGACGCCGCCACGAATTTAGAGGTGATTTCGCGCCAGGTGCTCGGCATGCAGCAGCAGAAGTTCACCCTGGCTTCGGCTACGGTCGAAGATGTGATCACCGCACAAACCAATTTAGCCAACGCCCAGGGGACGGTGGTGACCGCGCGCGCGGCCTATGCGAAGGCACTGATCCAGTACGAACAAGCCGCGGGAACTCTGCTCGAAAGGAACAACATCAACCTGAACGAGGCTGTACAAGGAGAAGTCAAGCGGGCGCCCAATATTCCCGGCACGCCGGTGAACTAGGATTCAGGAGTTAGGAGCGCGAAGTCGGGAGAACCTAAGGCGACTGCGGAGTAGCCGACGGATCAGAGTCGGTCGTACGAAGAAACCCCTCACCCGGCCCACCCCGGCTGAAGAAACCGCCGGCTGCGGACCACCCTCTCCCCAAGGGAGAGGGCAGTTGCTGGAGAAGGCATTGGCAGTGGACTAATCGTAAAGGGGGACGGATCTGAAAGCTGGTAGCTGAAAGCTGAGAGCTGACCGTCCGAACTCGGGACGGGTCGTCCCAAAATCGAACAGTTGTGGATGGCCGCCTTGCGGTTATTCCACCTAATACATTGAAACTAAAGGATGTAATCTACAATTGGACTTGGCAGTGCTATTGCCCTAAATATCCTCGGGGAGTATCGACATGGACATACCACGTGAAGATGCAAAGCGAAAACGCCGAATACGCAGGATCATTTTTTCCGCTGTGGGCCTTTTAGCCATTGCTTCTGTAACTTATGGTCTTTCGCGTCTAAAACCCGCCGCGCCCAGCGTGGACAAAGCTACGGTCTGGATTGAAACGGTCAAAAGAGGACCGATGCTACTCGAAGTGAGAGGCTTGGGCACGTTGGTTCCGGATGAGCTGTTGTGGATTCCGGCGACCTCGGATGGGCGGGTGGTGAAGCGGCTATTGCCGGGCGTGCAGCACATGAAGCCCGACACGATCATCATGGAGCTGAAGAACCCTGAACTCGAGCAGGCCGCTCTCGACGCCGAGTGGCAACTGAAGGCCGCCGAAGCGGACTACAACAGTCTGAAAGCGCAGCTTGACAGCAAACTGCTGGACGAGAAGGCAGCCGCTGCCACAGTCCAGGCGGATCACACCAACGCGATGCTCAATGCCGAAAAGGACGACGCGCTGGCCAAGGCAGGCTTAGCTGCCGAGCTGAATGCCAAGCTGTCGCGAGCCAAAGCCGACGAGTTGACCACCCGCAACAAAATCGAGCAGGACCGGCTGGCCGTGAGCGCCGCTTCCGCTCAAGCCCAACTGGAAGCCTCGAAAGCCAAAGTCGGACAAATGCGTGCCCTTTACGAGTTGAAGGAGTCGCAACTGGACCGGCTGAAAGTGCGAGCAGGAGTTGAAGACGGAACGCTGCAGGAGGTGCCGGTGGAAGTCGGCCAGCAGGTCACGGCAGGCACGATCCTGGCGAAGGTGGCCCAGCCGAACAAGCTGAAGGCGGAACTGAAGATTCCTGAAACTCAGGCGAAGGACGTTTTGATCGGCCAAGATGCCTCCGTCGACACGCGCAACGGCATCATTGCCGGCCGTGTGGAACGCATTGACCCGGCGGTGATAAACGGAACGGTGACCGTGGACGTCAAACTGGAGGGCGAGCTGCCGAAGGGCGCGCGTCCCGACCTGAGCGTGGAAGGCACCATCGAGATCGAGAACCTGAAGGACGTGGTCTACGTTGGCCGCCCGGCGTTTGGCCAGCCCAACAGCACAGTGGGAATCTTCAAGCTGGACGAGGAAGGCAATGGCGCCTCGCGAGTGCAAGTAAAGTTGGGTCGAAGCTCCGTCAATACGGTCGAGATCCTGGACGGACTCAAACCCGGCGACCGCGTCGTGCTCTCAGACATGTCCACCTGGGATGCGTTCAACCGCATACGACTGAACTAGCTGTCAGCTTTCAGCCTTCAGCTCCTGCTGGCGGTCCGTTGACTGTTAGTAGATGAATTCACGGCAGGCGTCGCCACGCAGGGTTCGCTGATAGCTGATAGCTGAGGGATGATAGCTCTGTCGGGGCAGATCATGGGCACACTTTTTCAAGACCTTCGCTTCGGCCTTCGCCAACTTGGACGCAATCCTGGCTTCGCACTCATCGCAATTCTCACTCTGGCGCTGGCGATAGGCGCCAACACCGCCATCTTCACGGTCGCCAATGATTTCCTTTTCCGCCCGCTGCCCTTCGCCAACTCGAACCGAGTGGTCATGGTGAAGTGTCAACAACATAAGATCATGCAATCGGGGATGGCGACCGCGGGAGGCTGGGCGGACCAGCCGAGCTTCAAGTACTGGCGCGACCACAACCAGGTTTTTCAGGCCATGGCGGCGTGGGCCGGTGAAGGTGCGCAGGAGCAGAACTACCTGACCGGCCCGGAAGGCTCGGAGCGGGTTCACGCCAAGGAAGTGACCGAAGGATTCTTCCGCGTGCTTGGCGTGACGCCAACCCTCGGCAGGGCTTTCTCCGTTGCGGAGGACCGCCCTGGGGGCAACCGTGTGGTCATCATCAGCCATGCTCTGTGGCAAACGCGTTACGGCAGCGATCCAGGCATCCTCGGGAAGAAGCTTATCTTGAACGGCAAATCCCGTGAGGTCATTGGCGTCCTTCCCGCGCGTTTTCGCTTCTCTATCGTGCCCGAGGACCTCTGGTTACCTTTCCAGGCCAATCTCGACGAAGGTGCGGGTGGCTATTACTTGCACGCCCTCGGACTATTAAAGCCCGGCGTCAGGCTTCCACAAGCACAGGCTGACATGGATACGCTCGACGTGCAACTGGCCAAGATCTTCCCTCAGGAATGGAACTCGGACCAGTACGTTGTGGTTGAAAGCCTGCGCGACCGATACGCCAAAGAACTCCGTCCCTCGCTCCTGGCGCTGCTGGCATTCGCCGGTCTCGTGCTGCTTATCGCCTGTGCCAATCTCGCCAATCTGCTGCTGGCTCGCGCCGCAGGGCGGCAACAGGAGATCGCCATTCGCCGCGCCCTGGGTGCGGGGCGGCGGCAAATCGTCCGCCAAATGCTGATCGAAAGCGGATTGCTAGGGCTCGCGGGAGGCGCCGCGGGCGTGCTGGTCGCATCCTACGGCGTGGCCGTCTTATACTTGCTGCTTCCGAGTGCCTGGAACCCGTTAACCCGAGGAGGAATTGACGCCCCGGTGCTCTTGTTCTCCCTGGGGATTTCTCTGCTCACCGTCCTGCTGTTTGGCATGGCGCCGGCACTGCGCGCCGCCAGTTTCGACTTGAATGAGACGTTGAAGCAAGGGCTGCGCGACGCGCACTCGGCCGCGGGACTCCATTCCTCTCGAGCCGCGCTGGTGGCGGGCGAAGTGGCGCTGGCGGCAATACTCCTGACGGCAGCCGGACTACTTGCCAAGAGCTTCGTTCGAATTTCCACTGTCGCCATGGGCTTCCAGCCTGATTCCGTCCTGACTGTTGGGCTACACCGCCCGGGACAACACATGGGGGAACGGTTTTACGGCCCGGTCTTGCAGCGGATCACTGCTCTGCCGCAGGTGCGCGCGGCGGGCATCATCAACTATGCGCCGCTTACGGGCGGTGGTTGGGGACAGGACATTGAGATTGAGGGCCGGCCGCACAGCGCCCGTGGTTCGATTTGGGCGGCGCATCGCCAGACGACCTCCGGCTATTTTCGCGCCATGGGAATTCCTCTGCTCCGCGGGCGTTTGTTCGAGGCGAGCGACTGGTACAGCGACCGTGCCGTCATTAGTGAAGCCATGGCCAAGCAATATTGGCCCGGCGAAAATCCGATTGGAAGGCGCTTCGGCGTTAACTGTTCCGACTCAACCTGTAATTGGAGGACGGTGGTGGGAGTGGTCGGCGACGTTAAGGAACTCGGACCCGCTGCCGAGCCCGCAATTGCGATGTACTTCATGGAGAACATGGATGACATGACGCTGGTGGTTCGCGCGACCGAGGACCCGACAAGGCTTGTCGGCGATATCCGCCAGATCGTTCACAGCATCGATCCTAATCAGCCCATCGGGGACGTGCGCACCATGGAGAGTCTGGCCGCAGAGTCCGTTGCGCCGGAACGCCTCACCATGATGGTCTCCTTGCTGTTTGCCGCGCTGGCGCTGGTGCTGGCCATGGTCGGACTCTACGGAGTGATCTCCTATTCAGTGGCGCAACGAACCCACGAATTCGGCGTGCGCATGGCGCTTGGGGCGGAGCGAAGAGACATCCTGAAACTTGTCGTGGGACAAGGGTCAAGGGTGGTCGTGGTGGGCGTGGGAATGGGGATCCTGGGCGCGCTTGCGTTGACGCGATTTGTGTCGAGCCTGCTCTATGGCGTGAGGCCCACCGACCCTCTCACCTTCCTCGCCGTAACTCTCCTGCTGACTTTCGTGGCCTTGCTCGCCAGCTACATTCCCGCGCGCCGGGCGACCAAGGTCGATCCGTTGGTGGCACTGCGATATGAGTAGATGCCAGGTCCCAGGCGTCAGGTTTGAGAGTACAGAACAGAGACCAGGTCTTCGAGGTTCGAGCCGATGATTGCAAGTCAAGGCTTCGGAGGCGTTAGTGCCTTAAGCGGGTACTCACCCCGGAGCTCCTTCATGATCGCGTCTGTCGATCGTCCGAGCTTCAGGACTCCGAACAACCGATCGATCGCATCGCCGCTTCCGGTTTTAGAAAAAACCAAGTGCCCGCCCTCCTCGTTCACCTCGAGGATTTGGCCAGCGCGAGAGCCGAGCAGGTCGCGCAAAGGCTTGGGAATAGTAACTTGGCCCCTTGCAGAAACCCTTGTTTTCATAGCTCGATGCTACGAGTTCCCACTTGAGTTGTCAAATCCGTGGACGAAGCATCGAGCTGCTGTCCTGCAGCTATCCGCAAAGGAGGGCGATGTTCGCTGATGGCTGAAAGCTGACGGCTGACAGCTTGGGAGGTGTTCAGGTAAACCATGGCCACACTGCTTCAGGACGTTCGCTACGGAATCCGCATGCTGGCGAAGAATCCGGGCTTCACGGCGGTCGCGGTGCTGACGCTGGCGCTGGGGATCGGCGCAAACACGGCGATCTTCAGCGTGATGAATGCAGCGCTCGTGCGCCGCTTGCCCGTGCCCGATCCGGAACGACTGGTTCGGTTGCACACCGCCGACCAGCCTCCGCAAACGTCCCAAACGGGTTATAACGACACTTCCTTGACCGAACCCGTTTTTGAGGAACTCCGCAAGCAGCACGACGTTTTTTCGGACGTCGTTGCTTACGTGCCGCTCAGCTACAGAAAGGTGGCGGTGCGCATCGGCAGCGACGAGCCGGAAGAGGCTAATGCGGACATGGTGAGCGGGAATTTCTTTTCGGGGCTGGGCGTGCGGCTGGCGCGGGGCCGTGGGTTTACTCTCGAAGATGAAACTCGCCACACCCAGACGGCGGTGCTGAGCTACGCTTACTGGACGCGGCGCTTTGCCCGTAATCCCTCCGTGCTTGGCCAGACCCTCTACATCAAGGGAGTACCGTTCACGATCATCGGAGTTGCGTCACGGGAATTTGGGGGAGTCGGGCAGGGTGAGCCGACTGATATTTGGGTTCCTTTCCAAACCCGCGCTGATTTAAAGCCGTGGGGCCGCTCTCCAGACAGTAGCGACAGTCTCTACGGAGATCCGACATGGCTTTTCCTGTTGATGATCGGACGGCTTCAGCCCGGAGTCAGTGAAAAAAAGGCGCTGGCACAACTGAATCCAATTTATCAGGGCACGCTCATCTCGAGCGGGATCAAGCAAGACCCGAAAGCCCAACCCGTCGAGCTTTTCTTCACTTCCGTGCGCGGCATCGGGCAGGTGCAAGACAATTACGAGAAACCGCTCCTGGTGCTGATGGCGATGGTGGGGGTGGTGTTGGTGATTGCCTGCGGCAATGTAGCCATGCTTCTGGTGGCCAGGAATACCGCGCGCCGGCAAGAGTTCAGCCTGCGCCTCGCTTTGGGCGCAACCCGATTGCAACTCTTACGTCAATTGCTTACCGAGAGCCTGGTTCTGGTGGGAGCGGGAACGGCGCTGGGCTGGCTTTTTGCCACCTGGGCGACGGAAGCCATGGTGGTTTGGGCCGGGCTGGACTTCAACGTGTCGCCCGATCAACGGGTGCTGGCGTTCACTTTGGCGCTCTCCGCACTTGCGGCTCTGTTATTCGGCCTCGCTCCCCTGCGTAACGCAGTCCGCACCTCCCCCGGCTTCACCCGCACAACCGGCGCGCCCAGCGCCGCACGCGGCAAGGAACATCACCGCCGCGGGCAGGCGGTAGTGGCATTTCAGATCGCTCTCTGCCTGGCGTTGCTGGTGTGCGCCAGCCTGTTATTACGCACGCTTCGGAACCTCGAGACGCAGGACCTTGGGCTGCGCGCGCAGGGCTTGCTCGTTTTCGGTATCACACCTCCGCAGAGCCTGCGCACCGATGCGGAGGTCAATCATTTCTTTCAGTCACTCATGGACCGCCTGCGTGGTTTACCACGTGTCGAATCCGCAACCTTGATGGAAAACCGCCTAGGGTCCGGGTGGAGCAACAACAATGATGCATACGTGGACGGAGCGCCGCCGCGCACGGGCGCTTCCTCCCCCATGCGCTGCAACAGCGTGGGACCGGATTTCTTCCACGTCCTGAGCGTTCCGATTCTGGTGGGGCGCGATTTCAACGATCGGGATACGGCGGCTGCTCCCAAGGTGGCGATCATCAACAGAACCTTTGCCGAGCGCTACCTTGCAGGCCGCCAACCCTTGGGGCATCACGTGGCGATGGACCGGGACGCCAAAGCCCAATACGCCATTGTCGGTGTCGTCCGGGACAGCAAGTACACCAGCTCCGGCGAAGCAGCCAGGCCCATGGCCTACTTTCCCTATACGCAAATCGCCGGCACGTCAACCATGCATATCGGGTTACGCGCGGAAGGCCATCCGATGGCGCTGCTGCCCATGGTGCGGCGCGCGGTGGCGGAGTTTGGGCCGGACTTGCCGCTGCTCGAGCCCATGACGCAGCAGGAGCAGTTTGAGAAGTCGTATACCGATGAGCGGTTGTCGGCGCGCCTGGCCATCTCCTTCGGCTTCTTGGCTGCGCTGCTGGTGGCCACGGGACTCTACGGGACGCTTTCGTATCGGGTGAGCCGGCGGACCGCAGAAATCGGAGTGCGAATGGCCCTGGGCGCACAGCGCCAGCAGGTGCTCTGGATGGTCCTGCGCGAGAGTTTGGGGGTGAGCGTGGCGGGAATAGTCGTTGGTCTCCCGCTGGCGGTGGCGGGCGCGCGAGTGCTTCGCTCCATGCTGTTTGGACTCGGACCGGGCGATCCCCCGGCCTTCGCCGCGGCAATACTAGGGCTGGCTATCGTGGTGCTCGCTGCGAGCTTGATTCCGGCCCAGCGCGCGGCGAAGGTCGACCCGATGGTAGCGCTGCGTTACGAATAAAGCTGTCAGCCCTCAGCTATCAGCAGTCAGCAAGCAGCAACTCGGCAGTTGGTTGCTGAGAGCTGACGACTGACAGCTTGCGGAGTATCGAGGCAAATGATGGGAACAGTGCTTCAAGACGTTCGCTACGCATTTCACATGCTGGCGAAGAATCGTGGCTTCACCACCGTTGCAGTATTAACGCTGGCGCTGGGCATTGGCGCGAACGCCGCCATTTTCAGCGTGGTGAACACCGTGCTTCTCGATCGCCTGCCGATCAGGGCCGCCGACCGCCTGGTGGTGATCTGGATTCGCAACCTGGCGCACGGATGGAGCCGCGTGGGACCGACGGGCCGGGATTACCTCGATTGGAGGGAACAGAACAAATCGTTCGAGGACCTCTTCCTCTTCGAGCACGGAAGCGGGACGATCACTGGCGTGGGCGAGCCGGAGCAGGTGTCGGGCTTGCGCGTGACCACGAATTTCGGCGACTTCTTTGGGATCAAGCCGGTCCTGGGCCGCACCTTTCGCCTTGACGAAGCGCAGGGCCGCCACAACTTAATGATTCTGTCGTACGGCTATTGGGAGCGGCGCTTTGGGTCCGACCCCAAAGTCGTTGGGCGTGGTATCACACTGAACGGTGAACTGTATACGATCATCGGCGTCCTTCCGGCTTCGTTCGCCGCACTGTTTCCCATGGATGTAATTGTGCCGTTCGACAACGATTGGCTGAAGCGCGCGGACAGCGACCTGGGCGTGTTCGGCAGGCCCAAGCCGGTGATCACGCTCGCAGAGGCGTCTGCGGAAATGAACCTGATCGCTCAACGCATCGAGAGCCAGCGGCTCGACCGCAAAGGCTGGGGTGTGGTGTTGGTCCCGCTCGAAGCGGTGCGGGTGGAGTATATTCGGCCGGCGCTCTTGTTGCTGCTGGGCGGCGTCGGCTTCGTCCTGCTTATCGCCTGCGTGAACGTGGCCAATCTGCTGCTGGCACGCGCCGTCAGCCGCGAGCGGGAAGTGGCGATGCGCGTGGCGCTGGGCGCCGGACGCTTCCGGCTGATCCGCCAGTTCCTGGTCGAGAGCACGCTGCTGGCGCTCGCCGGAGGGAGCGCAGGCCTGTTGCTCGCTGCGTGGGGCACCGATCTGCTGATGAGAGTGGTGCCGTCGCGCATCCCCGTTCCTAACGCTGCGGACGCGGTATTGCTGCCCAAGATCCACATAGACGCGAGGGTTGTCCTCTTCACGCTGGCGGTTTCGCTTTTTACTGGAATCGTTTTCGGTCTGGTTCCCGCCTTTCAGGGCGCGAGCTGTAACGTTAATGAGTCGCTCAAAAAAGGTGGAAGAAGCTCGCTCGCCGGCCGCGAGGCACACCGTGTGCGCGCCGCGTTGGTGGTTGGCGAGGCTGCACTCGCGGTTGTGTTGGTAATCGGCGCCGGTCTGATGGTCAAAAGCTTCTGGCGGCTTCTGGAAGCCAACCCGGGCTTCAATCCACAGCACCTGCTCACGCTCCGAATCAAACTGCCCAACGACACCAAAGACTCGAAGTACAGGGAACCGCGGCAGCGGGCCTTAACCTTCCAACAGTTCCTGGACAACATCGCGGCCCTGCCGACCGTTCGTTCGGCTGGGCTGACCGAGATTATTCCCCTCAGCCAGGACGACATGGATATGGGGCGATTCATGGTCAAAGAGGCGCCTCCGTCAGTACCGGGCGAGGCCCCCGCGGCGGATTTCAGAGATGTGAGTCCAAGCTACTTTGGGACGATGGGGATTCCGCTTCTTCAGGGCCGGGTTTTCACGGATCACGACAACGCGGATGGCCCGCGGGTCGCGATCGTTGACGCGACGCTGGCCCGGCGTTTTTTCCCTAATCAGGACCCGGTGGGCAAGCACTTGCAGTTCGCGGAGGTATCGCGGGCGTGGGAAATCGTGGGTGTAGTCGGGGGCGTGCACGACACGGGATTCGATCAGCAGCCGGTGGTGCGGACCGATTCGGAGCCTGCCGCCATCGTGCCTGCGATCAAAAATGCGATCCGGGCAGTAGACAAGGATCAGCCAGTCTTCAATGTCAAAACCATGGACGAGATCGTCTCGGGAGTGGTGTCAGCGCAACGCCTGGCGTTCATCCTGCTTGGAATTTTCGCTTTCCTTGCGCTGGCCTTGGCGGCGGTTGGGATCTACGGAGTGACCTCCTACTCCGTCAACCAGCGCACGCATGAGATTGGCGTCCGCATGGCCCTGGGGGCGCGGCAGTCTGACGTGTTCAGGCTCGTAGTTGGACACGGGCTCACATTGGGTCTGGTCGGCGTGGGGTTGGGAGTTGCCGGGGCGTTACTTCTGACGCGCTTCCTGTCCAGCATGCTCTATGGTATTCGCCCCACGGACCCCTTCACTTACTTGGCGGTGTCCCTGCTCTTGACAGCGGTGGCGGCTCTGGCCAGCTACATCCCGGCGCGCCGGGCAACCAAGGTCGATCCGATGGAGGCGCTGCGCTACGAATAGTGAATTATGAATGGTGAATTACGAAACAAACCTGGGCGTGAGTTTTCACAATTCACTATTCACCATTCACTATTTAGACGGTCGCACGGAGACACAGTATGAACGCACTCATTCAGGACTTTCGCTACGGCTTCCGCACGCTGGCCAAGAGTCCCGGCTTCACGTTTGTAGTGGTGATCACACTGGCACTGGGCATTGGCGCGAATACCGCCATCTTCAGCATGGTCCATAGCGTATTGTTACAACGCCTGCCGTTCAAGGATCCGGGCCAACTCTACACGCTGTGGGAGCGCAACAAGAAGATGGGCTACGAGCAGAACCCTCCCGCCGCCGCAAACTTTCAAGACTGGCGAGATCGCAACGGCGTATTCGAACAAATGGCGGCGTTCGACTCGTCCCGAACTTTCAATCTCGCCGGCGGGGGCAACCCTGAACGAGTGGACGGTGCAGCGGTATCACCTTTTCTCTTCGAGTTATTGGGTGTGAAGCCGCTGTGGGGCCGCACCTTCGCGGTTGGTGAAGATCAGCCTGGCCGGGACGAGGTGGTGTTGCTGAGCTACGGCCTCTGGCAGCGCCGCTTCGGCGCAGACCGCGCTGCAGTGGGCAGGACCATCAGCATCGACGGCAGGAGTTGCACCGTTGTTGGAGTAATGTCGCCGGGCTTCCAGTTTCCAGGAAACACGGGAACGATCCTGAACGTCTTCACTGCCCCACCGGCCCAATTGTGGGTGCCTCTGGCGCTGAGTCCGGTGGCCTGGAGTCAACGCTCGTCGCACTTCCTGCAAGTGATCGCTCGTCTGAAGCCGGGGGTCACGCTCAGCCATGCGCAGTCGGAAATGGACTCCATCGAGCAGCAACTGGTCAAAGCGTTTCCCCGCGCTTACATCGGCACCGACGTGAAGTTTGTGCCGCTCCACGCCCAAGTGGTGGGCAGCTTTCGCACAGCCTTGCTCGTCCTCTTCGGCGCTGTGGGGTTTGTACTCCTGATCGGATGCGCCAATGTCGCCAACCTGTTGCTGGCCCGCGCGGCCCGGCGGCAGCGAGAAGTCGCGATTCGTTCCGCGCTGGGCGCAGGCCGTCTTCGCCTGATCCGGCAACTGGTCACCGAAAGCCTGGTACTTGCAATTCTGGGGGGAGGCTTGGGCGTTCTTCTGGCGGGGTGGGGCATCAGTCTTCTCAAGCTGATTCTCCCCGGCAACTTTCCCAACCCCGATGCCGTTCGCATTAACGGACCGGTGCTGCTTTTCACGATTTTCTCCTCCCTTGCCACCGGGTTGATTTTCGGCCTTGCTCCGGCGCTTCAAACCTCGAGAGTATCTCTGACCGGCACTCTAAAAGAGGGCGAGCGTGGAGGAGACAGCCGACAGCACGACCGCCTGCGAAGCATTCTGGTGGTATCGGAGATGGCGCTGGCGATAATCCTGCTGATGGGCACCGGTTTACTCCTTCACAGCTTTGTTCGTTTGCAGGAGGTTGATCCGGGCTTCAAGCCGGACCACCTGTTGACCATGGAGGTCTCCCTGCCCGATGTCAAGTATCCTGACCCGCAGAAGGCGGCCTTCTTTGCGCGACTTCTTGAGCAAGTCAGAGGCCTTCCCGGCGTTGAATCCGCAGGTGCCGTCGGGCACTTGCCTTTGGCTGGAGACATTGAGAGCTACGACATGGAAGTTGCAAGCCGGGCGCCGCTGCCCAACGAGTACGCCAATCCCGACTGCCACGTCGTCGAGCCTGGATATTTCGAGGCCATGAAAATTCCGCTTGTGGCTGGACGCTACTTCGACAAGCGCGATGGGGCGGAGTCGCCGCACGTCGTGATCATTAATGAGGCTGTGGTACGTAACGTATTCCCCAATCAAAACCCTCTCGGCAAGCGGCTGAAATTGGGTCTCAATGGCTCTACCTGGGAGATCATCGGTGTAGTGGGAAACACCAAGGACATAACTCTGGATTTGGCGGCGAGCGAATCCGTGTATACGCCTTACGCGCAGGCGCTTCTATGGAACACCATGGCCCTTACCATCCGCACCTCGTCGGCACCGCTTGTTCTGGCCCGACCCGTGCACGATCTGGTGCTGGGGCTCGACCGCGACCAGCCGGTTTCGAAAGTTCGTACCATGGATGAAGTGGTGGGAGCTTCGGTAGCTGCGCCGCGGTTTCGAACCCTGTTGCTGGGGCTGTTCGGTTTGACGGCTTTGCTTCTGGCCGGCCTGGGCATTTACGGAGTGATGTCGTACTCCGTCAGCCAACGGAGGCGCGAAATCGGCATTCGCATGACGCTGGGGGCAGAGCGCCCCGAAGTCATCAGGCTGGTTCTGAGGCGCAGCCTTGCGCTGACTCTGGCGGGCCTGGGAGCAGGCTTGGCCGGCGCGCTCGGCTTGACGCATCTTCTATCGAGCATGCTTTATGAGGTCCGGCCCACTGATCCCTTGACCTTCGTGGGCGTGACCACCGTATTGACGGCTTGCGCGCTACTCGCCAGTTACGTACCGGCCCGACGCGCCACTAAAGTCGATCCGACAGAGGCGCTGAGATATGAATGAGTGCGCCGGGATAAACCGGCGTGGAGGAGCGGATGGAAGAGCCGTACGGTGAAGGCTTAGCGAGCCACACCGACCCCGAGTCATGCGTGGTCAGTCGAAAGGCTGGACGCGAAGCGTTGACA
>JBELAJ010000292.1:0-10041 GCA_049508935.1 Terriglobia bacterium | reverse complement strand
AGCCGCTCACGAGGAATGACAGGTCTGCAACGGACCACGGACAACGGACCACGGACGGGCTCCTTAATCCAAAATCCAAAATCCAAAATCGAAAATGAGTTTGTTCGCTTGCGCCTCGTGGGAGCAAAGCCGGGCGCTGAGGTGATCGGCCGCGAGGAACTTCCGGGCAAGGTGAATTACTTCATCGGCAACGATCCGAAGAAATGGCGCACCAACGTGCCCACCTACGCGAAGGTGCGCTATCACGACGTGTATCCCGGCGTGGATTTGGAATATTACGGCAACCAGGGCGGGCAACTCGAATACGACTTCATCGTCGCACCAGGCGCCGATCCGAGCGCCATCACATTACAGCTAGGGGCGGTTCGCGAACCGCCCCTACGGATCGACGCCAATGGTGATCTTGTGATTGCGGCCGACGGCGGCGAGATTCGTTTCCATAAGCCAGAAATCTCACAGCCCGGCACCGGCTCGTCACTCGCCATTCGCCACTCGTCACTGATTGATGGTCGCTTCGTTCTCGACGCCCGAAATCGCATTCAATTCGCACTGGGCCCGTACGACCACACCAAGCCGCTCGTCATCGACCCTGTGCTCACGTACTCCACTTATCTTGGCGGGAGCGGAGGTGATTGGGGCTACGGTATCGCCGTCGACTCCTCGGGCAGCGCTTATGTGACCGGCGAAACCGCGTCAGTGGACTTCCCCACCGTGAATCCATTGCAGGCCGGCAACAAATCGGGCAGCCAGGGCACCGCCTTCGTTGCCAAACTGAACCCGGCAGGCTCGGCGCTCGTCTATTCCACGTATCTGGGCGGCAGTGGGGCCGACATAGGCTACGGCATTGCTGTGGACTCTTCCGGAAACGCCTACGTGGGTGGAAGAACTTACTCGAGGGATTTCCCGGTGGTCAACGCGATACAGAACGGCAACCTGACGAGCACCGGCTACAGCACCGGATTCATCGCCAAACTGGACGCCTCGGGATCGGCACTGGTTTACTCGACTTATCTGGGCGGCAGTGTTTTTGATTTTGCGGCCGCCATAGCTGTGGACCCGTCCGGAAACGCTTATGTGACGGGGGCGACCTCGTCTCCTGACTTCCCCACGACCCCGGGGTCCTTTGAAAGCACCGGGGGCGGGAATGTCGACGGTTGTCAATGTACCGACGCCTTTGTGACAGAATTGAACGCGGCCGGCTCAGCCTTGGTTTACTCCACCTACCTTGGAGAGGTAAACCACCCCTCCGGTAACGAGTACACTTCGGCGCTCGGCATTGCCCTGGACCACTCAGGAAACGCATACATAACGGGGAGCACCACGCCGGGCGCCCTCCCCACCGCTAACCCGTTGCAGGCGGCCTCCAAAAACGCCAACTTTACTGCATTTGTTACCGAGTTAAACGCGTCCGGCTCCGGGCTGGTTTATTCCACGTATCTGGGCGGCAGCGACAATGATGAAGGGCGGAGCATTGCTGTGGACTCCTCCGGCGCCGCGTACGTCACTGGAGCTACCAGCTCGAGCGACTTTCCGACTGTCAATCCGATCCAGCCTACTAATGAGGGCATTGCGAGCGGAGGCACGGCTGGGTTCGTGTCTAAGCTGAATCCCGGCGGGAGCGCGCTGGTCTACTCAACGTACCTGGGCGGCAGCGGGACGAACGTGGCCGACGGTATTGCCGTGGACTCCTCCGGCGACGCCTATGTGGTGGGCTATACCGGGGCGATGGACTTCCCAACCGCCAACGCCGTGCAGCCGGCCCTCCTGGGTTCCGAGAACGGCTTCGTGGCCGAGTTGAATCCGGCGGGCTCTGCCCTGGTCTATTCCACCTATTTGGGTGGCAGCTATCAGGACGCAGCCGCGGGCGTGGCCTTGGACCCCTCTGGCAACGCCTACATAACCGGTGCTACGCTTTCGCTTGACTTCCCGACGGTTAACCCGTTGCAGCCGGCCAACAAGAACGCTCAACCTCCGGGGCCAACGGCCTTCGTAGCTGAACTCTCGGCGAGTCCAGCACCGGCCGTGAGCTTCTCGCCCGCTGCCTTCGGCTTCGGCGCCGTGCTCGAAAACACGACCAGCCCGCAAGAGACCTTCACGGTAACCAACCTCGGTAACGCCTCACTGAACATCAACGGCATCACTGCCAGCGGCGATTTTGCGGTGGTCAGCGGCGCCACCTCCTGCTTTTACACCGATACTACGGTTGCGCCCGAAGCCAGCTGCAAGGTCGCAGTCACTTTCACGCCAACTGCGCTAGGGGATCGCACCGGCGCGGTAACGGTCGCCGCCGCTTCCGGCGGACCATGGGCCCTTCAACTGACCGGCACTGGAGCGGTGTCCGCGGCCAATTTCTCGCCCGCGAGCCTGTTCTTCAACCACCAGAATATCGGGACAACGAGCAGCCCCCAAGTGGTGACGCTGACCAACACGGCTTCAGTGGCACTGGCAGTCAGCAGCGTGACGGTCCCTAGCGGCTGGACGCAAACCAATAACTGCGTGCCTTCTGTTGGCCCCAATGCCAGTTGCACGATCAATGTGTCGTTCCAACCCACGGTGGCCGGATTTTATACCAGCCTGCTTACGGTGACGGACGCCGCAGTCAACAGCCCACAGACCGTGCAGATGACCGGCACGGGCGCTGGGGGGCAAGCCAGCCTTTCTGCTACCAGTCTCACTTTTGGTGACCAGCCGGTGAACTCCACGAGCATTGCTCAGACGATCATGCTCCTTAATCCCAACAATGGCGGCACAGGCGTGCCCGAGTTATCGGTCAGCGGGGACTTTCAACAGCAAAACGTTTGCGACAGCCTGACGGGCCTAACCGTAGACACCCCCTGCCCCATCAGCATCTCGTTCATGCCTACCGCAGCCGGGACGCGCACCGGTACGCTGACCGTTACCTACACCAGCCCGACGCCTCTCACGCTTACGGTGAGCCTGACGGGGACTGGAGTCGCTCCAGAGGCAAGCGTCTCTCCCACGGCGCTGGTCTTCGGGAATCAAGCGTTAGGGTCTGCCAGCAGTCCGATGGCTCTTACGCTTTCCAACACCGGCAGTCCCCCCCTCTCGGTTTCAAGCTTCGCAATGAGTGGGGCTTTCTCCGAGACGAATACCTGTGGGAATAGCGTTGCTGCCAATAGTTCCTGCGCCATCAACGTCGTCTTCACGCCCACGGCGCCCGGCCCGCAAACTGGAACTCTGACCATCACTGACAACAGCAATTACGTTCCCGGGGGAACCATCCAGACGGTCAACCTAAGCGGCACAGGGGCTGGGCCGGTGGTCAGCCTCTCGACTACGGCCTTGAGCTTCGCCGCGCAGACAGTTTCGTCGCAGAGCGCACCCCAAACGATCACACTTACTAACGCGGGCAACGGGACCCTGACTACGCTCAAATTCGCCCGAACCGGCGACTTCGCCCAGACCAACACTTGCGGCGATTCGGTGGCTGCCGGCTCGAGTTGCACGATCAGTGTTACTTTCTCACCTATCGACGCGGGAACTCGGAACGGCACGCTGACGCTCACCGACAACGCCAGCACCAGCCCGCAGACGGTTGAGCTTTCGGGCGCTGGAACGGACTTCGCGATGTCAAGTACCACGACCAGCCAGACTGTGACTGCGGGGCAGACGGCAAATTACAGTTTTACGGTCGGTTCCGAAGACGGGTTCAGCCAGGCGGTGAACCTGGTGTGCACCGGGGCGCCCTCGGAATCCACCTGCACGCTCACTCCCAATACGGTGACGCCGAACGGCACTGTTTTGGCGAGCGTGGCTGTGGCGGTTTCGACCACAGCGCCATCCACTGCGCGGCTCGCACCACCCGCGGGAAGACTCCTGCCGCCGGGCTTTACAGGCTTGGGTCGAGTGTTCTGGCTGTATGGCTTATTGGGGCTGGCAAGCGTGGCGGTGCTGGCCACAGCACGGAAACGCCGGGCGGCCTGCCTGCTTGCTGCCTGCTTGCTGCTGGCGATGCTGTGGAGTGCCTGCGGCGGTGGGTCGAGCACTCCTCCCCCCAAGACCGTCCCTGGAACGCCTGCGGGGACCTACACCGTGGCTGTCACGGGAACCGCAGCCTCGACTTCCACCCTCACCCACACGATTCAATTCACCCTCACGGTGAATTGAAGTCGGCGCGGCCCCCCTTATTAAGCAGGACACGGGGGACATCGACTTTCGGGAGGTGCTGAAGTCCGGGGTAGTCCCAAGAGTCGACGTAAAGACTTGGTGGTGGACACGAGAGCTGACAGGCAAGCCTGGTGAGGTCGTGATACTCGACCGAAAGCGCATTGCCGCTAGCACACGGGAGGACTGAAAGTGCACCTCTTCAGCAGCCCTGAATCCTGTGGAGCCTTATTAGAAGCTACACTTCGATTCCTACCTCAATCTGAGTCGGGTTTGGCGCGTGGCCCCAATTGTGCCGGGAAACGCCCGACACCGACATTGGCACGAGTGCACTTTGAAATCGGGCCGACGCCCCTTGGCCTGGGATTGGTAACGAGTCGCCAAGGGTAGACTTATCCGGCGTCAAGGGATTACTCGCCATTACGGCGTTACAGAGGATCTATCTAAGGCGGCGGTCATTTTCCGGGAGGCCAACTTCACATGCGCATGCTGGTTCCGGGAATCTGGCCGTCGAGTGCTTGCTCTCCAGCGTGATTGCCGGTAGGATATCTTCAGCATCAGGGCATCCAACGCCAGGGTAGCCGAGGCTTAGCGCGATGACTGGCACAACCGTCTCCCACTACCGCATTCTGGAGAAGCTCGGCGGCGGCGGGATGGGTGTGGTTTACAAGGCCGAAGATACCCGCCTCCACCGGTTTGTCGCACTCAAATTCCTGCCGGAAGTCCTTGCCAAAGATCCCCAGGCATTGACGCGATTCCAGCGCGAAGCGCAGTCTGCCTCAGCCCTGAATCATCCCAATATCTGCACTATTTACGACATCGGCGAATGCGAGGGTCAAGCGTTCATCGCCATGGAGTTTCTGGATGGCGGGACTCTGAAGCACCAGATTCAGGGCCGGCCCATGGAGTTGGAACGACTGCTGGAGATCGCCATCGAGGTCACGGATGCCCTCGACGCGGCTCACAGCCAGGGAATCGTCCATCGGGACATTAAACCGGCGAACATCTTCGTAACCAAACGGGGACACGCCAAAGTGCTGGACTTCGGCTTGGCCAAGGCCACAACGGCCGGTGGCCCTTCCGGTCAGGGTGCAACCTTGAATGGTCTAACCGCCGCTACGGTGGACGAGCCGCATCTGACCAGCCCGGGGACGGCGCTCGGGACCGTGGCCTACATGTCGCCGGAGCAGGTGCGGGCCAAGGAACTGGATGCACGCTCGGATTTGTTCTCATTTGGTGTGGTGCTCTACGAAATGGCGACGGGGATGTTGCCCTTTCGCGGGGAAAGTTCTGGCGTCATCTTTGAGGCCATTCTGAACCGTGCGCCTGCGGTGCCGGTGCGGCTGAATCCCGATTGTCCCCCCGAGCTCGAACGAATTATCCACAAGGCACTGGAGAAAGATCCCGACCTTCGCTATCAGCACGCATCGGAATTGCGCGCCGACCTGAAGCGCCTGAAGCGTGATACGGATTCGGGCGGTACGAGCAGACGGGCTGCCGTCGAAACCACTTACACGCCGACTTCCGCCGGAGTAGGCCGGGAGGCCCCGCCTCAGAGGCGGCACTGGTGGGTAATGGCCCTGGCCCCGGTCGTCATCATCACCGCCGTCCTGGCCTACTTCCTGACACGCCCGCTGCCCCCGCCGAAGGTCCTGGGCTTCGTCCAAGTTACCAAGGATAGTCGACAGAAGGGTGCAATGGTAACTGATGGCCCGCGCATTTATTTCACTGAGACGACCAGCGGCGGCGCCTCGCTTGCTCAAGTGTCCGCTTCCGGTGGAGAAACGGCCATGATCTCCACGAGCATCCAGGTCCCCAATATCGTGGATATTTCTCCGGCACGGTCCGAGTTGCTGGTTGCACGGGCATCATTCTTGGGAGATTCGCAGCTCACCGTCTTGCCGGTTCCAGCCGGCTCAGCTCGTCGCTTGGGAGACGTCATAGCCCATGACGGCGCGTGGTCTGCGGACGGAGAACGCATTGTTTACGCTCGTGGTTCGGACCTTTATGTGGCCAGGAGCGAGGGCAGCGGCTCCCAAAAGCTTGCCAGCGTCGCCGGTACTGCCTATTGGCCGCGCTGGTCCCCGGACGGAGCCCGCATTCGCTTTACTCTCGTAGACCTCAAGACAAGCTCTACCGCCCTGTGGGAGGTTTTGGCCGACGGCAGCAAACTTCATCCTTTGCTCCCCGGATGGAACAACCCGCCTGCGGAATGCTGTGGGAACTGGACAAAGGACGGAAAATACTTCGTTTTCTCATCCCAGCGAAATGGGCGCTCCGATATCTGGGCATGGCGAGAATACGGCGGCCTCTTCCGCAAGGCCACACGCCAGCCGGTGCGATTGACCGCCGGGCCAATGGACACCTCTGATCCCGTTCCGAGCACCGATGGAAAGAAGCTATTTGTCATTGGTGCCCAGCTGCGAGGAGAACTGACGCACTATGATTCGAAGTCAGGGCAGTTCGCGCCCTACCTTTCAGGCATTTCGGCGGACGAGCTGGATTTCTCGAAGGACGGCAAGTGGGTTGTGTATGTGGCCTACCCCGAAGGCACTCTGTGGCGCAGCCACATTGACGCCAGCGAGCGGCTGCAACTGACCTATCCGCCCATGTGGACTGGCCTTCCGCATTGGGCTCCCGACGGGAAACAGATTGCCTTCTGTGGAAATGAACCCGGCAGGCCTTTTAAGATCTACATCGTTTCGGTTGATGGCGGCATTCCCCAGCCGGCTACACCAGAGGGACAAAACGAATGCGACCCTACCTGGGCCCCGGATGGAAATTCGTTGGCCTTTGGTGATTTTGTGGGAGTGGAAAGTTCTGGCACTAAAGCCATTCATGTGCTTGATATCCAGTCGCAACGGGTTACAACTCTGCCCGGCTCTGAGGGGCTCTTCGCGCCCCGCTGGTCGCCCGACGGCCGCTATATCGTGGCCCAGCCGATCGACCAACAGAAGTTGTTCCTCTTCGATGTGAAGAACCAGAAATGGTCGGAATTCGTGGGCCTTCCCGCCGGTTACTATAGCTGGTCGCGGGATGGGAAGTTTGTCTACTTCGACATCTTTTCCGCCAACGAATCCACCAACGAACCGGCTATCTACCGTGTCCGTGTTGCTGACCGAAAGGTCGAGCGAGTGGCGGGCTTGAAGGGCTACCGGCGCGCGATGAGTAGCCTGGGTGCATGGATGGGCCTAGCCCCGGATGATTCTCCCATGGTTCTCCATGATGTCGGAGTCCAGGAAATCTACGCCCTCGACGTGGACTTCCCATAACCGATATCCTCTGCTCGGGCCCACGCTTCGAGGACCACCAGCGCCGCATGAATTTCCCGCCGTAGTTCGCTTCGCGTCCAAGCCATCGAATTCTGAATAAGTAACAAGGTGGGTGATTTCGACGCGAGTTGAAATGCTAGGTTCGCGGAGGCATGAACGCCGCCGATCGGACTGGCATAAGCCCCCAACACCAGTGATTGTTCTAGTGCCTCATCAGCAAACGGTTGCTGAGGTTTCTCCATATTACTCCCCATAAGTCGCCAAGTTTATCAATCAATACGCACGGGCAATCCGAAGTTCTGGGCGAGCGACGGCGTACTCGGAAGGAACCCACTTGGCTGCAAACGCCCATTCAGGATACCTGTCCACTACTGAAGATTGAGTTGATCCGGACGGGTAGCTTATACTGCCTTAAGGACTCTTGGCGTTGTCGCGTCTGTGGCTGATCGGAGCGGACTGCTGTTGCTCCGCCCCCTTCACTGAGAATCTGGAGGCGTCTCCGACACTTGAGGTGCGGGGGATAACAAAAATGCCAAACGATGAGTGGATTAGAACACTTGCAGACGGCAGAAAGGTGAAATTCAATCACGACGAGCTGACGGACGCCACGTTTATCACCGCTCAGATCCAAGGCAACGAAGTCGTTTATTCGATCCTATTGAACAAAGCCGAGACTAAGCTGAGTCGTGACGCAGTCGAAGCGCGGTTCGAACGCGAGCTTTCGAGGAAGTAGCTGCGGCGACAAACGGTTATGACGCGGCCACAGCGAGTCTTGTCTGATTCACGCGTCCTTCCTCGCGGACTTGGCGATGCGGGGCTGCGCCATTTCTTTCTTGACACGGGCGAGTGTCGCTTCGTTAGATTCGTTCCTGGGTTTCCTTACGGTTCCCATGTTTACCCTCTAATTCAAAGAGGAAGCACTTCTAACTCTTCCCCTGAACATACATGATAGAAGCGGCGAAGATGGGTGTCTGCTCCATTTCGCACAGATGTCTGTGCAATCTTGACCAACCCTCGTATTTTGGTTGACCATTCGCGATAACAGGTACAACGATGCCCTGCAAATGATTATCCGTAAGCCCACACTCTCATTTTGAACTCTACTCCGATTCTTCGGATGTTCGTCTTAGCAGCGATTTCGCTTTTCCTAATCGAAACGTTGGCAAGGCTCCCTACCGGGCAGTGGCGCACAATCGTCTACCCAGGAAACAGTCATTGAGCAGGTACCCCAAGGCGTCCGTTCAGCCTGCTCGATTCGAAACTTCGACGCCTGGAGTGGCCTAAATCCCAGACCCAGCGGGCACCGCCCCATTCACTTTCCCATACCACCCAATGTCCTTCCCCGTGGAACTCGGCCAGCATTTCGGACTCAGTGCGAGTATCGCAGCGGGGGATCGACGGGCGTCGCTACCGATCTTCGCTCTTCGCGACGAGTGCGTCTTTGAGCATTGCTTCTGCCCTGAACCAGTCTTCTTGATCCGATCCAACGGGACAGCCGTTGTCTTGCCACAATTGATACGCAAGTGTGGCGATTTCGCTCTCAGTTGGGCTAACGGTTGCGGCGGTCTTCATGGATTCACTTACAGTGCTCGTATCAGGCATCACCGTTGCTGCGTCGCTTAACATGGTATCCGCCGACTTTGGGAGGGCCGTCGCGTCCGAGCCCATTCTTTTTCCTCGCCTTGGCATGGTTCACCTCCTTTCGAAGGCCTGTCGTTGCGCGACTCAAGGCAAGCTCAAGGCTTGGCTGCATACAGCCTCAGGCTTCTTATATCAATCGGGGTGGTGGTTGACGGACCGTAGGATAGCGGCCTTGGGCGCCACAACTAAAAGGCCCGAGAGATAATAAGACCTTGAGCGCTGAAACAATTATGTGCCGACTCTTTGACACATGCAAGCGGGGCAAGGCTTCCAAAACTGGGCTGAAAAGTTGAATGTACCAGTGAGCACAACTGCTGTGCTTTGCAACAAATCAGGTTCAAATTGCCCATGGAGTGCGGCCGATTGGGAACATCAGGCAACCAGGTGACGTGCAGCCTCAGAACGGATCAGGATGGCAATCTAAGCAGCTAGCTGGGCCCTCGCCGCGATGCGGCCACTGGCGCGGGATACGCGGCAGATCGGCGATCTGGGAAATAGCTCCTGCCTGCGCCCAGCGTTTACCTACCGATTAGTAGGTGCAGTCCAAAGTCCTGGGCGCCCACTAGTGCGCATTATTCACGAACGCGCTGCGGAGTGTCAGTTTGAGACCGTTCTGGCGGCTTGAGCGCGCTCTGGAAGGGTAATGCGGTGCTTTGGGGTACTGTCGCTCCACGGGAGGGCGAGCTCGCACGAGAATCAAACCTGGACGACAGACACTACCGCCTCGCGGGTCTCTCAAAAGGTGTCGCAAGGATGTTCCGTAAGGCGTCGAGGGCTATCCGCTCAGGGCGCCGAAGCTGAGGGCGATTTGACGAAAGCTGTTTAGAAAGGGAAACGAGACGGGAAGATGAATCACCACCCGGCGCACCGAAACCACCACTTGAGCGCCCAGTTTCAGCAGCCGTTCGCGCAAGGTCCACACCTGCGCCCGCGCGCATCCGGTCCGCGCCGCCCGCAGCCGCAGTTCCTGCATCAGAACGTAGGCAGCCGCCGTCATCAGTAC
>JBELAJ010000291.1:0-10075 GCA_049508935.1 Terriglobia bacterium | reverse complement strand
ACAAGCCTGAACGAAGCCGGTTTCAAAGTGTTTGCGACAGGCCGCACCATCCGTACCGCGGACCTGCATGACGCGATTGTTCGGATTGCCTGTGATCATTCACGGGATGAACAAACGGCTTCTGTGTTTGCGCGGATCGCAAGCGAGACCGGTCGCCTGGATGTACTCGTAAACTCGGCGTGGGGCGGTTACGAGAGGATGGTTGAAAACGGCGCTTTCACTTGGCAGCTTCCGTTTTGGGAGCAGCCTGCCCACAGGTGGACCAGCATGATGGAGGCTGGCGTGCGTGCTGCGCTCATTACCTCTTCACAGGCCGTGAAGATGATGTTACCTGCTCGCAAAGGCCTCATCGTGAATATCAGTTACTGGGCCGCTCGGAAGTACGTCGGCAATGTGATTTACGGTGTTGCCAAGGCCGCAACTGACAAGATGACAGCCGACATGGCGCACGAACTGCGGCCACACGGGATTGCCGTGCTTTCGCTGTATCCCGGCTTGGTCCGGACGGAGGCCGTGATGGAGGCAGCTAAGGGCGGATGGCTCGACGTGTCAAATAGTGAAAGCCCGGAATTTATCGGGCGGGTGATTGCTGCCCTCGCTCATGAGCCAACCGTGTTGGAACGAACCGGCAGAGTCCTTGTCGCAGCCACAGTTGCTTCCGAATTTCGTATAGAGGACATCGATGGCAAACAGCCGATGCCTCTGACGCTCGAAGACGCATGATTTTCTGCAAATTAACCTCAGACCAACTAAACACACTTGGTTGAAACTCGGCCACATGTAGATATGAATTCCACTACCCGAGCCAGAAGTCGGCTTCGGGGACCCGAACCCCGTTTCGCGTTAACGATCCGCCCGGCGAACCACTGAACGCTTACTTTGCGAGTGGCGGCATAACCGGCAAGTTGTTGCGTGCTGCGGAGAATTGTTTCCTAGCGGCCGATGATCCAGGGGCCGATCGACATCTTTCTGCACAACTGCGTTACAAAGGGGAGATCCTACCCGTTACATCCTGAGAAATGACGGCCATGGACCAAGTCCGCGCGTAGCGGGTTGCACGTGTTATACTGATGTCTCAGACAACCACGGGCGATGCTTGAACCGCACCGGTGTTTCCCGTCCCTTGCCCTCAACTGTTGGATCTATAAGCAGCTCTGTGCAGCGTGTCATATTCAGCACGACCAGACATAAGCGTTGGCTGATTCTACTGATGGGCGCCGCGGTCTTGACGCTCGGCGTATACATCAGCCGTGAGCGCTTGGAGCGTTCCGTCATCGCGGACCGAATCTATCACGCGCACATCTTTACTCCGCCCCCACCGACCGCCGGTGAATCCCGATGGCATCGGCTTCAGGACGCCGTCCAGTTCTATTGGGATTTTTCAGAGATCCCCATCGCGCGAGAGCGGCGGCTTCGACTCCTGAACCCCACTTTGCGGCCGCTTGTGAAAGAGCTCAATCGGCGCGAGGCTGCGGGCGAAGATATGCACTACTCAATGCATATTTATCGCGAGATTCGTTGGTGGCTGAACTTCACGCCGGACATTGAAACCACCAGGGCGGAAATCTCCGATCTCCGCCAGAGTCTCAATCAACCAGAAAAGCAGAAACTGGCTGGCGAACAACAGGCTTCCGATGGAAGCTGGGGACTGGGCATCAATGTTTGGTATCTCCGGCTCTATTATTCTGTCGACGATGTCAACAAGTGCCACACGACCCCGCGCTATGCGCTGACCTTTCTGGATCGGATTAACTCTCCAGAGAAACTCGACGCTCAGCTCGATTCGGACCTGTACGATGACTTCACCAAAAGCGGCGTATTCAACCGTGAAGAACTCGACGAAACGTTCTCCGCGATGGCCCGGTTGCTATTTGCGACCGCACCATCTGGCTGCTACACATTTCATCCTCAGCTCAGGGACGCCCTGCGGAAGTTTGTCGAGCGTTGGCAGAATCCTGCAACGGGCTGCTGGGGCCAGTGGATGGTGGATCGTCAGGGGAGAGTCTGGAAAATGGACGACATGGGAATTACGTTTCACGTGGTCTCGGACCTTCACGGCGAAGTGGGGCATCTAGATCTGGTTGCCAGGCGCATGTTGCAGCTCGATCGCGTCAACTTTCCCGCCGGCATCCTATTTAATGGTCACTACGAGAACCACCTGAATTGGGACGCGGTAAGAGTCTTCCGATACGCTTGGCCGACCCTTGATGAACTAACTCGGCAGCACGTCAGGGCCGAGATTTCCAAAATGCTCCACTGGTGCTTGACCCAGTCGTACTTACCGGACGGCTCTTTCAAAGTGAGTGATCTGGATGACACCGAGGGTGACGCTTACAGATACGCAGTATGGTTTCTTCAGGAAACCGGCTATTTCCGGCGCAAAGATCGGTTTTGGACTGACCAGGATTTCCCTGAATCCAAAGCTGTCCGCGAGCGTATCGAAGCCAAGCTGAAGTCGATCGGACTAAACGACCCAGGGCTGAAGGAGGCCTATATCTTGCTGGGCGGCCCTGCCAACCCCAATCTGGGGAAGCATGGTCATTAATGTGACGGCATCATGAAACGTGCAAAGGGGCTTGACGCGATAGAGGAAGAATTCTACTATAGAGGAATACATGGCTTTACGCAACTCGATGATGCCCCAGCGCGATCTTGACTTGGTGAAACTCGGCAAGCGTGTGCGTCAGGAACGGTTGCGCCGTGGAGTATCAATGGAGGAACTGAGCGCACGTTCGCGCGTAAGCCGTAGCATGATCTCTGAAGTCGAACGAGGAACGAAGGCCGCCACGGTGCTCGTTCTGGACAGGATCGCCACTGGACTCGATACGAGCCTGGCGCGATTAGTGAGCTGCGAAGCGAAGGCGCGCGTCATTTTTCTGCGCCGTGAGGCCCAGGCAGTGGCGCACGATCCGTCCGGGTGGGAGCGACGCATCCTCTCGCCGGTTCTGCCTGGCGTCGAGTTCGAATTCATGCGCACCACACTGGGGCCCAAGGTGGATGCTGGTGTCTTTCTGCCCCATGCACATGGTTCTCGTGAATACGTCGCAGTCGAGCGAGGCACGCTGACGCTATCTATTGACGGCGAACTCTTCACGGTGAAAGCCGGCGACAGCATCTACTACGACGGGGACTGTACGCATGCGTTTTCGAATCCCTCCAGGGTGCCTTGTGTTTACTACCTGGCGATGGATGTCTCCGGTGATCCAGCGGGAATCGAACATCGGCGGGCTCCGGTCGTAAGCATCAAAACCCGGGCTGGCGAGAGCGAGGGTCGGAAACGCCCGAAACGGGGAGCGAACGGATGATTGGTACGGGCACCGGAAAGTTCAACTCTGCTGAAGAACGGCACGACGCGGGGGTGTGGTCGGCCGAGCGGATCAGGAAGTTCGGTTACAGGGTCGTGGATGAGGTGGCCAATCATCTTACGAATCTTCCTGACCGTCCTGTATTCCGTCCCTTTCCGCGAGAGCTGGCCGATCGCTATCTGGAATTCGGTCCGCCGCCTGAATTCGGCGAGTCGGAGGACCGTATCTTAGAAAAGTTCTTGGCGGAGATCGAGCCGTTCCCTTTCGGCAACGGTCATCCAAGGTTTTATGGGTGGGTCAATTCTCCGCCGACGGTCATCGGTGTGTTCGCCGAGATGCTGGCTGCCGCAATGAATCCGAGCTGCGCGGGAGGCAACCACGCAGCGATCTATGTCGAACGCCAGTTGGTCAATTGGTTCAAACACCTCCTCGGCTTTCCGTCTCAGAGCATGGGGCTGCTGGTCAGCGGTGCCTCGATGGCGGCTTTAACCGCGTTGGCAGTCGCTCGGCATTCGAAGTGTGGATTCGATGTCCGGTCGAAAGGAATGCAGGGAACCTCACCGCGCCTCTTACTGTACAAAACCGGGGAAACGCACGGCTGCTTTCAAAAGGCCGTGGAGCTGCTCGGCATCGGAAGTGAAAATCTGCGAGCGATCGAGCGCGATTCCTCCGGACGGATGAGGTCCGAGGCGCTCGACGCCTGCATTCGCAACGATCTTGTCAAAGGCTACAGGCCGATGGCCGTAGTTGCCAGCGCCGGAACAGTCAACACCGGCGCCATTGATCCGCTTGGCGAAATCGCCGATATTTGCGCACAGCACGGCGTCTGGCTGCATGTGGATGGCGCGTACGGTGCACCAGCCATCCTGTCTGAGAAATTCGCGGATCAGTTGAAGCCTATGTCGCGCGCCGATAGTGTTGGACTGGACCCGCACAAATGGCTCTATATACCCGTTGAAGCCGGCCTCGTGATCGTGCGCGACGCGGTGGCGATGAGGGAGACGTTCAGCCTCGTTCCACCCTATTTGCGAACGGACGGAAAGCCCCATGGCGTCTGGGGACTCCCTTGGTTCAGCGAATTCGGATTTCAACAAACCCGCGGGTTTCGAGCGCTCAAAGTCTGGATGGCGCTCCAGTATCACGGTATCTCCGGTTACCGCGCTGCGATTGAGCGCGACGTGCAGCTTGCGGAGCGACTCGCAGCGGCCGTAAGAAACGACCCTGACTTTGAACTCCGCGAGCCTCAAAGTCTCAGCATCGTCTGCTTTCGATACTCGCCATCCAACGTTCGGGACGACGCTGAAGCACTCGATTCTCTCAACAAGTCGGTGCTAGAGAAAACGCAACTCAGCGGAGAGGCATTTCTTTCCAGCACCGTGATGGACGGGAGATTCTGGCTTCGAGCGTGCATTATAAATCCTCGCACAACGGATGCCGACATAGATCGTCTGGTTGAAACACTTCGAGAGATCGGTGGCGCTATTGTAAGAAACTATACAGAACGGCCTGAATAATTGCGCATCCCTTCGTGGCACGGCCGTCCCGGCCGTGATCACGGGCGGGACGCCCGTGCCACAATTTATGTCGCTCTGCATAGACACATACAAAAGCGGCATAGGAGCAACTATGACCGACGCAACGAAATTGATCGCGGGCCTGTTGCTGATTGTCATTACCACCCTCGAGTTCGGCGGCACATTTCTTCTGCGTATCCTCTCGGGCAAGCATCCCGAATTCACCGATTTTCAACGCTCGATGTTCCGGGCCGGGCACGCCCACGCCGGGGAGTAAGACAAGTAGCTTTGCGTAAAGACATAGTATTCTCCATCGTCAGGAAAGTTCGGAGGCAGGGGCGGCAGGCGAACCGTCCCCACGAGAGGTGAGACGCACGTTCACAGGCCTTACAGGTTAGCACCAGCCGGGCTAGGCTGTCAAGCCTATAATGATAAGCTAGACAGTGACGGGATGAGACAGCCCTCTCCCTTGGGGAGAGGGCTGTCGACGTGGGTCTGGCCGGCCGCTGAAACCTGGGTGGCGCATACGTCCCGACGATTGTTGTCGGGATGTGTGCGCCTCTTTGGCGCCAAAGGGGCGCAGACATGCCGAACAACGGCACGTCTGCGCCACCCGCGTGGGTTCTTCCTTAACGTCGCCCTAGTTCAATTCGATTACGCCCAATTGCCGCTGGGCTATAGGTGCATGAAAAAAAGCCCACGGTCAGAACTGCACTGACCGTGGCTACCCGCTCACGACCCTCCCGAAAGGAGGGCTGCTGATGTTGCCGCTGACGGCTGCGGCCCCATAAAACTGGGCATGGTTGGCACAGGATTTTCCAGTCGACATGGGGTGGCATACATCGAAGTCAATGTATGCGCCCCGCGGTAATCCCCGCTTGACTTGAACAAAGGAAGGTGCCAGGATACACAACGCACCAGCCCCCACCCTTGGCGCCCGAGTGTCTTGCTTCACAGGCGCTGTCGGCTGCGCTCTCAGCGCCGAAGGCAGGGGTGTAGTGCAAGCGAGGATGCCAATCGCCAGGAACCACGAGGGAGGGCACACATGCCGCACTATTTGACCCAGGTAGCATATACCTCCGAGTGTTGGGGGGCCTTGCTGAAGAAACCGCAGGACCGCATCGAAGCCGTGCGGCCGGCGGTTGAAAAGCTCGGCGGAAAGATAGAAAGCGCATACCTTTCGTTCGGCGATTACGACGTGGTAGTCGTTGTCGAAATGCCGGATAGCGTGAGCGCCGCAGCCCTTTCCATGGCCTTCGAGGCGGGTGGAGCCTGCAAGGCTGTCAAGACCACTCCGCTCCTGACCATCGACGAAGGAGTCGAAGCCATGAAGAAGGCGGCGAAGTCAGGGTACAAACCCGCGACGGGTTAGATCAACGCTTGCAAATCTTCGGGCTGGGACAGGGCTTTCGTTAAGCCCTTCGATTCTCCGGGGCGATCACTGGGTACCCAGGGCCAGTGCCCTCCCGATCGGAGGATATTCTCGTGCCAACAGCTGGTAGTCACACAGTCAGTGATTTGCTGAGTATGGGCCTTTCTTATCATCTTCCCCCCTTGTGTGGCACCTTCCGCCCCCCGAAGCTTCCAAGATTGAAGGAAGAGCCCACGGTCAAGAAAGCATTGACCGTGGCTACCACTATTGCCCGTCGCTTGCAGGCGATTGTTGGGCGGTCCCGCAGGGTTTTCCAAGAACTCGGCTTCATTGCCACGCCTAGATGCCCATGTGACGGGGTTAGGTCCCAACAGATGAGGAGAGCCCCCCATCGATAGTCATGCTATGCCCGCTGACTAGGGAGGCCGCTTCTGAGCATAGCCAAACCACCGCCTCAGCCACCTCTTCCGGCCTCCCCAGGCGTCCGACGGGTTGATGGTCCAGAATCCGTGCCTCGAGCTGCGGCGCATTCTTCAGGGCCTCTTCGACCATGGGAGTTCGGATCCACCCTGGCACGACCGCATTGACCCGGATGCCCGCTTTGGCATATTCCAGGGCCGCCGCCTTGGTCAGCCCAATGACGCCATGCTTGCTGGCGGTGTAGGCGGAGACACCCAGGAAGGAACTGAACAACCCATACTCTGACGACATGTTGACGATGGCGCCCCCGCCCTGCGTAAGCATCTGGCGCATCTCGGCCTTCATGCAAAACCACACGCCTTTCAGATTGATACCGATGACGCGGTCAAAGTCCGCCTCGGTCACCTCCAGAAAGGGTCCCAGCACTGCGATGCCCGCATTGTTAAATGCATAATCCAAACGCCCATAGACTGCGAGGGTCCGCTGGAGCACGGTCTCGACTGCTTCACCCTGCGAGACATCCGTTTGGACAAAGAGGGCGTGCCCTCCCGCATCTTTGATTATCTGGACGGTTTCTTCGCCTTCGCGGATACGACGCGCCGCGATGACTACGCGAGCGCCTTCCCGGGCAAACGCTATTGCGGCTGCCCGACCTATGCCGGAATTTCCCCCTGTGACTAACGCCACTTTGCCGTCAAACTTCGCTGCCATATTCTGCTCCTGAAAATGATCCTCAGCCCTTCGGCCCGCAAACAAAGAGCCGCGGAGTAATCCGTTGGCCCGGCTAACTCTACCCGCTTCCTCAGCTAAATCTTGATGATCAGCTTTCCGCGATTGCTTCCGTCGAAGAGCATGTTCAACGCGATCGGTGCGTTTTAAGGCGTCGATAACGTGCACTCTGTAATTGAGCTTGCCCTCCAGATGCCATTTGGAGAGAGCCTCAACAGCTTCACTCAATCGACCCCGAACGCGAGCAGCACGTTCCCCGGAATCCCGTTGAAGTAGGCGTACCCTGAGTTCACCACCAGGATGCCGCCCGCGACCGCGGGCCCCGGACCGTCGATGGAGCCGCCCTTCGCCGGAACGCGATTTACCGTCTTGAACTCCCTGACCGTGTCGAAATCCCACGCGATATTGCCGTCTTTGGCCGAATAGGCGCGCAGATGTCCATCGAGCGCCCCCGAAAAGACCATCCCCGGAATCGCCGTCACGGCAGCCGATTGCGCCGGACTGCAGCGCCGCGTATGGCAGCCTCCTTCGGCAGGCATGGCGCTCCACAGCTTCTCCCCGGTGGTGAGTTGCAAAGCGAACAATCCTCCGCCGGCCTTCGGATCCGGTATCACACCCTCCTCGGCCGGGATGAGGTTCAGGTCCGACAGCGCGACATATGCGGTCTCGCGGTCGGCCGCCGGTCCCCACTGGACTCCACCCAACAGGCCGCCCTTGCCGACGCGCGTCTGCCACAGCAGTTCACCTTTTTTGTCCGGATCCAGCGCATGGACCACGCCGGACTTTTGTCCCGCGATCAGAACCCGCCGGCCGCTCGAGAGCGTCCGCAGGATGGGCGAAGATCCGAAGTCCGAGTCCGGTCCGAACTTATCCGGACAGGTGACGATCTTAGGCTGTAGGCAGTTGCCGTTGAAGACATCGCCTTCCATAAACTGACGGGCCCACACCACCTTGCCGGTCTTCAGGTCGAACGCCAGAATCGAATCGCTGTACGGCGTGGCCGGCTCCGAGTAGTCGTTTCCCGTTCCGACGTACAGCACTCCGCGTTTTACATCGATCGTCGGCGAACTCCAGATGCCAATGCCCGAAGGGCCCCAGAGTTGCGTGCCTTCCTTGTTCTTCTTCGTAGGCCGCGCCGCTTCGTCGATCGTATACGCCTTCCATACCTGTTTGCCTGTTGCCGCCTCGAGCGCAACCACGCTGCCGCGAAACGTGCAGCACTCATAACGGGGGCTCGCCGAAAGCCACTCTTCCCGCGACGCGACCGGCACATACAATCTCCCCTGGTACAGTTTGGGAGCGCCGGTGATTCGGGCCGCGGGGTGGTCCTCGACGGAAGACTTCCATATCAACGCGCCGGTCTTGGCATTTGCGGCATACACGTCGGCATGGAGGTCGCCGAAGTAGGCCACGTTGCCGGGTCCGATAGTAATCGCAGTGCGTACGCCGCCGTTCGCTTCGAAAGTCCAGTAGACGCAGCCCGTAGCGGCGTCCAACGAGTAAACCACTCCGCCGGGGCTTCCCACATACACTCGCCCGCCCACGATCACCGGTTGCGCGAACGCGGAGAAGCCTTCCGGGAATCCGAAAGCCCACTTCACCTTCAACCGCGGCACCTGCTCGGCCGTAATCCCGGCGGCGCCGGCGGGCTGAAACCGGCTATTCTCCAGGTCGACGCCCCATCCGTTCCACTCACGATCCGCCGCCCCACCCGGCGTGCCCGAACACCGGCCGGCGCCGCGGTCGATCGATTTGTCAACGCCTTTGCCCGAGAGGTAGGTAGCGATGGCCACCCGTTCGTCCTTGGTCAGCCGGGACCCTTGAGTGCGCATCGCGCCGCTCGAGAGCGCCCACAGGATGTACTCGGCCGGCATCGATTTGAGCGCCACGTGGTTCTGGATCACGGCCAGAGTCTCATGGCAGATGGCGCAGTTCTTCGCGTAAAGATCGGCGCCGTCGGGCGGTGCGGACCAGCCGGGGGGCGTACCTAGGATCGCGCAGAGCGAGATCGAGACAGCGCACCGCCTGAAGACCATCGCCCGACGGGCTGTTTTGAATCTCCCACCGAAGCGTCCCACGTTCTGTTTGACGAGATTAGTTTGGTACATGCTGGGATACCTCCTTCCAAGCGACTGTACGTCCCGTACGGAGATCAGTCATTGGTCAGCCCGACCACCGCTGAACGCAATCGCCCGGTCGGGTCCCAAGTCCCGTTGTCTGCGCTTGCTGATTTGGTCTCGAAGGTCATCTCTCCTCAGCGACCGATGACAGTGAATCCCCTGATGTGAGGGTATACTAACGGGAATTACCTTCGAAATCAAGCCTTCGACGAGTCAGTTCGACGAGTCAAATTCCAGGTCCCTCAGCCGACCCGTTAGGGCCGAACGGAGATCACCCGGGTGCCCTTGAGGATGTGGCCTATCACGAGGATGGAGAATTCATGCGTCGCAGGAGAGCCTGGAAACGTGGTCGCGCGGCGCTCTTCCGATAGGGCGCTAAGATTACTCAGGCCCGGGACCAGCCTGCACCGGTGAAGTTGGCCTCCCGGAAAATGGCCACCGGCCAAGATAGATCCTGTGTAACGGCGTATCCATAAGTGAACTGACCCTGTCAACTAGCCCAACTTCCGCGGTCCAAAGGATTTTTTGGGCAGTTCCGGAGAGTAATGCTTTTGTTTGCAGCGCTCGTTCCCTTTCAGGCCTAAATAGTGACGAATACACACAAATATATTCCTT
>JBELAJ010000290.1:0-10120 GCA_049508935.1 Terriglobia bacterium | reverse complement strand
GGTCAATCGGTAGGGTAATACATAATCCGAGAAAGCCAATCGGACCCAAAGACTTTATTTGCAAAGAATTACGGGGTTAGATGCCCTCGGCGGAACCACTTTCGCAGTAAACTACCGCTAGGAATTGGCAAGCACGCGCTTGTAAAGGTCTTCGTAAAGGGGAATGATCTTCTGGCTGCAGAAAGTGGTGGAGGCTCGCTGGCGCGCCGCGATGCCCATCTGCTCGCGCCGGTGCGGATCGGTGACGATTTCGAGGGCGCGCGCGGCCATGGCTTTGGTGTCATGGCCGGGCACGAGAAAGCCTTCTACGCCATTCCTAATAACCTCGGGTAAACCCCCCACTTCCGAACAGACGGCAGGGACACCGCAGGCCATGGCCTCAAGCGCTGCGAGACCGAACGACTCAATTTCGCTGGGCAACAGGAGTACGTCGGCGCAGTTGAGAAGGTCTTGTACCTGATTCTGTTTGCCCAGGAAGAACACGTCATCGACCAGCCCTCTATCGCGAACCAGCCACTCTGCGATGGTGCGCTCCGGGCCGTCGCCGATCATGAGGAGCTTGGCCGGGACCTTCGCCCGGACAGCGGCGAAGATTTCAACCACATCCGGAATTCGTTTGACGGGGCGGAAGTTGGACAGGTGTACCAGAATCGGCTCCCCCTTGGGGGCGAATTCTTCGCGGCGGCAATGGTCGCCGCCGGGCTGGAAGACTTCGCAGTTGACGAAGTTTGGAATCACTTCAATCGGCCGTTGAACGCCAATTTCCCGCTCAGTCACGTCACGCAGGTACTCGGAGATCGCGGTCACGGCATCGCTCTGTTCGATGGAGAACCGGGTGATGGGCAGGTAGGAGCGGTCCACGCCTACAAGGGTAATGTCCGTGCCGTGAAGCGTGGTGACGAACGGAAGGCGGTGCGGTTGGCGCATGGCGCGGGCCAGATAGGCGCTCACCGAGTGGGGAATCGCATAGTGGACGTGCAGAAGGTCGAGCGATTCGTTCACCGCCACGTTAGCCATCTTGCTGGCCAAAGCCAGTGTGTATGGGGGATGGTTGAACAACGGGTAATTCAGCATCTCCACTTCGTGGAAGTGGAGGCGCTCAGACGGCTCTGTCATGCGAACCGGAACGGCATAGCTGATGAAATGAATGTCATGCCCGCGGGCGGCCAGTTCCAGGCCCAGTTCCGTGGCCACGACTCCACTTCCGCCATAGGTGGGGTAACAGGTTATGCCGATTTTCATGAGCCGTCTCTTGTAGGATCAGGCATTCCTGCTTGGGCTTTTCCGTAGCACTGGCACTGCTGCCTGTGCTTTTCCGTAGCACAGGCACTCCTGCCTGTGCCGTGGCACGAGGCGCTGGGTCGAAAAGCACAGGCAAGAGTGCCTGTGCTACTGGTGTGCTACGAAGGAGGAGCTTTCTTCTTCGGTGGGCCGCCCACCAGAACCACAATGCGCGTGATGCTTCTGCGGTCGCCCTTCTGGTCGAAGTAAACCAGAACGTTCGTACCCGGCTTCAGTTCTGCCAGCTTGAGCTTGTCGCCATCGGCGCTAACCACATGGACTTTCTTCTTGAGCGGGAAAAACTCGGTCGACTTTCCCGTGATGTTGTCGACGTTTAAAACTTCGCTCTCGAAATCAACGGATTTCACGACGCCCATGAACGCCTGCTGCGACGGTCCGCCGGAAGTGATCTTATCGATCACGGGAAGCTTCTTGTGATCTTCCTGTGCTAGGAGCGAGGAGCGGCGAGGCCAGCCCCACAGGGCCAGGGCCAGAAAAAGAAGTAACAGAGACCTCCCCCGCACCACCGTCTGCAAGGACCGTTCCGGTGAATAGCAGGGAGCAACATGGTTTGCCGTTGGGCTTGCCGCTGTCTGAAGATTGGTGGTTAATGGATGAATCACAGCTTATGCTCGCGTTCCGAATTTAAAGCGCAGGCCTATCGTATGCGCGGAGGGCTGCACTGTCAAGCTTGCTGGCAGGTGGAAATGCCCCAATCGAAACTCAAGTCATTCCCGCGAAAGCGGGAATCCATTGGTCCTTGGAGTGATCATGGGCGACTTTCACTTCTGCGGGTGAGCTCCAGGACCATGCCCATTCAGGGCAGGTGAGCAGCCTGAGCCTGTAGTGCCGGCCTTTAGGCTAGCCCTCGCTGGCCGAAAGCTCGGCGCCACAGTTGCACTAGCTTTGCACGTACTCGTCCTGGCCATTATCGGGAAGACGATTGCCATCCCCTCCGCCCCCGTGCTTGTTTTCATTCTCCTTGTAGATATAGCGGATGGCGGACTTCATGATGAGAAGATTGGGCTCATTCGGCCGGTGGACCTTGATGCATTTCTTGTCGTACCATTCGATGACGCCGCGGATGATTTCATCACCCGTGAGGACCACCACCATCGGCGTTCGCGACTGCATCTGCTTCAGGTAATAAAAACTCTCAGCGCTGGTTTGTTCAGGAGGAGCAGGCTTTTTGCGCTGCATCCGTGCGCCCATTTGGTCCTGCACTTCTGATAAGGTTGGGCGGATCAGTCTTCGGTTCATGATGTATTGCTCCTTGGGCGTAGTCTCCCCGAGGCATGTTCAGAATTGCCCTACACGCCTTTCCAGTAGACGCTCGCTCCGGCACCCGGGTTTCTTCCCGGCCGCTAAAAGCCATTCGAGGGAGAAAGCCGTGAATATATTAGATGCTATCACGAAGTCTTACGAGTGGCAATGGAGTTAAGTCGCAAAACAAAAGTTGCAAGTCGAGAGTCGAGGGTCGAGAGTCGAAGACCCGAACTATCGACCATGTGAGATTTAGCCGAGTCGGGAACTTATGGGCCTACTACACTACTTTTCGCAAGGTCTTTTGCAGCGCGCGAGCATTTCTGGTCTGGAATCTTGGATGCGGCCGACAGGCCGCGCTGTGATACTCAACGCTCGCCCGGCGTGTCATCCTGAGGAGTCCTGCTTTCGGGGACGACGAAGGATCTCAGTAGTTGACCTGACACCCGGCACCTGACACCTGGCAACTACCGCACTCCGGCGCTAACCTCCAGGCCCAGCGTCTCAAAGCCGAGTTGTTGGTTGACGTTTCGAACTTGCAGTCGGTATGCCTGGTCGAGGCCGGATTTCAGGAGTTCAATTCCCTTCATTCCCAGGCCGGCGGCCCAAGCCTGAAGGCGCGGGAGTATATCGATGTTGGTCACTTCGTTTTCAGGTCCATGCAGAAGTACCAAGAGCAGATCACGCAGGAGGGAATAGCCGATGTCCAGCGTGGCTTCGAAATCGTCCCGCCTTTCCGCAAGCGCTTTGGCGGAATCCAAAAGCGGCCGCCAATCCATGCCGGCGGACGAAGAGGCGGGGCGGCGCGACACCGCAGCCAGGAATTCCAACCAGGGTTTGCGGCGCAGTTCGTAGGCCGCAAGATCAAAGTTTTTGGCTTTGGCAACACTGCCCGCGGCCACGCGAGCCGCAAGAGCCAGTTGTGCGTTGCTGAAGCCTCCCTGCCGGGCCAGCAATTCCCTGATCGCAGGCTCCGCCACGGGCTGAAAGAGAATCTGCAGACAACGCGAGCGAATGGTGGGACGCAACTCGTAAGGGTACGAGCAGATGAGAATGAAGGAGGTTGTATCGGGCGGTTCTTCGAGCACTTTGAGCAGCAAGTCCGCGGCTTGCCAGTGAATCGTCTGCGCGTTATCGACAATAAACACCCGGCGCGGGAACTCGAAGGGCCGGGTATAAGCGACCTGGCGCAGTTGGCGAATCTGGTCCGTCAGAATGAAGCGCGTGAGAGGCGCGATGATCTGGAAATCGAAATAAACCAGCCCTTCCACACGCCTAGCCGCCTCTTTGATGTCTCTCCGGCGGAGAAGGTCCTCTTCCGCCAGGGTGAACATCTGTTCGGCCTTGCGGCAACGCGCGCACTCGTCGCAGAAGTCGTTTCCGTCGCGCTCACACACCAGCGCTTTGGCCAGCATCCGTGCCAAAGTCTTCTTTCCTATTCCCTCCGGACCCGCGAACAGCAGGCTACCGGGCACACGGCCGGCCTTCGCCATCTCGCGCACGCACGCCAGAGCTTTGGAGTTTCCGATGAATGAATCGAAAGGCATTTTAGATTTCGGATTTTAGATTTTGGATTGCGGCCTCCCGGCGCACGATGCGTTTAGAATATTAATCCAAAATCCAAAATCTAAAATCGACTAGTCCGCTTTGCGCCACGTTGAATCGCGGTGGTATCCGGTGATGGTTTTCGCGATCTGGGCGGTGTGGGGGCCCAGGTCTTTTTCGTACACGATACCGTCTTTAGCCACAAGGAAGGTCATCACTCCCGTTGACCCGTACTCAGCGGGGTAGGCCAGAAACGCAAATCCGCCGGTCATTTTACCGTCCACAATATAGCTTCGAGCCCCGCCCGGGGCGTTCCCATCTTGCCTTGTCAGGACTCGAAAGAAATAACCCTGGAACGGCTGCGACTCTTGATTCGGTTCCTGCACATATCCCCCAGCCGCAGCCGACGCCAGCAGCGGGCCGATGGGGCTCTCGGGCTCGCCTGAAACCGCCTCCCAGTAGAGGCCGTCGTGCTTGTGGGGATCGCTGAAGAGTTTCTGCGCGTACTCCCCGCCCGGGCCGCCGTCGTGTTGCTGAGCGTGGTACTCCTTTTCCGCTTCGACCAGTTCATGGCATACCTGCATTACCGCCAGCTCGTTTCTCCCCACTCTTCGGAACAGGATTTCTTTTTTGCCGGCGGCCGTGTCGAAATACCATGAGCCGCCCTTGTGGACAAGTGGGATGGGTGTCGGCCAATTCTCAGCGCCGATGTAAAGCGTGATGGTCCCGTCCGGCTCGATCACCAGGCGGTGCATTTGCTTGTACTTCTCAACGAATTCCGCCCGGTTGGCTTTGTCTTCAACGGCATCGCCGGAAGAAACAATCTCCTTCCCTTCAGGACCTAAGATCCTCAGCAGAGCTGCTTCGTCGTTGGCCTTGAGGGCCTCAACCAATGCCTGACTCGCCTCCTCCGCAGATGGAAACGTCCTCTGGGTGGGCTGTTGAGCGCGGGTGGCAGGCGATGACCAGGCCAGCACTGCGGTGAGGATGGCTATGGCTGGCAACTTCCTGACCACGCACTTGCACAGATCTTCCAAGATCCGCTTGTCGATGAGCATCGCGTTGACCTCCAACCTTGCTCTGTCATCCGAAGTGGTCATGGGCCTTGGACCCGACCGAACGAACTAACGACGGCCACCCCCGCCATGAAACCCGCCGCCATGAAACCCGCCTCCAAAGCTGGAGTAGCCGCGCGAAGAAAAGGTTCGCGCATCGCCTCCGTGGGTAATTCCGCCAAAGGCGCCGCCACGCCCGGAGCGCTCTGACGGCGCGGAGCGGCCTCTGAATCCCTCAGATGGAGCAGCTCTCCCGCCGCCACGCGCGCCAGGAGCAAACCCGCGCAATCCGCGGTCACCGCGGCCGAAAGGCGCATTGCCGCGATAGTTCCCGTGAAAGTAGGCGTTGCGATCGTAGAACGCATGGCTGTGGAAAGCGTAGCGGCCCCCGTGGAACCAAAGCCCCCCTCCATAGCCCCAGTGCCAGCCCCACGCGGGCCAGCCCCAGCCAAATCCAAAAAACGGGAAAAGGTTGAACCCGATCCCGAACGAAATGAACGGACCCGTAACGCCCCACCAAGGGTAAAATCCCGGCCAGAATGGAACGGGATATCCGTAGACCAACTCGGGATCATACTCGGGCACGTAAACCACCTGTGGATTCGCGGGTTGAATGACCACGTTGTTGTCTTGGTTGGTCACTGTCTGCTGCGGCGTGCTTTGGAGATGCCCAGCCTGCTGCGCCTCGCGACGCATGTACTGGATGGCGTCCGTTACAGCCTGGGGCTGATTGTAATTCGCGTCGCCCAACTCGGACGTCCATGACAAGTCTCTGTCCATGTTCGTAAGCACGGAAGGGAATTGGGTGAGAGCTTTGACGCTGGGGTCCCAATCCTGTTGGTCCACTGCCGCCCCCAGGTCTTTGCCCTTCAGATTCGGATTGTCCTGAAGAAACCGGTCGGCTTCGACGATCTCGGTCGGATACGCGGATGCAGCCAGAATCTGCGCCACCAGCGCATCCGGGTACAGAGCGATGGGCGCCACCAACTCCTGTAATTGCTGCGGCGTCAATTGTGCAGGGGGCGGTTGCTCGGGCGCAGGTGGCGGCTGCTCGGGCGCCGGCGGCGGCTGGTTCTGGCCTCCCAACGCAGCCATCGCATATGCGTGCGCCCGCAATAAACCGGGTGGGCTCAACGCCCATGCGATAGCGCACGAAACAACGCAGGCCATAATCCTGCGGCTCGAAAGACTTACCTTCATCGCAAACCTCCCACTCGCGCAGCTTGTGGCAGTTGCGCTCTGTCTATTCCCTCCGCCCTACATACTTAGATGCCCCGGAAGGGTCGAAGAGTATCTGGATTTGCGGCGGCGTTGTAATTTGTCGCGAGCGACATGACTGCACTAGGCTGGTAGGAGGGAGGGCTGAAAGGCCGGCGGCGGCGTGACTTGCGGCTAACCCTCAGCCCCGATGCAGTCGGAGCTTAGCGTCTCTCTGAGCTTTGCGGCAGACCTGACCCACGGGCAGGTGCTTGCCATCGGGTGGCGTTTGTGGTCTTCACAGCCGTTCGATTTCGCACATCTGCGGTGCTTAAGGGGACCGTCAATAAACTTCTGTAGAACTTCCTTGTGAACACAGTCAATGGGCATTGCGGCGTTTATCAAGATGATTCGCTTGTCCTTCAAGGACAGGAAGACTCTTCGAGTTTTCTCTAGATTCTGAAGCCGCTCGAACTCGTTCGGCACGTCTCCTCGCTTGGCTATGCGCTGAAGCGAGATCGCAGGATCAATATCCAACAAGAAGACGGCGTCAGGAACTAAGAATCTCTCTTCCATCATTTCCTTGAGGTCATTTACAGAGAATCCCCGTGCCCCTTGGTAGGCAATGGTCGAGTAGTAGTAGCGGTCGAGAATTACAGTATTGCCCTTACTTAAGGCTGGCCTGATGAGGTTTTGCGTGTGTTGTTCTCTGTCGCGTAGGAAATACTTCAACTCCTCCATCGGCCGCAGCCGCCCAGCAGCCGCAGAACGCCTGATTCGCAGGCCCCAATCTCCTGTAGTGGGTTCCTTGGAAGCTGTCACAGGCTCATCTGCCTGCAGCAAGGCAGAGACCAGGAGGTTTGCCTGGGTCGTCTTCCCGGCTCCATCAATACCCTCGAATGCTACTAGCACACCCTTCCCGCGGTGCCTGGGCATCGGACCCACCTCATGCAACGGAAATACTAACACTCGCTCAACATCCTATCAACTTGCGTCTGAATGGAATACCCACTGGGGCTTGTCTGAGTTGCGTGCTTTTTCCGGTCCCGTCTTTTCCTTCCAGCGTGATGAATAGGCCGTCTCTCATCTTGGTTCCTCTCTGGCACGGGGAGAATCAATGTGAAGGGCATCGTACCATCCATAGTTACCTTCGTACAAGGGAGCCTTCTGGCCACAATAGGTAAGATGATTTCGAACTAAAGCCCTCTTCCGTGGGGAGAGGGTGTCCCGCTGCCGGCGCCTTCATCAGCCGGAGCGGGACGGGTGAGGGGTCGGTTGGAATGCCATGTGGTGCACGCTGGTAAGTGTTGATAGGATTGTTATACTCTGGAAAATATATCGCTGAGGTTTGTCATGCCGGATATCAAGGAAAACGTAGCACGAGTGCAGGAGCGCATAGCCTCCGCCTGCCAGCGCTGCGGACGCAGGCCGGAAGACTTGAAGCTGCTCGCCATCTCGAAAACCTTTCCAGCGGAGTGCATTCGCGTTGCGTTCGAAGCGGGGCTGCGCGATTTCGGTGAGAATCGCGTCCAGGAAGCTCAAGCCAAGCGCCCGGCGCTTTCGGACTTGAATATTACGTGGCATTTGGTGGGTCACCTTCAGACCAACAAGGCAAGAACCGCAAGGGAGCTGTTCCACTGGGTACACTCCGTCGATTCATTGCGGCTTGCCCAGAAGTTGGAACAGACCGGCGCCGGCCGATTGCCGGTGTTGCTGGAAGTCAATCTGGGCGGGGAGGAGAGCAAGGCAGGGGTTGGAGAGAAGGAAATAATCCCGCTCGCCGAGCAGGTAAGCCAGCTTGCCACGTTGGAACTTCGAGGCCTGATGGTCATTCCTCCCTTTTTCGACGATCCCGAGCAGGTGCGGCCCTATTTCCGGCGGCTTCGCGAATTGGCGCGCGAGATTGACGCAAGGAATTTTCCTAACGTCTCCGTGCAGGAACTCTCAATGGGCATGAGCCACGATTTCGAGGTTGCGATTGAAGAGGGCTCAACCATCATCCGAGTGGGAACCGCTATCTTCGGAGCGCGGAGCAGAGTGTAGGCGGAAAGCAGAAGGCAGAAGGCAGAACCCTCCACTACCGGTCACGTTTTGTAAACGGGCCACGGACAACTGACAACTGACAAATGACTGACAACTTCAAGGTCGAAGGCGATACCGCTTCTTTCTGGCTGAAGGTGAAGCCTCGCTCTGCCCGCGAACGCTTGGCTTACGATTCGAATGGAGAGTTGCGCCTTGAACTGCGTGCTCCTCCCAGCGAAGGTGAGGCCAATCGCGCCTGTGTCTATTTCCTGGCGCGTGCGCTGCGCTTGCCGCAATCATCCGTGACGATTGTCTCGGGGCAAAAGTCTCGCCGCAAGCTCATTCGCATCAGGGGTCGTTCAGCGGCGGAAACAGTGTCCAGCCTTGAGGCAGTGGCGAGACGCGGGTAGCGTGGACCGCGGTTTTTGGGGTCGCGAGCGGTCAGCGCACCCTCATGGCGTTTGGTATAATTGACTCTGACCTTCAACACAGGGAGCCCAAGTGAAAACGGCATCGAAGAAAGCAATCTTTGTTGTGGCAGGTCTTGTGTTTGCTTTTGCAATCGCCATGGTGCGCGGGCATCTCATACCCGCGCAGTCAGTCCCGACAGCAGGCAAGACGGCCGAGGAAGCTTACAAAAACATCCAGGTTCTAAAAGGTGTTCCGGCCGATCAGGTGATTCCGGCCATGCAGTTCATGTCGGCATCGCTGGGAGTTGAGTGCGAGCACTGCCACGTTGAGCGCCAGTTCGACAAAGACGACAAGAAGCCGAAGCAGACGGCGCGCAAGATGATGCAGATGATGTTCGCCATCAACAAAGACAACTTCAACGGGCATCGCGAGGTCACCTGCTATTCCTGCCATCACGGCGTGGCCGATCCTGTGGGAACGCCCCTGGTTGCAGACGCCGAGACACCGCCGGAACAGCGAGGGGCCATGAGCCCGGAGGCCGCGAAACCTGCCGCCATGCCGCCTGCTGATCAGATCGTCGACAAATATGTTCAAGCGTTGGGCGGCGCGGAGGCTCTCGAAAAAATCACGAGCCGGGTTGAAAAAGGCAAGTTGACAGGTTTCGGGAATCGCGAGTTCCCCATCGAAGTTTATGCCAAAGCGCCGGACTAGCGCCTCTCGGTGATGCACATGCCGAACGGCGACAGCACGACAGCGTACGATGGCCACGCGGGATGGCTGGGCTTCTCGCAGGGACCGCCGCACCTGATGACGCCGCCGGAAGCCAACTCCGCCAGGATGGATGCGGATTTCAATTTCGCCCTGCACCTTAAACAGAACTTCAGCCAGCTTCGCGTCGAGCATGCGGAAAAGATCGCCGAGGAAGAAACCTATCTCGTCAATGCGGCGAATCCCGGCCAGCCTCCTGTGCGGTTGTACTTCAGCCAACAATCGGGATTGCTGGTGCGCCTGGTACGGTACGTCGAGACGCCTCTTGGCCGCAACCCCACCCAGATTGACTACGCTGATTACCGCGACGTCGGTGGCATCAAGGTCCCCTTCCGCTGGACCCTGGCCCGTCCCGGTGCGCGCTTCACCATTCAGGTTGACCAGTGCCAGCAAAACATCCCCATCGACGACGCGAAATTCGCTATGCCGCCCGTGCCAGCCGCGGCGGCAAAACCCAGTTCGCCGTAGCCGTTCGCGCCAACAACCCAGGCGCAAGTTCAAGGCACGCCTTCCTCTCACCCATGGAAATGAAAGTCAAGTTCGCCGTCGTAGCGCTGTAGCGCTGTGGCGGGGGGGGG
>JBELAJ010000029.1:0-27137 GCA_049508935.1 Terriglobia bacterium | reverse complement strand
TTTTCCGCTACACTCTGTAGTCATAAGGCTGTCTCCTTTTTCTGGCGCAAGTTTTTCTCAACAAGACGCTTATGCCAGAAGAGACAGCCTTTTTCAATCTTTTAGTGAGAAATGCGGGCTAGAGGCTAAAGGCTGAAAAGTAACCCTTCTTTCATCCTTTAGCCTTTACCCTTTAACCTTCACCCTTTCATTGCATTCCGGTTGTATAATGCCTGCGCTTGACTACGCCAGGTTTGTAGTGGAGGGGCGAGACGACAGGGCTCGAAAAGCCATAGACCTGCGCAAGACGCGGGGAAGTGCCACCCAGGAGGTCATGATGGACAACTTGAAAATGTCGCGTCGCGATTTTCACAAATCCGCTGTGCTGGGAACCGCTAGCCTGGCTGTTTCGGCAGGTCCGGCGGTACGAAACGCCGTGGGCGCGAACGATCGCATCGGGGTAGGGCTGATCGGTTCCGGGAACCAGGGCCGTTACGACTTGGGCTCTTTTATCAAGACTGGTCAAGTCGACGTGGTCGCGCTCTGCGACGTGTGGGACATGCGCCTCCGGGAGACGATGATCGGTCTTGACCTCGCACCCGCGAAGGTGAAGACGTATGGGGACTTTCGCAAACTTCTCGAGCATAAAGACATCGATGCGGTGATTGTAGCCACGCCGGAACACTGGCACGCCATCCCCATGATCGCGGCGTGCGAGGCGGGAAAGGACGTGTATGTGGAGAAGCCCATTTCGCATACGATTCTGGAGGGCCGGCGGATGGTGGAGGCGGCCACCAGGAACAATCGAGTGGTTCAGTGCGGCACGCAGCAACGCTCCGGCGAACATTTCCAGAAGGTCGCGGAACTGCTTCGCGCGAAGCGCGTCGGCCGGGTGACGGAAGCTGATACCTGGGTTTTGCGCGGCACCTCCGTGCAGTCAAGAATGCATACGCCTTATCCCGACACGGAGCCCGTAGAGGGCCTTAATTGGGACATGTGGCTGGGTCCCGCGCCTTATCACCCTTACAACCGCAATCGCCACATGGGATGGGGCGGCTTCTGGGAGACGGGCGGCGGCGAGTTGACGAACTGGGCGCCTCACCTGATTGACATCGTGCATTGGGCCATCGCGGCCGACGCGCCGCGCACTGTGGCGGCCTCCGGCGGGCAGTTTATTTCCTCCGGAGTCTTCGAAACTCCGGACACGATTGAGGCGACTTACGAATATCCCGGCACGGCTGTAAACGACAACGGCTGTTTGGTGAAGTTCTACAATCGCGCCGGACGCGGCCCCGACGATCATCAATACGGCATGCAGTTCTATGGCACGGAAGGGACGCTGTTCGTGAATCGCGAGGGTTATACAATCTGGCCCATGGACCTCGTCCACGACGGCTGGGAAACTTTTGGTCCCAGCGCCGTGACCACAGCCGACGGGACGCCCCAGCATCAGCCGCACGTCGAGAACTTCCTCGCGTGCGTCCGGTCGCGCCAGAAGCCCAACTCCGATATCGAGACCACCCATCGGGCGACCAGCGCTTGCATCATCGGAAATATCTCTTATAAGTTGGGACGGAAGTTGCGTTGGGATCGGGATAAGGAGCAGTTTGAGGGCGACGCGGAGGCCAACAAAATGCTCACTAAGGAATATCGCAAGCCCTGGTCAGTGTCCTGATTTAAGTTGAATCGACCGCCCCTCCCCTGGGGAGAGGGTGTGGGACAGGCACTCTTGCCTGTCTCTCAGGGTGGCGCATGGCGCGCCTCCTCGCAGACAAGAGTGCCTGCGCCACTTCATCAGCCGTCGCGGACCGGGTGAGGGGTCAGTTGCACGGCAGCACGCACAGCCCGCACGGACGGTGAGCCATCCCACTCGAAGGAGACGATTATGAAATACGGCGTCAACACAATGGTCTGGACGACGCGCGTTAACGAAACCCACGAAGCGTTGTTCTCCTGCATCAAGGCGTGGGGTTTTGACGGAGTTGAACTGTTTCTCTCTCCGCAGGAACCGGCGGACATACCTGCGGTGCGGCGAATGTTGGAGGCCAATCACCTGGAATGCACCGCCTGCAGCGTTCTGCCGCGCGAATGCCATTTGGTGAGTCCCCAGGCCGAGGTGCGGGCCAGGGGTGTGGAGTTTCTAAAAACCTGCGTGGACCGCACGGCGGAGCTTGGGGCGCGGCTGGTTTGCGGTCCGATGTATGCGGGATTGGGTGTTATGACCGGGCGCCGCCGCACTGCGGAGGAGTGGAATTGGGCCATCGAAGGATTGCAAGCGGTGGCCCGGCACGCCAAGACGCGCCAGGTGATGATTTGCCTCGAGCCGCTCAATCGCTTCGAGACTTATTTCCTTAACACGCTCGAGGACGCGGCCAGCCTGGTTCGCGATATCGGCGCACCGAACGTCAAGATTCACTTTGATACGTTCCACTCCAACATCGAAGAGAAGCATCCGGCGGCAGCTCTGCGCTCGATCGCCAAGGAGCTGGGGCATGTTCATATCTCCGAAAACGACCGAGGCATTCCCGGCAGCGGCCATGTTGATTGGCGAGGCGTGCTGAAGGTGTTGAAGGCGATCCGCTATAAAGGCTGGATGACCATTGAGTCTTTCGCGCAACCGGAGCCCGACCTGGCCGCTGCCGCAGCCATTTGGCGCGACATGGCGCCTTCCGGCGATGAGTTGGCTCAGCAGGGATTGCGCTTTATTCGACGCCTGGCCGGGGGGCTGGGGATCAAGTGACAGGTTTCAGGTGCCGGGTGCCAGGTGCGGGCGAACGTCCGATGTCCGTTGTCAGTTGCCCGCAGTCCCTTGCGGCCGCACCTATGTGTCATTCTGAGCGTAGCGAAGAATCTCCGCAGTTTGTCGGCTACTCGGACCTCAGGGATCCTCGGCTGCTCTGAAAACCTGTGTGCCGAAGGCACCTTGGAGTGCGGCGGCTTGACGCCGCCTTGGGATTGGCTCGGGACGGGGAGTTGCACGACACACCGGCGTCTCCCTCTAACGCTTTTCTCGCAAGGGACTCGGTCGGCGCAGTACAAAGGCGGCGTCAAGCCGCCGCACTCCAAGGCGCTTCGCGCATTTTCATGGTCTCACTGACGACTGACATTGGAGGCCCCATGAATGCTCACCTTCCTAACAGCTCCTGCCTCGAAAGAGTAGGAGTGCGGCTGCTTCTACTCGGCGCGCTTTGGCTGACAGTCGCATCGGCTTTTTACTTTGTTCCCCATGCGGGCGCGCAAGGCTCCGACGAGATCCCCTTCCGCAAGCACACCATCGACTTGGGCCCCAGTGAGACCGTGGCCATCGTGGACATGAACCGCGACGGCAAGCTGGACATCGTCTCCGGGGAAAACTGGTTCGAGCAGGCGCCGCCCGCTGCGCCCGGCGAAGGGCCGCGTTGGATCAAGCACAAGTTCCGCAGCTTGCCTTATACGGATTTCTACCTTGAAGACCTCAGCGACCTGGCGATCGACGTGAATGGGGACGGTTATCCGGACATCGTGAGCTGCTCGTATTGGACTGATCCGCTCACCTGGTGGGAGAACCCCGGCACAACCGGCGGGCCCTGGAAGAAGCACGTCATCGAGTCGCGCTCTCCTGTCGAGTTCGCTTTCCTGGTTGATATTCTCAACACCGGCAAGCCGCAGCAACTCCTGCCCCAGTTTGGCGATGAGAAGTTCCCGCTCACCTGGTACGAGCTGTCAGGCAAAGGTGGCGAAGAGGCCTGGATTCCGCATGTCGTGAGCCCAAAGAGTTACGGCCACGGCATCGGCGCGGGAGACGTGAACGGCGACGGGCGAACCGATATCATCACCCCCAAGGGTTGGTTCGAAGCGCCGCCCGATCCCCGCAACGGTCAGTGGATTTTCCATCCTGAATTCGATCTCGGCGCCACGGGATTCATTTACGTCTATGACGTGAACGGCGACGGCTTACCGGATCTTGTCACTTCACTCGGCCATGGCTACGGAATTTTCTGGTATGAGCAGAAGAAGGATTCAGCAGGCTACCGCACCTGGGTGAAGCACGTGATCGACGATAGCTGGTCGCAGGCGCATGCCCTGACCCTCGTTGACCTCAAAGGCGACGGCCACATCGGTATCGTCACCGGCAAGCGCTACTTCGCCCACAACGGCCACGATTCCGGCAGCCGCGAACCCCTCGGGATCTACTGGTACGAGCCTATCAAGGTGGGAACCGAAATCCAGTGGCGGCGCCACGTCATCGATTACGGCGGCCGCACCGGCGGCGGTATGCAGATCCCCGTGGTCGATATCGACGGCGACGGCGATTTGGATATTGTCGTGGCGGGGAAGTCGGGGTTGTTCTTGTTTGAGAACCTAACCATCAACCATTGACCCCTACGGATCGCCAGCTCTCTCCCCCCGGGTCTGTGTGATAACTAAGGGAGGGCGCCGCAGGCGCTCTGGAGTGCGGCAGCTTGCTGCCGCTTTTACTCAGGCCAGCTTGCTGGCCGGGATTGAGAACCTCACCGCAGCGGCGCGAGCTTGCTCGCGCCGGGGAAAGCGGCAGCAAGCTGCCGCACTCCAAAGCCGGGCATCCGCCCGGCAAGCGGGCCTCACTTGTACCGATCGAGCTAACACATGGGAGGGCGGTTCCCGGTGCTGCGCAAATCGGCGAGGAACTTCACTTGGAAGGGGCCGTCACGATGACGGTCTTTTCGCTGGCCAGCCAAGCCGCATAACCCATGGCTTGCTGGATGTCAGCCGGTTCGAGTTCCGGGTAGGAGGTGACGACTTCAGCCGAGGTCTTCCCGTTGGCCAGGAGTCTGAGGATCAGGTGAACGGGGATGCGCAGACCGCGAATGCGGGGCTTGCCATCGCACTGCTGCGGGTCAACTGTAATTCGGTCAAACGTTACCGTCGCCATGCATCCATTTTACCACGGCTCGTCAGAGTAGCGGCTTTTGGTAGTGGGTGGAAGTCGTGTTGCTGCCGAACCAACTGACGTATGATGGGCCTGTGATAGGGGAAAGCGAGTTCGTACAAGGAGGACACGTGCTGTGACGCTTTCTGCCAATGCTAGGATTGCGAACCTGAATCAAGCAATGATTGCGTTCTTAAATGCACTCGGCGAAGAAGCATTCAGCTACTTCCATATCGTGCGCACGGAATATCCTAGCTTGATTCTGCTTCAGTCTGCGGAAGCAACCCCTCACCCGTCATGCTCCGGCTGATGAAAACGCCGGATCACGACACCCTCTCCCCACGGGAGAGGGCTGACGTTCGTAACATAGCGGAACAGCTTATCACGCCGCCTTGGCGTGTTCCTCGCGGCTTAGCCAGCGCTCGCGGAGGTGCAAGACGCGCTCGGCGATGTGTTCGGCGCTGAGGCCGAACTCCTGCATCAGTTCCCAGGGCTTGCCGGAGAGTCCGAAGCGATCTTGGACACCCACCATATCAAACAGCAGCGGGTGCCGGTAATTCTTGCGGTGTTGAAGGATGGCGCCCGCCACGATGTTCCCGAATCCACCCACCTGGTGTTCTTCGGCGGTGACGATCAGTTGCGTTTGCTCGGCGGCCTGCACCAATGCGCCCACGTCGAGCGGCTTCACGGTATGCATGTTGATAACTCGTGTTTCGAGCCGGTATTCCTCCTGCAGCAGCCAGGCGGCGCGCATGGCCTCGGGCACCATGGGGCCGCAGGCGATGATGGAAACTTCCTCGTGCTCGCTCGTGTACTGGGTGGAGAGGATAGTCTCGAAGGCGTCCCGGAATCGCTGGGTCTCGCCCCGATAGCGGATGATATTGGCCACACCGTAGCGGAAGGGGGTCCAGGGAGTGGTCACCACCGGCGTCGCCTCGCGCGCGTAGCGAATGTACGCCGGCCCGTTCAGATCCAGCAGGCTGAAGAGCGTGGCGCGCTCCGTCTCGAGCGCATCGCAGGGCGCGACCACGTGCATATTCGGCAGGACGCACATCAGTGAGAATTCCTCGAGCGCCTGGTGCGTCGCCCCATCCGCGCCCACGGAGATGCCGCCGTGCGCTCCCGCGATTTTCACGTTCAGGTTTGAATAACAAATGGTCGTGCGGATCTGGTCCCAGCAGCGGCCCGAAGCGAACACGCCGTAGGTCCCGGTGACAGGAATGAAACCTTCTTTCGCCAGTCCTGCCGCCACTTCCATCATGTTTTGTTCGGCGATTCCCACGCTGAAGACGCGAGGCTTGCGCTCGGGGTGCTTGGCCTCGAAATCAGTGATTCGGATGGACCCGGAAATATCCGCATGTATCGTCACCACGCGTTCGTCATCACCGCACTTCTCGAGGCCGCGCCCGAAGCCCATGCGAGTGGGCTCCATATCCACCTTCATGGACGGCCCCGCGTTCCACCAATAATCGCGGCGAAAGGCTGGAAGCTTGCCTCTTGCCTTTAGAGCGACCTCCGCGCCGTAGTCGGCGGCTTTCTCAAGCAAAGCTTCAACCCGCTCGGCGGGAACGGAGGGCGTCGCCAGGTCCGCCATGGCCTTTTCGAACTGGTCGCGATTCGGCGCCACGCCGTGCCAGCCCGCTTCGTTCTCCATGAATGACACGCCCTTGCCTTTGACAGTGTGGGCAATGATGAGGGTCGGCTGTCCTGTGGCCGCGCGCGCGCTCTCGAAGGCCGCGAGGATCTGCCCGATGTCGTGCCCGTCGATTTCGAGAACATTCCAGTTGAAGGCTTTGTACTTTTCCGCCAGGGGGTCGATGTTCATCACGTCGCGCACCCGGCCGTCGATCTGGAGATCATTCTTGTCAATAATTCCGCAGAGATTATCCAGTTTGTAATGGCCGGCAGCCATCACCGCTTCCCACACGCTGCCTTCCTGCTGCTCGCCGTCTCCCATGATGCAGTAAACGCGGTAGGGCTTGCCCAGCAGTCTTCCCGCCAACGCGTTGCCCACCGCGACTCCCAGTCCCTGCCCCAGCGAACCGCTGGAAACTTCGATCCCGGGAAGTTCAAGCCAATTGGGGTGGCCCTCGAAGCCCGAGCCTAGCTGGCGCAGCAGGACAGTGTCATCCAGAGGGAAGTAGCCCGCTTTGCCAAGGGCAACATAGAGCGCCGGCGCTTTATGGCCGGTGGACCAGAAAACCCGGTCGCGTTTCGGCCAGGCAGGATCGCTTGGGTCGTGATTCAAAACCCGCAGGTAGAGCGCCGCGGCGATATCCATGATCGACAGTGTGCCGCCCGGGTGCCCGGAGCCCGCGGCAAAAATGTCGATAATATCGAGGGCGCGCATCTCGGCGGCAGCAGCTCGCAACTCGTCCAGGTTCAGACGCGGACCACGTTCCTCACAATCGATGCTCATAGTGCGTTCCTCCCTTCAATGCCAAACGAGCATAATCGCTCAAAAGTGCGAGGATTGGCGCGGTGGACAGGCCAAAGCAACTTGCCCGGATGATGCCCCCAAAATCCTAGCCCGAGCCGCCACTTTGCCCTAAGTTCTTTCGTTTTAATGCAGTAAGGCATCGCCCGAAAGTTCATGCGCGCGTTTCCCGAGGTCTCCTGTGAACCGCACGTCAAGAGTAATCCTCGCTCTCGTCTTCCTCAAAGCACAAAACGAACCGAGGCAAGCGGTGAATAATGGGGTTTCGCTGCTATGCACAAGGAGTGAGGTGTCGCGTCGATATGGCGTTCTCGGCCACCGTCCCAAACGGCAAGGAGAGTTGCGGGTGCCTGGCTGCCGGAGGCGGTTCGCCCCGGTTTCCGTCAAGACCGTAGCGGGTCCGGAGTTCAGTCAGCAGTTTTGTCATTTTTTCTTTGTACTCGCCGTTCAGATACGCCGAGTGCGCGTAGAGTTTCCGGTAGCGATTGGCAAGGCGCGGAAATTCTTCCTCGAGGAACGGCATGAATTGCCTCATGGCGGAGGAGGTCAGGAAGAGAATATTCCCGTAAAGGAACTTGGCGCCCGCCCGGCGCGCGGCTTGCGCCAAATCACCAAGCGATTTCTCAGAGTCGTTTAATCCAGGCAGGATGGGCATGGCATTGATGCCCACTCGGATCCCGGCCTCACACAGTTGTCTCACCGCCTCCAGTCGCTTTGCCGGCGGCGGCGCCTTGGGTTCGAGCAGGCGCGCCAGACGCTCGTCGGTTGTGGTCACGGTCATGTGGACGCTGAAGCGATGCCGGGAGGAGACCCTTACTAACAGGTCGAGGTCGCGCAGAATCAGGACGGATTTCGTGGTTATCGCGAAGTCCAGGCCTTCGAAATCCAGGAAGACTTCGAGCATCCTTCGGGTAATCTCAAACTGTTTTTCGGCCGGCTGGTAGGGATCGGTCGCGGTACCGAGGGCAATAGGCAAGCCCTTGTCCTTGGCTTGGCGAAGTTCGGCCCGCAATCGTTCCGGCGCCTCCTCTTTGGCGTAAATCTTCCGCTCGAAATCCAGGCCGTCCCACATCTCCATGAACTCGTGGGTGTAGCGCGCGTAGCAGTACTTGCAGCCGAATTCGCAACCGCGGTAAGGGTTGAGCGTCCACGCGAAAGGCATGCGGCCGCTCGATTCGCGGTTAAGCGCGGAGCGGCAGGGAAGCGCGAAGTACTCGACTTCAGCGCGCTCGCGCACCCGAGGACTTTCGGCGGCCATGCGGGCGATGCCTACTAATTGCCCTGGCGAAACGGGCGTAGCGGGAACTATCGGTGCACAGGCCATTTGACACCTCAAACGTTAGGATGGAGATAGTTTCGCTTTTTATTCGCCTATTGTCAAGCGCTAGATTGGGAGGCAGCCCTAATTGGATTTGTAGCGCCGACCTTCAGGGCCTGCCCTGAGCAGAGCGAAGGGTCGGCAAATGCTGGTCTGAAGGCCAGCGCTACTTTCAGATCAGCGCGCCACTTGCAATTCGGCGGTTGGCAGAGAAGGAGTGGCAGGGAAAGGGCGGGAAAGGGGATGGGGCTCACTCGGGTTTGCCGCATCCCCTCTTGGTGCAAGGGACGAACCTACGACAACTTAGGACTGCCGGAAAGAGGCCAGGCGGTCACCCGGCCTTCCGCCTGGTCTATCTTGGTCCCGCCTCAAGCGCCTTGTGGCATTCCTCAAGCGCATGGTTTACGTGCTCGATCGCCTTCACACGGTGACCGTGGAACTCTTCAGGAGCTGCCTCGAGTTCATGCTTGGCTTCCTCAAGATGGTGGATGGCTGCATCGATCCGCGGATGATGTTGGGGGGCCGGACTTGCTGCTGGCGGGACCGGAGACGGCGCGGCTGCGGCGGCTGCGGCGGGCTGCGGAGACCTCGGCTGCGCGTGAAAGACCAGTGGCAAAGAGGCTGCTGCCACTACTGCCAGTCCTAGCGCCCATATTGTGAGTCTTTTCGTCATAGTTCCTCCATGCAATAGGATTTTGAATTGTGTAGCATTGATCACGCCAGGAAGAATCCCGGGGCGTGACCTATCGGTCGGACAAATTTACTCACACTTCAAAACTCTTTGTCAAGGACTTCGCGGAAAGCCTCGTGATACACTCGAAAAAGCCAATGTCGACAGTCGACTGATCCGACTTTCGGATTTCGATTTTCGAATTTCGCAGTTCCGCTTCCGGGGAGGGCTCATGAAAGTCGCTGCGGTGCAGATGGACATCAAGATTCTGGAGAAAGAAAGGAACTTGGAGAAAATCCTTGATTGCCTGGAATCTACAGCTCAGGCCGGCGCGGGGATAGTGGTTTTCCCGGAATGCGCGCTCACGGGCTATTGCTTCACAAGCCTGGAGGAGGCTGCCCCGGTCGCCGAACCGGTGCCCGGCCCTGCCTCGGAAGCGCTAGCGGCAGCAGCACTGAAGCTTGACTGTACTGCCGTAGTCGGCATGCTCGAGCGCGACGGCGACAAAGTTTACAATTCCGCGCTTGTGGTGACGCCTCAGGGTATTGCCGGGACGTTTCGCAAGCTACATCTTCCTTACCTGGGAATCGACCGGTTCGTGACCCCGGGCGACAAGCCCTTCCCTGTCTTCGAGACAGCGCACGGCAAGCTCGGGATCAATATCTGCTTTGATTGCAGCTTCCCGGAAGCGGGCAGGGTATTGAAACTCAAGGGAGTTCAACTCCTGGCGATTGCGACGAATTGGCCCATAGGCTCAGATAGTTGGCAGCATACTCCCAAGGTCCGGGCATCTGAGAACCATTTTAACGTGGTGGCGGCGGACCGCGTGGGAGAAGAGCGTGGATTCCGCTTCGCGGGCCACTCGCAGATTGTGGACTTCACGGGCAAGACGCTGGCCGAGGCGGGTGAAACCGAAGAGACTGTCCTGCTTGCAGACCTTGACCTGGCGGGGGCGGACCGCAATCGGGTGGTTAGGGTGCCGGGACAATGGGAATTTGACCGCATTTCTGCGCGCCGGCCCGAAATGTACGGCGTTCTTGCAGATCCGTCTTCTGGTTCGTGAGGCCGTCATACGGCGAAGTTAAACTGCCCTACGTACCATTGAATCCGCAAGTCGAAGGTGGCATAATGGTTGAGGGGCTAACGAATAATGCCAACGAACGGAACTTCGGGTTTTGAAGGTCTGATCTTCGCCAAGTTGGACCAAGCCGTGAACTGGGCGCGAAAGTCGTCGATCTGGCCGATGAGTTTTGGTCTGGCCTGCTGCGCCATCGAGATGATGTCTACCGCGGCCTCCCGGTTCGATATCGCCCGATTTGGAGCGGAGGTCTTTCGTGGCTCACCGCGGCAGTCGGATTTGATGATTGTGGCGGGCCGGGTTTCCCAGAAAATGGTCCCGGTAATTAAGAAGCTCTACGACCAGATGCCGGAGCCCAAATGGGTCATCTCGATGGGCGCCTGCGCCACGTCGGGCGGAGTGTTCAATAACTACGCGATTGTCCAGGGCGTGAATCAGTTCATTCCTGTGGATGTGTACGTGCCTGGGTGCCCTCCCAGGCCTGAAATGCTACTGCAGTCTATCGTGTTGCTGCAAAAGAAGATTATGCAGCAGCGAGGGACTTTCAAAGAGGCCGTCCTCCATACCTCCGCGAAGTAGCCCGACTTCACGCCGCCGTCCCCTCCGCAGTTGAACCACACCTGAAGGGCGGGCTTCAGCTCCGCCAAAATCGAGGCTCCAATTCTTGGTACTGTCCCGCGCCCCGCGCAGGAAAGGGAAACCATCAACAAGGGCTCGCAGCGGCGGGGCTGAAGCCCCGCCCTCCCCAAGGTGTCGTGAAGAGCCTGGGCTAGCGGCGTAAATACGCGGAAATGAAAATGATCGCAACCGCAAGGCCCACAGCGATCGCCAGCCAGGCTTGCCGCCGCGCCCGCACCCAATCGAATAGCTTGAAGGGAAGTGTCAGGCCCAGTGCAATGACGAAGACGATACAGGCGAGAACGATCTTTATAGTCAACAGTTCCCAGGACTTGCCCCATGCGACTTCCCAGTAGTACTCCCGGACGCTGTACAGCCCTGAAAGCAGCAGTACCGCCATTGAAGGCCAGAGTACCCACCTGAATCGGGCTAGTACCTGTTTGATCAACCGGTCGCGCTGTGCAGGCTCCAAGTCACCGAGTTTGGGCGTCACGACGAACAGCAGGAACGCCATCCCACCCACGGCCATGACACCCGCAGTTACGTGGACCCATTGCAGGAAAGTGGGCATCAGTTTTTCCTCAATGAAAGTCACGGGGATTCTATGCGCATCGGAGTTGAGGAGTCAAGGAATTGCGGAGTTGAGGAGTCGAGAAGTCAAGGAGTCGAAGAGCTAGCCGGTCAAAGAGTCAAGGAGTCAAGGAGTGAAGAAGTTGTGAAGACAAGGGGTTCGGGGGTTGAGAAGTTGAGGGTGGCATTTCAGGCTTCTCAACTCCTCAACTTCTGGACTCCTCGACTTTGCAACTCCTCGACTTCTCAGCTTCGAGCCGAATAAATCTTGTCGAGGGCCTCCGCAAGCTGAAAGTCCTTTTGCGTGATCCCCCCTTCGCTGTGCGTAGAGAGGCTGATGCTTACCTGGCTGTAATTGATGGTAATGTCCGGATGGTGGTTGGCCTGCTCGGCAGCTTCAGCGACCCTGTTCACAAATGCGATGGCGGGCATAAACGATTTGAAAGTGAACTTCTTGTGAATTTCGTTGCCCGCCAACGACCATTCCGGCATGCTCTTTAGTTTCTCCACGATCTCTGCGTTGCTCAATGCCGCCATAGGTGCTCCTTTGTAGCCCCCTGTGGGGAAGCCACGGAAGTTGTGTTCTGGGCGGCCACAAGGGCCGCCCCTACGAGGTCGAGTCGCGCTGACCTTCAGGTCGGCACTTGCCGACCCTTCGCTCCGCTCTGGGCAGGCTCTAAAGGTCAGCGCCACGCACGGAAGCGAGCCGTTCGCTGACATACCGGCAAAGCTCTGGACTCGACCACTCGCCCGCCGAGACCGGAAAGACCGGTCTGTCTTCGGGAACTGGCAGTATCGTTGCCGGCCGCACGGAGGGCGCGAGACCAGGCCTCACGGCGACAAACGCCTCCGCGCATGCTAAAAACTGCCGGGCTGAAGCTTTTACGTCCCGGCCTGACTCGTCAATCACCATAAGAAAGACAGCCGGCTTGAGGAAGCCCAGCAGGCTATTGCTTTCGACGATCACATGCTCGTCGCCCTCTAGCGCGCCAAGCAGGCTGGGCACGGCTCGAGACAACCCTTCGCCGCGGGCCCGCAGCCACAGCGCGCGCCGCGCTCCCGCCGCCAGGTACAGCGACGTGTCGCCGCTTCCTTTGGCGTCGCTTTCTTCGCTTAGCAAGAAATCGAGATGCGCCGGAAGTTCATCCGCCGCCTGCGCATCCTGCGAGTCGGCCTTATCGGTGTGATAGCTAATCTTAACCGCCGTCCAGGCGAACATCTTTAGCCCCCGGATCAACCCGGCGATCGCCGACGTCTTGCCGACCTTGCGAGCCTGCCCGCCTACGACCACCCATTTCATGCGGATTCCTCGACAGGCGCCAGGCCAATGAATGATGTTTGGGCACTGACTGCGCCGGCGGCTTCGTGTTTTGGGCCGCGCGCATAACTGCCGTCGGACTGCAGGTAGCGCGCTTTGGCCTGGTCGGAGAGGTAGATGTCGAGGATATCCTTCAAACGCCGGACCAAACGAGGTGATTCCACCGGGAATATGATTTCCACGCGGTGGCTCAGATTGCGGTGCATCAGGTCGGCGCTGCCCAAGTAGATTTCCTCAGCTCCGCCATTTTGAAAGTAGTAAATCCGGCTGTGCTCCAGGAATCGTCCCACGATGCTGATCACCCGGACGTTGTCACTCACCCCCGCCACTCCGGGACGAAGGGAACAAATGCCCCGCGCCAGCAGATCGACCTTCACTCCCGCCTGCGAAGCCTGATAAAGCAGGTGAATCATGCCAGGGTCTTCGATCGCGTTTACTTTGAAGACCAGCCGCGCCGGCCGCCCGGCCTTCTGGTGATCAATTTCCCGGCTAATCAACTCAACCAGCTTCTCGCGCATATTGACGGGAGCGACACGCAGCTTCTGCGGTTCCTGCCGCGCCGCGTAGCCCGTCAGGGCGTTGAAGAAGAGGGTGGCATCGGCGGCGATCTGTTCGTTGCAGGTCAGCAGAGCCAAGTCGGTGTAAAGCCGGGCGGTGATGGGGTTGTAGTTGCCGGTACCCAAGTGCACGTAGCGCCGAATCACGTCGCCCTCGCGGCGGACCACGAGTGCGATCTTGCTGTGCACCTTCATACCGGCGATGCCATAGACGATGTGCACACCGGCGTCTTCAAGTGTCCTTGCCCATTCGATGTTGCTCTCCTCATCGAAGCGGGCCTTCAATTCCATCAGTACGGCTACCTGTTTGCCGTGCTCGACGGCGTCGAGCAGCGCCGCCACGATCGGCGAGTTCCTGCCCACTCGATAAAGCGTCATCTTGATAGCCAGCACGTTCGGGTCGCGCGCCGCTTGGCGCAGGAACTCGACGACGGGCTGAAATGAATCGTAGGGGTGGTGCAGTAGGAATTCCTCCTGACGGATCAAGCTGAAAAGATCGCCCTCGCAGTCCGCGCCCAGGCTGGCGGGAGTCATCGGCACAAAGGGCTTATCCTTCAGGTCCGGCCGGTCGAGGGAATAGAATTCCATAAACCGATCCATTCCGAGCGGTTCGTTGACGCGGTATACATCCTGAGGATTGACTCCAATCTGGCTGGTCAGGATATCGAGAATTTTGTCCGGCATGTCCTGGGCGACTTGCAGCCGTACGACCTCGAGGAAGCGCCGCTCCCGCATCGCCTCTTCGATGGTTTCCAGCAAGTCGTCACTTTCCAGTTCCTGGATCGCCACTTCCGCATCGCGCGTCACACGGAAAGGCGACGACTCCACGATCTCCATGCCCGGGAACAGCAGGCCGAGGTTTGCCGCGACCAGTTGCTCGAGCCAGGCGAACTTGAACGGCTTGGGCGCCGCGGAGGCCGTCTCGGAATCCCCGCGCGTCGCGGTGATCTGAACGAGTTGAGGCAGGATGTCAGGAACTTTGACGCGCGCGAAGTGCTCCTCCCCCTTTGGGTCGCGGACGACTACAGCAAGGTTCAGGCTGCGATTCGAGATGTGAGGAAAAGGCCGCCCGGGATCGAAGGCCAGGGGCGTCAGGACGGGAAACACGTGCTGCGAAAAGTAGGCATCCAGAGCGGCGCGCTCGTCATCAGCGAGGCAGCACAAATCAACCGGAGCGATGCCTTGTTCCTCTAAACAGGGTCGAACTTCCTGCCGCCAAAGCTCGTGGGCTTGCTTCGTAATCTGGCGAACTTTTTCCCGGATCAGCTCAAGCTGCGCCGAGGGAGGCCGGCCGTCCAGCCCGACCTCTGCCGTGCCGCTGGCAATTTGCTTCATTAATGCTGACACCCGAACCATAAAGAATTCGTCCAGGTTCGACCCGAGGATGGCAAGAAACTTCACTCGCTCCAGCAGCGGGTTCGTTGCGTCCGCAGCCTCTTCCAAAACCCGGCTTTGGAATTCCAGCAGACTCAACTCGCGATTAATGTAGAGGTCGGGATTATTTAAACCGTCACCGGTGTTGACGGAAGCCTTCACCTGCGCGACGGCGGTCCCTTTCGCAGCTTTCGCCGCGGCGCGATGGGAATGTGATTTGGAAGCCATGAACACTTCCATGATAACGGATTTCGAACTTCAGGACAAACCACGAGTAGGGTATCGAAGCCCCGGCGCCTCCGGAGGCCCGGAGGACCGACAGAGAGTAGCCCATGGCGTAAGCCGTGGGATCGAGGAGCGGCCCCGGAATTGTCTTAGCCCCGGAGGGGCGGCAGATAGCGCGCCAGCTTCTCTGTCGCCCCTCCGGGGCTACGGATATGAACGCGGCACGCCGTCCCACGGCTTACGCCGTGGGCTAATTTCTGGCGCCGCTCCGCGGCTCTCGTAGCCCCCACGTCTTTAGGTTAACGCTTACGGGTGTTCGGCCTGCGTCCGGAGCGGCCAAGATTGGGAAACTGGGACAGGGAGGAGACGGTTTGGTAGATGGTCAGGGCCATACGACGCGCGGCGGCCGGCGCGTCATGATCATGAATGTAGTCACAAATGTGAGTGAGATCGCGAGCGGCAGGGTCTGTCCAGCGAATGCGCATCAGCCGGGATATCGCTGAGCGATGAGTCTGCCGATGTCCGCATGTTCGGAGAATTCACCTCGCTCAGCGGCGGCTAATCCCTTCTCGACTTCCCGCGCGAACCACTCGTCGTAGTCCAGAAAGCGTTCGAGTGCCTCCCTCACGAGCGCTCGGGTGTCGCGGCCCTGCTCAGCAGCAAGGCGTGTCAACTTGGCTTCAAGGTCAGGCGTCAAGTCCACTTCCATAGCTCTTTCATCGTAGAGACAGGGCGTTGGCGTGTCAAGTGGGCTGGACTATTGTGGTAGGGGCGGCCCTTGTGGCCGCCCTGGACCACCAGAAGGGTTGCCCTACAGAGTAATTGATCGGGTACAATAATGGAGAGCGAAAGGAAGGATGACTGAGGATGATTCACGAGATTCTTCCAGTGGGGATGCTGGCTTGTAACTGTTCCATCGTGGGCGATGAGAAGACGGGCGAGGCCGTAGTCATCGATCCCGGAGATGAGACCGACCGCATTCAGGAAGTTCTGGCCAAGCACAACTTGCGCCCCAAGTACATCATCGCAACGCACGCGCACATCGATCACGTGGGCGGCCTCGAGCAACTGAAACGCGCCACAGGAGCAGCGGTGTTGATGCACGCCGCCGATCTGCCGCTCTACAAGAACGTGGCCGTGCAAGCGGAATGGTTGGGCATCCTGCCGCCGGGCGTAGTGAATGTGGATCAATTGCTGAAAGAAGGCGACGCGCTGCGCTTCGGCGCCTACGTATTGGAAGTTTTGCACACACCCGGACATTCTCCCGGCAGCCTCTCCCTCCACCTTCCCGGTGCGCACCAGAAGATTTTCAGCGGCGACACGCTGTTTCAACAAAGCATCGGCCGGACGGATCTCTGGGGCGGATCTTACGAGCAAATCCTGCGATCCATTCACGACCGGCTGCTGATTTTCCCCGATGAAACGCCGGTCTTCCCCGGACATGGCTTGTCAACCACGATTGGGGATGAACGGGAAACGAATCCGTTTCTGCAAGGGGGCTAGCGGCTGGGGACTAGGGACTAGGGACTAGGGTTGCGGCTCACTGCCCTCCGCCTACTGGCTACTGCCTACTGCCTACTGCCTACTGTTCTTCCCAGCCCCCAGCCCCTAGTCCCTAGCCCCCTGTTCTTGGTCTGTTCCCAAATTGGCCCGCTTGGCTCTTTACATTGGCTCGCGAATGGCCTAATCTGGTCTGGTAACCTTACAGAGGAGGTTTGGCTGCCGTGCTGGTGACACTCGATTCCAGTTTGCCCAAGCCGCTTTACCTGCAGATCCGCGAGCAGTTGCGCGCCCGGATCGTTTCCGGCGCGCTCAAGGCGGGAGACCGGCTGGAACCGAGCCGCGAGTTGGCAAAGCGTCTCGACGTGCATCGCACGACGGTCGGGAACGCATATGCTGAACTCGAGGCTGAAGGGCTGATCCAGGGGACGGTTGGCCGGGGAACGTTTGTCACAAGCTTGGCCGATTCCCTCCGTTCCACAGCGCGTCCCAGTCGTGCGGCAGGGAACGACGTGTTCTGGGAAAGTTATTTTCCGGAGGACCCGCGCGACGACTCCCTCGGGCGATTGATGGCCAGCACTTATGAAGCGGGAATCATCTCCTTCGCCGCCGCCCACGGCGCGGATGAAATGGCGCCCTACGAGCTCGTGCGGCGCGCCACCGATGCCGTGCTGCGCCGTGAAGAGGCCCGAGTGCTTCAGTATGGTTCGAGCGACGGCTACCTGCCGCTCAAGAGCTACTTGCGGGCGCGCTTGCGGCGCGACGGCATTCCGGTGGAACTGGACGAACTGGTGATCACCAACGGCTGCCAGCAGTCTATCGACCTGCTTCGGCGCACGCTGGTGGCTCCCGGCGATGCGGTTGTCTCCGAGAACCCCACTTACACAGGGCTCTGGAATGTTTTCGAGTCGCCCGGCGCCCGCTTGATCGGCGCTCCGGTTACGGCAGAAGGGATGGATCTGGAATTTCTAGCTGCGGTGCTCGAGCAGACCAAGGTAAGACTGATTCTGTGCAGCCCGAATTTCCAGAACCCCACGGGGAATACCATGCCGCTCGAGGCTCGCAAGCGGTTGCTCGAGCTTGCGGCGCGCTTCCAGGTTCCCGTCGTGGAGGATGATATCTACGGGGCGCTGCGCTACAGCGGGCGGCAGTTGCCCCCCTTGAAAGCACTCGACACTAATGGCCTGGTGATTCACCTCGACAGTTTTTCAAAAGTGGGATTCCCGGGCCTGCGGGTGGGCTGGATAGCGGCGTCGCGCCGGGTCATCGAGCGCCTGCGCTGGGCCAAGCAGCGCGCCGATCTTCACACCAACCTGCTGGGGCAGGCAGTGCTCGAAGAGCTGGGGAGACGCGGCTGGCTCGACAAGTGGATTCGCCGCATTTGTAAGGTCTACGAGCATAAGCTGGAGGTCTTGCGGCTCGCCGCAGCGCGACACTTCCCCGAGGGAGTCCGTGTGGTTTATCCTGAAGGTGGGATGTCCGTCTGGGCGGAACTGCCGGCTCACCTCGACACGGCGGAGATTCTGGTGAAAGCTCGCGAGCGGGGCGTGATCTTCGCGCCTTCGAGGTATTTCTATTTCCAAAATCCGAAGCACAATGCGCTGCGCTTGTGCTTCACCGGCCCGACCGACGCGCAAATCGAAAAGGGAATCGGCATTTTGGGCGACCTGTTCAAGGCCGAAATCCGTAAGGCAAGAACCGGCCGAAAGCGTTCGACAGAAGGGGCAGGGGTGGCGTTGGTGTGAAGGGCAGTCGAAAGTCGAGAGTCGAAAGTCGAAAGTCAAAACCTCTCGACTTTTGACTCTCGACTTGGTGTAGTGAGCAGTCAAAAGTCGACAGTCGAAAGTTAAGAGTCAAATCCTTTCGACTCTCGACTCTCGACTTTCGACTACCGAGGAGGTCTGCAATGTGGGAATACGATCAAACGATGAAATTGAAAGTGGGCTTGGCTGAGATGCTCAAGGGTGGCGTCATCATGGACGTCACCAACACAGAGCAGGCCAAGATTGCCGAGGAGGCGGGCGCCGTGGCTGTGATGGCGCTGGAGCGTGTTCCGGCCGACATCCGCAAGGAAGGCGGCGTGGCGCGCATGGCGTCGATCAAGATCGTCAAGGAGATCATGGAAGGCGTGACGATTCCAGTAATGGCCAAAGCGCGCATCGGGCATTTTGCGGAGGCGCAGGTGCTCGAAGCGGTGGGCGTTGATTACGTCGACGAAAGCGAAGTGCTGACGCCCGCCGACGAAGAGCATCACATCAATAAATGGCCGTACAAGGTGCCTTTCGTTTGCGGGGCGCGCAATTTGGGAGAGGCGCTGCGGCGCATCGGCGAGGGCGCGGCCATGATCCGCACCAAGGGCGAGGCGGGCTCCGGTAACATCGTCGAGGCCGTGCGCCACCTGCGCGCTATCACCAGCGAAATCCGGCAGCTCACCACGCTGCGGGAAGAAGAGTTGATGGCCAAGTCTAAAGAACTCGGCGCGCCCTATGACCTAGTGAAGTGGGTCAGCGAGCACGGCAAGCTGCCTGTGCCCAATTTCAGCGCGGGTGGAATCGCCACTCCCGCCGACGCATCGCTCGTGATGCAACTGGGGGCCGAGGCGGTCTTCGTCGGCTCGGGCATCTTCAAGTCGTCCGACCCCGATCAGCGCGCCAAAGCGATTGTGCGCGCGACCACGCATTACAATGAACCGCAGGTCGTGGCCGAATGCTCCGCAGAAGTTGGCGAAGCCATGCGCGGCCTCGATGTGCAGAAACTCGATCCCAAGGAATTGCTCCAGACGCGAGGGTGGTAGGCGGTCGAGAGTCGAAAGTCGAGAGTCAAAAGTTGAAAGCGCGGCGCGAAGGGCTTTGGAGTCCGGCAGTAAAGCTGCCGCCTTTGCTGCCATGGCGGATGGGATGAGATACGTTGTAATCCTCGAAAAGGGCGAAAACAATTTTGGCGCGTACATGCCGGATCTGCCAGGTTGCGCAGTTGTCGGGGAAACGCGAGAAGAGGCCCTTCAGCTTATCCGCGAAGCTGTGGGTTTGCACGTCTCCGCCATGCGGGAACGAGGTGACGTGTTGCCGGAACCGGCCTCCTCTACGGAGTATGTTCAGGTTTGAGCTGACTCGGCTGCCCCTGCAGTGAACTAACGTAGGCGGCCACGGCCTTGCGGACATTTTTCAGCGCCGCCTCAACGGATTTTCCTTGCGACATGCAGCCGGGAAGTTGCGGAACGTCCGCGACGTAGCCGTGGTATTCGGGATCAAAGATCAGGTTCACGAGAAACTGCCGAGTTTGAGCCATGCGAGAATTCTACAACAACTGGGAAGGCGAGCCAAGATGAGACGGCGAAATATGACGACCCCCTCACCCGGCCCGCCCCGGCTGATGAGAACGCCGGCTGCGGGCCACCCTCTCCCCCAAGGGGGCGAGGGTAGCTCCATCGAGGGGCAAGTGCTTGAGCAACGGACAACTGACCACTGACAACTGACGACTACCCATGAACAACGGCCACAAACCAATTGGAGTACTCGCCATCCAAGGCGATTTTGCCATGCATGCCAAGATGCTGGAACGGATTGGGGCGCCTTACAAGTTGGTGAAGCACGCATGCCAGCTTGCTGAGGTAAGCGGATTGATCATGCCGGGGGGCGAGAGCACCACCATGCTGAAATTCTTTGAGAAAGAAGGCATGGGTGAAGCGATCAAGGAATTTGTGGCCGCGGGTCAACCAGTATTCGGAACGTGCGCGGGCGCGATTCTGCTTGCGAAGGAAGTCCTGAACCCCGCGCAGGAGCGATTGGCCCTCCTGGACATCACCATCGAACGCAATGCGTACGGCAGGCAAGTTGACAGTTCGGTGCGCCAAGGCGATTGCCCCGCACTCTCCGAGCGCCCGGTGGAAATGGTCTTTATTCGAGCCCCGATCATCCGCCGGGTAGGCGAGGCAGTGCGAGTGCTAGGGCGTTGCGATGGCCTGCCGGTGCTGGTTGAGCAGGGGAACGTCCTCGCCGCCACCTTCCATCCCGAACTGACCGAGGACGAATCGGTCCATCGGTACTTCATCGAGAAATTGAGTCATTGAATCATTGAGTCATTTGGCCATTGATCGACAGGTGCGTTGCGCGATATTGTTAGCATGGGAGTCGTGCGCATGCCTGGCAGTTTAACTGACTCAATGGCTCAATGACGCAATTCGAAAATGGTTAAGATTCTCTTTGTTTGTTACGGTAATTCCTGTCGCAGCCAGATGGCGGAGGCGCTCGCCAATCGGCTTGGCGACGGAAAGATCCAGGCTTCGAGCGCCGGTACGCATCCGCTGGGAGTGATAAGCTCCGACACGCGCGCCGTCCTGGGCGAAAAGGGGATCACACTCGAAGGCCATTGGTCGAAGGGTCTGGAGGATGTGCCCGTTTCCGAAATGGATGTGGTGGTGGAAATGGGGTTCGGAGTGAAATGCAAGCTTCCGCCGGATTTCAAAGGGCGATTGGTCAAGTGGCAAATCCCTGATCCGTTCTCGCTCGGCCTCGAGCATTTTCGGGACGTGCGCGGCCTGATCGAGAGTGAAGTTCGGAGGTTGTTGGCGGAGCTCGAGGTTCAAGACTCGAAACTCGAAAACCGAAATTCGAAGACCGAAAATGGAAATTCAGCGGCCGAGGGAGGTGGAAGTGCGAGAGAGTCCTGACAATTATGATGCTGAGCTGCTGCTGCGGCTTTATGAGCTGCGCCGGGAAGAGAAATTGCGCCGGGCACGCGAATGGCTGATCGGGAAGTTTCATGCTGATTCGATAGAAGATTTCGACAAGCAGTATCCAATGGGCTCCGAAGAGAACGCCCTTTTCCGCATGGCGGTGAGTTATTGGGATATGGCGGCTTCTTTGGTCAACCACGGACTGATCAAGGAAGATCTGTTCTTCGAGAACACGGGAGAACTGTGGCTGACGTGGGAGAAAGTCCGGCAACTGGCGCCTGGGTTTCGAGAGGCCCGCAAAAATCCGCTCACCTGGAAGAACCTCGAGACGCTTTCCCGCAAGTATGAACAGTGGATGGCTACACGCGCCCCGGAGGCTTTGGAGGTCCAGCGCAAGAGGCTAAAGAAGTAGGTGTCAGGCGCCGGTTCATTGGTGATTTGCGATTGGTGATTTCTGATTGGCCGGTTCCCGGCGCAGGCTGAGTCCGCGCACTCTGCGGCGAGTTGAACGGGGTGGAGTCCTGCCCTCGCGGAAACGACATTTACAGGACGATTTTCGAGGCCGCAGCGGGTTTTAGATGGCAAATCACAAATCACAAATCACAAATCGAAAACCACCTACCGCAGCCGGCGTTTGCACTCCTCGAGGATGGCTGCGGTCCGGCTGGCGCCCACGCGCGTGACGCCCAGAGCGCGGACTTCGAGCAGCTTGTCCAGATCGCGGATGCCGCCCGCCGCCTTCACCTGGACGTGCGCCGGCGAATGCGCCCGCATGAGTTTCAGATCCTCGAGGGTGGCGCCCCCGCTGCCGTAGCCGGTCGAGGTCTTCACCCAATCCGCTCCCAACTCCCCGCAGATTTCGCAGAGACGAATCTTCTGCTCGTCTTTGAGGTAGCAGTTCTCGAAGATCACCTTGGTTTTTCGGCCATGGGCGTGAGTTAGGTCAATGACAGACTTGAGTTCCTGGCGGACGTAGGCCCAATCGCCGCTCAGAACCTTGCTGATATTGACGACCATGTCCAGTTCTTCACCGCCGTCCTCGAGGGCCTGCTTGGCTTCCGCAAGCTTGATGGCTGTGGTATGCCCACCGTGCGGAAAGCCTATCGTGGAGCTGGCCTTCACCGTGCTGCCGCGCAGTATTTCCGCGCATCGCTTCAAATAATAGGGCATGATGCAGACGCTGGCGCAGTTGTAATCCACCCCCTCCCGGCATCCCCGCTCGAGTTCCGCGTCGGTCATGACCGGATTCAGCAAGGAGTGGTCAATCATTTTGGAAATATCTTCGTAGGTGTAATCCATTGCATTCTCCCGACCCGAAATCGCATTCTTCGGGCCTTGCTGCAGTTGAATCAAATTACCACAGTATCCCAAGACGTTCATGCACATTTAACAACAGGCCGATAAGTTTAGAGTACGGATGCAGAAAGTGAGGACCCTATGATTCCTCTTTCGACGCCCTCGCGGGTCGCCTATTTCTCCATGGAAGTAGCCCTTGATCCAACCATGCCCACTTACAGCGGTGGCCTGGGAATGCTGGCGGGTGACACGTTGCGCTCTGCCGCCGATTTAGGCGTGCGGATGGTGGCGGTGAGTCTTCTGCACCGCAAGGGTTATTTCGCGCAGCGACTGGACCAGCAGGGAAACCAGAGTGAATCTCCTGCCACCTGGAATCCGGAAGAAAAACTCGAGCTGATGAAGCCTGCAGTCTCCGTCCGAATCGAGGGACGCGAAATCAAGGTGCGCGCCTGGCGCTATCTGGTGGAGGGGATTGGGGGCGACGTCCTCCCGGTTTATTTGCTCGATACGAATCTGCCGGAGAACTCGGAGTGGGATCGAACCCTGACCGATCATCTCTATGGAGGCGACCTTCACTATCGTCTTTGCCAGGAAGCAGTGTTGGGGATGGGAGGCGTGGCCATTCTTCCCAAACTCGGCCATCACCACATCTCCAGTTATCACCTGAACGAAGGGCACGCGGCTTTACTTGTGCTCGCCTTGGTGTGCCGGCGTATGACGGGCCGGAATATCCGTGAGGCTAAGCCGGATGACCTGCTCGCGGTTCGGCATAAATGCGTGTTCACGACTCACACGCCGGTGCCTGCCGGCCACGACCAGTTTCCCATCGACTTGGTGCGCCAGGTGTTGGGCGAAGACCACGCGGTGGCCCTCCAGTCATTGAACGCTTGCCTGGACGGCCACCTGAACATGACCTACCTCGCTCTGGCGGGTTCGCGCTATGTGAATGGCGTGGCCATGCAGCATGGCGAAGTTTCGCGCCACATGTTTCCAAGCTATTCGGTCCGGGCCATCACCAATGGCGTTCACGGGCTTACCTGGACCTCGCCTCCTTTCCGTGACCTTTACGACCGGCACATGCCGGAGTGGCGGCGGGACAATCTTTATCTTCGCTACGCCATCGGCATTCCTCTCGAGGAGATTCTCTCCGCGCACGCCTTGGCCAAGCACGCCTTGCTCGAGGAAGTCCAAAAACGGACCGGCGTACAACTCGATGAGAAAGTCATGACCATCGGTTTTGCCCGTCGGGCGGCAACCTACAAGCGGGCGGACATGCTTTTCCGCAAGCCAGAACAATTGAAGGGGATCGCGCGAACTGTCGGCCCGCTGCAGGTCATCTATGGCGGAAAAGCTCATCCGAACGATGATGGAGGAAAGGACCTCATCCGACGGATCTTCCAGGCGGCTGACGTCCTCAAGGATGCGATCAAGGTAGTTTATGTTCCCAACTACGATTGGACGTGGGCGCCCTTGCTTTCGAGCGGCGTCGACCTCTGGTTGAATACTCCCAAACGGCCGCAAGAGGCCTCGGGCACGAGCGGCATGAAAGCCGCGCTCAACGGCGTTCCGAGCTTCAGCATTCTCGACGGCTGGTGGGTGGAAGGTTGTCTCGAGGGCTTTACCGGCTGGTCGATTGGATATGGTGCCGAGACCGCTGACAACGACGAGACGGAATCCTCTTCGTTGTACGCCAAGCTGGAGATGATTATCCTTCCCATGTTTTACGGCCGGCCCAAAGCCTACGCTGCGGTTATGCGCTCCGCCATCGCCGTCAATGGTTCATTCTTCAACACCCAGCGAATGGTGTCCCAATACATCTCCAACGCCTATTTCCAAAACGGCGAATTTTGAGACGCGGAGGGCGCAGACTCCGCAGTTTGGACTCTGCGATCTGCGCCAGCCCTCCCAAATAGAAACCACGGTATACTGACACCTGACACTTGGCACCCGACACCTGGAGTGTTTATGGACACACCAAAGAACTACTTAATGGACATGGACGGCGTTCTCGTTACCGGCACCAACATCGTCCCCGGCGCCAAGAAATTCATTGCTCGGTTGCGGGAGCGTAGTGCAAAGTACCTGGTGTTGACGAACAACCCGCGCTACACTCCCGGCGACCTCGCGCACCGCCTACAGTGGATCGGGCTGGAAATACCCTCCGAGCACATCTTCACTTCGGCACTGGCCACCGCCCGGTTTCTGCATTCGCAACGCCCCGGCAGCACCGCTTTTGTGATTGGGGAGAGCGGGCTCACCGACGCCATTCATGAGGCGGGTTACGTGATCACAGACCACAACCCTGAATATGTTGTCCTGGGCGAGACCAACAGCATCGACTTTGAGCAGATCACCAAGGCCATCCGTCTGGTCAGCAGCGGGGCGCATTTTATCGCCACCAACCCCGATCCGGCAGGGCCGGCGGAAGACGGCATGGTGCCTGCCTGCGGCGCTATGGCAGCTCTGATCGAGCGCGCCAGCGGAGTCAGCCCGTTTTTCGTCGGTAAACCGAACCCGCTCATGATGCGGCTTGCCTTGAATTACCTGGGCGCCCACTCCGAACAGACGGTCATGATCGGCGACCGCATGGACACCGATATTGTTACGGGAATCGAATCCGGAATGGAAACCATCCTGGTTCTCAGCGGCGTCACTCGCGAGGAAGATGTCCGCCGCTTTCCCTATCAGCCCACGCGGATCGTGGGAAATATCGGGGAGATCGAACCCTGAGAAAGCAGAAATCAGAAATTAGAAGTCAGAAGTGCCAAGTTCTTAGTGCCTATTGCCTGGTGCTTCCTACCTTACGCCACCTACTGCCCATCTGCCGACCTGCCCACCTGCCTATCTGCCTACTGCCCGCTTCCACGGCGGGACTTCGGGCAGCAACTTCTTGAACTCCTCGATGAGCGAGGCTTCGTAGCTGCCTGTGTAAGTCTGATTGAAGAAACGCTCGACGCCTTCGCGATAGAACCTTTCCCAGGACTGCTCTTCGTATCCTGGGGTGATGGGAAAGAACAAGGCGCCGTTGGCGCGCGCGGCGGCCAAGTCGCCAGGCGCGTCGCCGATCATTAAGACGCAATCCTTCGCGTACTTGCCCCCCGCGGCGATCCTCAAGTGTTCTTTCTTGCTTCCCATTTCCTGCCCCGCAAGGACGGCAGCGTATTTGGCGATGTCGTGCTCTTGCCACTCGCGTTCCAACACTTCGCCTGCCGCTACGGACACGCAGATGATGTCAGCTCGCGGCGCAAGCCTCTCCGCGCAAGCGCGGAACCAGGGGAAGGGAGGCACGCCTTTGACCCGATCGGCGATCGAGCGGTTGGCGGCTTTGCTCCACTCCAAAGCTTGCTTCAGGATCGGATCCCCGGTTCTCGAAACCTCCGCTTCAAGCGCAGGATTGCACAGTGCTGCGCCGGAATCGATCCAGGCCTGGAGACTTGTGAGATCCGGAATTGCTGCTCCGCTCCGCATGGCCTCCGGCCAATCGCGCAGCAATTCAATGGTCTTCGTCAGGGCAGGGAAGCGGTTGACCCCCCGCCACTTTGAGTAGAGGCTGACGAACTCAGCCGCGGCGCGCGCATACTTCGAGACAGCTTGGAGTTTCCAGTACTTAATGATGTTGGGGATGAAGCACTCCTTGTGCTTGATCTCCATGGTGTCGAATACGCAGCCATCCGAATCGACGCCCACAAGAAACGAATGCCGGGGTTTGAAGGCATAAAGTTGTTCGTTGGGCGATGGCTCCATCTTCCCTCAATAGGGTTCTGACTGGAGAAGAAACAATACTGCTCTCGAGGGCCGTCTGCCGGCTAATCCCGGACGCGCCATCTTAGCGTGGAATCGGCATGAATGCCATCGGGGCCTGAAGTTGTAATAGCACGAAATGTAGATCGAAGGCGCCGTGGAGTTATCCGGACAGCAGGAATTCAATTGGCCCGATTGCTGTTCACATTCCCCGCCTCGCGGGGGTCTAGGCGTGGCAGCAGGCAGCGCCAGCACCGTGTTTATGGGGAACTGCGGAATCAGATCTACCAGATACAAAAAAGGGTATAATCCTTTTCATTATGAATATTGTCAATCTGCTGCCCTGGTGGGGGTGGTTCCTCTGTGGCGTCGCCAGCTTGTTTTTGGCAAGATTGGCCGGCACGCATGCCGACGACTACGGCAGCACTACAGCCGAGATCATCCGAATGATCGCGGGCTTCACGGGCATCCTCTGCATCGTGATTGGAGTTTTGGCTGTTGCGTATTAGCCCGAGCCTCTGTCGCCTCTGTCAAGGTCTTTTAGTCGGCAACACAAAGCTTCAGCGTCCTTTACCTTTACCCCGTCCCCTCTTATAATCGCTGGCCATGAAAAGCAGGCGCCGCAGCATTCACTTGTTCCGCTTCGCGGGGGTTGATGTGTACTTGCATTGGTACTGGTTTCTGTTCGCGGCGTTCGAAATCAGCAACCGAGCGAAGGTTTATTCCTCCATAGCCTGGAACGTGCTGGAGTATCTGGCGCTCTTTTTTATCGTGCTCTTGCATGAGTACGGACATGCGCTGGCTTGCCGGCAGGTTGGAGGAACGGCAAATGAGATCCTGCTCTGGCCTCTGGGCGGAATGGCGTACGTGAGCCCGCCCCAGCGGCCTGGCGC